>NZ_JAKKOM010000038.1:0-43115 GCF_021739525.1 Klebsiella sp. 2019SCSN059 | reverse complement strand
CTACCTGTCCGGGTCTGACTGCCAGTAGGCCCGCGCAAGCGCAGCGCCGCCGGGCAAGGACAGCGGGCACGGAGCCGGTTTTGTGCCGGGTGGCGGCTGCGCCTTACCCGGCCTACCTGTCCGGGTCTGACTGCCAGTAGGCCCGCGCAAGCGCAGCGCCGCCGGGCAAGGACAGCGGGCACGGAGCCGATTTTGTGCCGGGTGGCGGCTGCGCCTTACCCGGCCTGGAGGGTTCGTGCGACCTGTCCTTGATTTACCCACTTGCGCGACTAAAACTGCCGGGGCTGGCCGGAGCCCGGGGGTACAGGGGGCGGCGGCGACGGGCCGCCGCCTGTGCGCTCCCTGCGTCGTAAGAGACATAACGCAGAGGACTAACCGGCAGCGCAAACTACGCTGAAGCCGCAGATAACATAAAGGACTTCCCGCGGCGAAACCGTTGCACACCGCTTGCAGTCTCAATGGCTCAAGGTTCGGCCAACAGATTCCGCCATTACGCCGGGAAATCCCCCTGCTGGCGCGCCACCAGGGTCAGAATGGAATACAGCGCCACCGCCTGCTGGTGCTGGTTGAAAATCTCCACCGCCCATTCCACCACGCCGGTAGCTTTCTCCTCGGCGCTACGCTGACGTTTAACGGTTTTCCGCTTACAGGTCAGACGCACCTGGATGGTGTCTCCCGGCTTGACCGGTTCAATAAAGCGCAGGTTTTCCATGCCGTAGTTGGCGATAACCGGCCCGACGCCGGCATCGACGAACAGACCGGCCGCCGCGGAGATCAGGAAATAACCGTGGACCACGCGCTCGCCGAAAATCGAGTCGGCGGCGGCGATTTTGTCCATGTGGGCGTAGAAATGGTCGCCGCTCAGACAGGCGAAGTTAACGATATCCGCTTCGGTCAGGGTCCGCCGCGGGGTCAGCAAACTGTCGCCGGGCTGGATCTCTTCGAAATATTTGCGGAACGGGTGAATGCGGTCTTCGCTCACCTGGGCGCCGCGCACCCACTGCTGGCCAATGGTCGCCAGCATCGTCGGGCTGCCCTGGACGGCGGTGCGCTGCATATAGTGTTTCACCGAACGCAGTCCGCCGAGCTCTTCGCCGCCGCCGGCGCGGCCGGGGCCGCCGTGCACCAGCTGCGGCAGCGGCGAACCGTGGCCGGTTGACTCGACCGAGGACGCCTCGTTCAGTATCTGAATACGGCCATGGGCGCGGGCGGCGCCGAGGATAAACTCGCGCGCCAGTTCGCCGCTGGCGGTGACCAGGGTGCCCGCCAGGCTGCCGCCGCCGGCGCGAGCCAGCGCCAGGGCATGCTGGCGATCCTGGTAGGGCATCAGGGTCGCCACCGGACCAAAGGCTTCAATGGCGTGAACCGCTGGGGTTTCATCCGGCTGCGCGCAGTAGAGCAGCGTCGGCGGGAAAAAGGCCCCGGCCGCGCTGAGGTCCGCCTGTCCGCCAAGCAGCGCTTCGCAGCCGGCGGCAATCAGTTTATTGACGCTCTCCTGAACGTCCTGACGCTGCTCGTGATTAACCAGCGCCCCCATCTTAATCCCTTCCTGCGCCGGGTCGCCGACGGTCACTTTATGCAGGCGGGCGATCAGCGCATCGCTAACCGCATTGATCTGCGCCAACGGTACGATGATGCGGCGGATAGCGGTACATTTTTGCCCGGCTTTCGCCGTCATCTCGCGGACCACTTCCCGGATAAACAGCGCGAACTCCGGCTGCTCCGGCTTGACGTCTTCGCCTAACACACAGCAGTTGAGCGAATCCGCTTCCATGGTAAAGGGAATCGATTTGGCCACCAGGTTGGGGTGCGACCGCAGCTGCTGGCCGGTGGCGGCTGAGCCGGTAAAGGTCACCACGTCCTGGCTGTCGAGATGGTCGAGCAGATCGCCCGCGCCGCCGCAAATCAGGCTGATGGCGCCTTCCGGCACCAGGCCGCTGTCGACAATCGCCTTCACCATGGCCTGGGTGAGCTGGGCGGTGGCGGTGGCCGGTTTAACGATCGCCGGCATGCCGGCCAGCCAGGTGGGGGCCAGTTTTTCCAGCATTCCCCAGCAGGGGAAGTTGAAGGCGTTGATATGCACAGCGACGCCTGATTTTGAGGTCAGCACGTGACGCGCGGCAAAACCGCCCTGTTTAGAGAGCGGGATCAGCTCGTCTTCCGGCCACAGGATATCGTCCGGCAGTTCGCGACTACCGAGCCCGGCATAGGTGAAAAGGGTGCCGATGCCACCTTCGATATCCACCCAGCTGTCGGCGCGGGTGGCGCCGGTTTGCGCGGAAATCGCGTAGAACTGGTCTTTCTGCTCCAGCAGATGTTTCGCTACCGCTTTTAACATCGCGCTGCGTTCAATAAAGGTCATGGCTTGCAGAGCCTGACCGCCGCGCTCAATTGCGAAGCGGCGCGCCTGCGCCATATCCAGGCCTTCGCTGGTCACCTCCCACAGCGCCGCGCCGGTGATGGCGTGATGGATAGTACGGGCGCGGCCCCGGCCGGTCTGCCAGGCGCCGGATAAGTAGCTGGCTAACTGCTGCATCGCGAATCTCCAAATATGTTACGTGGAATGTCTATAAATAGTTCTTTTATGAATCATAAAATGCAAGCTCGTATTTAATAAATTATTAACATTGTGATCGCGATGACGTTATGTTTTCGGCCTAATTAACTGTATTTGTTGAGGTTTACAAAAGGTTTTGCGGAGGCTATCACAAAAAGAGCAAACAAAATTTGTGGTTTTCTTTAACCAATATGTAACCTTCAATAAACAAAGTGATTCACATAAACGATTGTTGTGTGAATATCGGAATCATAAAGGTGATGACGTGACAGAAGAACAACGCTTTGACCAGCGCATCGCGCAGGAAACGGCCATCGAACCGCAGGACTGGATGCCGGATGCCTATCGTAAAACCCTGATCCGTCAGATTGGTCAGCATGCGCACTCGGAAATCGTCGGCATGCTGCCGGAAGGCAACTGGATCACCCGGGCGCCCACTCTGCGCCGCAAAGCGATCCTGCTGGCTAAAGTGCAGGATGAGGCCGGCCACGGGCTGTATCTCTATAGCGCCGCTGAAACCCTTGGCTGCGCGCGGGAAGATCTGTATCAGAAGATGCTCGACGGGCAGATGAAATACTCCTCCATTTTTAACTACCCGACGCTGAGCTGGGCCGATATCGGCGTGATCGGCTGGCTGGTCGATGGCGCGGCCATCGTCAACCAGGTGGCGCTGTGCCGGACGTCCTACGGCCCCTATGCCCGGGCGATGGTCAAAATCTGCAAAGAAGAGAGCTTTCACCAGCGCCAGGGATTCGAAGCCTGCATGGCGCTGGCGCAGGGTAATGACGCCCAGCGGCAGATGCTGCAGGACGCCATTAACCGCTTCTGGTGGCCGGCGCTGATGATGTTTGGCCCCAACGACGACAACTCGCCGAACAGCGCCCGCAGCATGGCGTGGAAAATCAAACTGCACTCCAACGACGAGCTGCGTCAACGCTTCGTCGACAACACCGTGCCGCAGGTGGAGATCCTCGGCATGACCGTCCCGGACCCGGAGTTGCACTTTGATGAAGCCAGCGGCCACTACCGCTTCGGCGAGATCGACTGGCAGGAGTTTAACGAGGTGATTAGCGGCCGTGGCGTGTGCAACCACGAGCGGCTGGCCGCCAAGCGTAAGGCCTGGGAAGAGGGCGAGTGGGTACGCGAAGCCGCGCTGGCCCATGCGCAAAAACAGCAGGCCCGCAGCGCGGCATAAGGAGAGACAACATGAGCAAAGTTTACTGGCCGTTATATGAAGTGTTCGTTCGCAGCAAACAGGGGCTTTCCCATCGTCACGTCGGCAGCCTGCATGCCGCTGACGATCAAATGGCGCTGGAGAACGCCCGCGACGCCTACACCCGCCGCAGCGAAGGCTGCTCCATTTGGGTGGTGAAGGCCAGCGAAATCGTCGCCTCGCAGCCGGAAGCGCGCGGCGAATTCTTCGACCCGGCGGAAAGCAAAGTCTACCGTCATCCGACCTTCTATACCGTGCCGGACGGCATGGAACACATGTGAGGCGGCGATGAATAACCCCAATCCTGTAGCCACCTACGCTCTGCGTCTTGGCGACAACGGCCTGGTGCTGGCCCAGCGCTTAGGCGCCTGGTGC
Organism: Klebsiella sp. 2019SCSN059; assembly: GCF_021739525.1. NCBI lineage: Bacteria > Pseudomonadati > Pseudomonadota > Gammaproteobacteria > Enterobacterales > Enterobacteriaceae > Klebsiella > Klebsiella sp. 2019SCSN059. The sequence continues at coordinate 38,970 of NZ_JAKKOM010000038.1, read as the reverse complement.
GGCCATGCCCCGGAGCTGGAGATCGATCTCGCATTGGCCAACATCGGCCTCGATCTGCTTGGCCAGGCGCGCAACTTTTTGAGCTATGCCGCCGAGCTTAACGGCTGCGGCGATGAAGATACCCTGGCCTTTGGCCGCGATGAGCGCCAGTTCAGCAACCTGCTGCTGGTGGAGCAACCGAACGGCAATTTTGCCGACACCATCGCCCGCCAGTTCTTTATCGACGTCTGGCACGTCGCCCTGTACAGCCGGCTGGTGAACAGCCGTGACGCGCAGCTGGCGGCCATTGCCGCCAAAGCGCTGAAAGAGGTGCGCTACCACCAGCGCTTCAGCCGCGGCTGGCTGGAGCGTCTTGGTCACGGCACCGAGGTTTCAAATCGCAAAATGCAGCAGGCGGTCGACAATCTGTGGCGATTTACCGGCGAACTGTTCCTTGCCGATGACCTGGAGCTCAGCCTGGCCGGGCAGGGCATTGCGGTTGATCCGCGCGAGCTTCAGGCCGAATGGCAAAGCACCGTGCATACCGCGCTGCTTGACTCAGGCTTATCGGTCCCGCAGGAAGCGGCCTTTCGCAGCGGCGGCAAACAGGGGCTGCACAGTGAACATCTCGGCCCGCTGCTGGCGGAGATGCAATATCTGCAGCGTTCCCATCCCGGCCTGCAGTGGTAAGGGAGGGGACGATGCAACGTTTAGATGACATCGCTCCCGCCGAGGTGCGCGCCATCTGGGGAGTGTTAAGCGCGATCCCGGATCCGGAAGTGCCGGTACTCACCATCACCGATCTCGGCATGGTGCGTAGCGTCGCGCGCCACGGCGACGGGTGGGTGATTGGCTTTACCCCGACTTATTCAGGATGCCCGGCGACGGAGCATCTGCTGAGCGAGATCCGCGCGGTGATGAGCGAGCATGGTTATCTGCCGGTCCACATCGTCCTGCAGCTGGACCCGCCGTGGACCACCGACTGGATGAGCCAGGAGGCCCGCGAGCGCCTGCGCCAGTACGGCATCAGCCCGCCGCAGGGGCACGCCTGCCACGCGGAAATGCCCGCCGAGGTGAGCTGTCCGCGCTGCGGCAGCACCCGCACCTCGCTGATTAGCGAATTCGGTTCCACGGCCTGCAAAGCGCTCTATCGCTGCGACAGCTGCCGGGAACCCTTTGATTACTTTAAATGTATTTGAGGTTGCCATGACGACGTTCCATGCGCTTAAGGTCGCGAGAGTCGAGCCGGAAACCCGCGATGCGGTGACCATTACGTTTGCGATTCCGCAAGCCCTGCAGGCGGAGTACTGCTTTCGTCCGGGCCAGCATCTGACGCTGAAAGCCCGACTGGGCGGTGAAGAGCTGCGCCGCTGTTACTCCATCTGCCGCAGCCCTACGCCGGGAGAGATCAGCGTCGCGGTCAAAGCCATCGACGGCGGGCGCTTCTCGCGCTTCGCCCAGCACGCTATCCAGCAGGGGATGGAGCTGGAGGTAATGGTGCCGCAGGGGCATTTCGGCTATCAGCCGCAGGCTGAACGGCAGGGCGACTATCTGGCGATCGCCGCCGGCTCCGGGATCACGCCGATGATGGCGATCGTTAGCGCCACCCTGGCCACCGAGCCGCACAGCCGCTTCACGCTGATCTACGGCAACCGCAGCAGCCACAGCATGATGTTCCGCCAGGCGCTGGCCGATTTAAAAGACCGCTATCCGCAGCGCCTGCAGGTGGTGCATCTGTTCAGCCAGGAGTCGATGGACAGCGATCTGCTGCAGGGGCGCATCGATGGCGACAAACTGCGCCAGCTCGCGGACCATCTGCTGGATTTCAGCCGTTTCGACGAGGCCTTTATCTGCGGCCCGGCGACAATGATGGATGAGGCGGAAACGACCCTGCGCGAGCTCGGCGTGCCGGAGCACGCCATTCATCTCGAACGCTTCAATACGCCGGGCGGCAGCGTTAAGCGCGCCGCCGGGGTGCAGGCGGAAGGGCGCACGGTAACCATCCGCCAGGACGGGCGCGATCGGCTGATCGCCCTCAGCGCCGAAGACGACAGCATTCTGGATGCCGCATTGCGCCAGGGGGCAGACCTGCCGTTTGCCTGCAAGGGCGGGGTGTGCGCCACCTGTAAATGCAAAGTGCTGCGCGGCGAAGTGGCGATGGCCGCCAACTATAGCCTCGAAGCGGATGAGCTGGCGGCGGGTTACGTGCTGAGCTGCCAGGCGCTGCCCACCAGCGGCGACGTGGTGGTCGACTTTGACGCGCGGGGGATGGCATGAGCGAGCTGATGATCCACCGCCATGGCCGGGTGCTGCAGCTGACGCTCAACCGTCCGCAGGCCCGCAACGCGCTGAACAATGCCTTATTAACCCGGATTGCCGAGGCGCTGGAGGCCGCGGCCGCTGATGACAACGTCAGCGTCTGCGTCATCAGCGGCAATCCGCGCTTCTTTGCCGCCGGAGCCGACCTGAACGAGATGGCGGAGAAAGATCTCCCGGCGACCCTGGATGATATCCGCCCGCGGCTGTGGGCGCGTATCGATGCCTTCCCCAAACCGCTGATCGCCTCGGTCAACGGTTACGCCCTCGGCGCGGGCTGCGAGCTGGCCCTGCTGTGCGACCTGATTGTCGCCGGGGACAACGCCCGCTTTGGCCTGCCGGAAATTACCCTCGGCATCATGCCGGGCGCTGGCGGCACCCAGCGGCTGATCCGCAGCGTTGGCAAGGCGCTGGCCAGCCGGATGGTGCTGAGCGGCGAGAGTATAGACGCCCGTCAGGCGCAGCAGGCCGGACTGGTAAGCGATATCTATCCGGCGGCGTTAACCGATGAATATGCTCTGCAACTGGCGACCACCATCGCCCGCCACGCGCCGCTGGCGCTCCGGGCGGCGAAACAGTCGCTGCGCCTGTCGCAGGAGGTGAGCCTGCAGGCCGGTCTCCAGCAGGAGCGCCAGCTGTTCACTCTGCTGAGCGCCACCGAAGACCGCCGCGAAGGCATCGACGCCTTCTTACAAAAACGTACCCCGGACTTTAAAGGACGCTAATCGTGGAAGCTTTCATTCTCAGCGCAGTGGAACAGGGCGTCATGACCATTACCCTCAATCGCCCGGACCGCCTCAACAGTTTTAACGACCTGATGCATCAACAGCTGGCGGAATGCCTGAAGCAGGCCGAGCGCGACGACGGCGTGCGTTGCCTGCTGATCACCGGCGCCGGCCGCGGCTTTTGCGCCGGCCAGGATTTGAACGACCGCAACGTCGACCCCAGCGGCCCGCCGCCGGATCTCGGCCTGTCGGTGGAACGCTTTTACAACCCGTTAGTGCGTCGTCTGGCGGCGCTGCCGAAACCGGTGATTTGCGCGGTCAACGGCGTAGCCGCTGGCGCAGGGGCCACCCTGGCGCTGGGCTGCGATATCGTGCTGGCCGCGCGTTCGGCCAAGTTTGTGATGGCCTTCAGCAAGCTCGGGCTGGTGCCGGACTGCGGCGGCAGCTGGTTCCTGCCGCGGGTGGCCGGCCGCGCGCGCGCCATGGGGCTGGCGCTGCTGGGCGATAGCCTCAGCGCGGAACAGGCCGCGCAGTGGGGGATGATCTGGCAGCTGGTGGATGATGCCGAACTGGCGGACACCAGTCTGCAGCTGGCGCGCCATCTGGCGGCTCAGCCGACGTTGGGTCTTGGGCTGATTAAAAAGGCGCTGCTGGCGGCGGAAACCAACGGTCTCGACGCGCAGCTGGACCTGGAGCGCGATTATCAACGCCTCGCCGGGCGCAGCGATGATTACCGCGAAGGGGTCAGCGCATTTCTGGCCAAACGGCCACCACAGTTCAGCGGGAAATAGATAATGACGACATCCATAGCCAACGTGGCGGTGATCGGCAGCGGCACCATGGGGGCCGGCATCGCCGAAGTGGCGGCTGCCGCCGGGCATCCGGTGATGATTTACGACATCGATCATCAGGCCATCGCCCGGGCGATCGAGGGTATTGCCAGGCGGCTCGCCTCACGGGTCGAGCGCGGCAAACTGGCGTCAGAGCAGGCCGACGCGCTGCTGGCACGCCTGCATCCGGCCCACGATTTAGCCGCGCTGGCCGACGCAGATTTAGTGATCGAAGCGGCCTCTGAACGCCTGGAGGTAAAAACGGCGCTGTTCGCGCAGCTGGCGGCGATCTGCGCGCCGTCAACGTTGCTCACCAGCAACACCTCGTCGATTTCGATTACCGCCATCGCCGCCGGGGTAAAGCATCCCGAACGCGTCGCCGGGCTGCACTTCTTTAATCCGGCGCCGGTCATGAAGCTGGTGGAGGTCGTCAGCGGCCTGGCGACGTCTGCGGAAGTGGTGGAGCAGCTGTGCCAGTGCGTGAGCGGCTGGGGGAAACGGCCGGTGCGCTGCCGCTCGACGCCCGGCTTTATCGTTAACCGCGTGGCGCGCCCATTCTACGCCGAAGCCTGGCGGGCGCTGGAGGAGCAGGTGGCTGCCCCGGAGGTTATCGATGCCGCTTTGCGTGACGGCGGCGGTTTCCCGATGGGGCCCCTGGCGCTGACGGACCTGATTGGCCAGGACGTTAACTTCGCCGTGACCTGCTCGGTATTTAACGCTTTCTGGCAGGACCGCCGTTACCTGCCATCGCTACTCCAGCAAGAGCTGGCGCTGGCCGGGCGGCTGGGCAAAAAGAGCGGCCATGGCGTCTATCGCTGGCCTGCGGAAGTCAGGACGGCGGCGGCGCTGCCGCCGGTTGCCCATGGCGCTCAATCCGTCATCACTATAAGTGACAGTGTCACCGAGCTGGACGAGCTGCTGTTGCTGGAGACCGAAGGCGAGACTGCCCTGGCGCTGAGCGTTAATCATCGCCGTCCGGTGGTGGTGTATGACCTGTGCGCCAGCGATACGGTGGTGCTGGCCGCAGCGGCGACCAACGCGCCGGCGGCGACGGACAAAGCGGTGCACTACTTCCAGCAGCAGGGCAAGAACGTGCTGCGTATCGCCGATTATCCCGGCCTGCTGGTGTGGCGCACGGTGGCGATGCTGATTAACGAAGCGCTGGATGCACTACAGAAAGGGGTGGCCAGCGCACAGGATATCGATACCGCCATGCGTCTGGGCGTCAATTACCCGCAGGGCCCGCTGGCGTGGGGGGACAGCCTCGGCTGGCACCGCGTGCTGCGCCTGCTGGAGAACCTGCACCACCATTATGGCGAGGAGCGCTATCGCCCCGGCTCCCTGTTGCGCCAGAAGGCGCTGATGGAGAAGCACCATGAGCAATGACGCCTGGCGCAACGCGCGCGCGATGTACGAAAAAGATACCTGCGCCAGAACGATGGGGATCGAACTCATCGAGATGGACGACGGTTTTGCGCAGATGACCATGACCGTCTCGCCGGGCATGCTTAACGGCCATCAAACCTGCCACGGCGGTCAGCTATTTACCCTTGCCGATACCGCTTTCGCCTACGCCTGTAACAGCCAGGGGCTGGCGGCGGTGGCTTCGGCGGCCAGCATTGATTTTCTCCGCCCGGCGTTTGCCGGCGACCGGCTGGTCGCCACCGCCAGAGTCAAACAGCAGGGCAAGCTGACCGGGGTCTACGACATTGAAATTGTTAATCAACAGCAAAAAATTGTGGCCCTGTTTCGCGGCAAATCGCACCGCATCGGTGGCACAATCACAGGAGAAGTGTAATGCGCGAGGCCTTTATTTGTGACGGGATCCGCACGCCGATTGGCCGCTACGGCGGCGCGCTGGCCAGCGTGCGCGCCGACGACCTGGCGGCGATCCCGCTGCGTGCGCTGCTGAGCCGCAACCCCAGGCTTGACCCGACCGCGATCGATGATGTGATTTACGGCTGCGCGAATCAGGCGGGCGAAGATAACCGCAATGTGGCGCATATGGCGACGCTGCTGGCCGGCTACCCGCATACGGTGCCGGGTACCACCCTCAACCGCCTGTGCGGCTCCGGGCTGGACGCCGTCGGTTTTGCCGCCCGGGCGATCAAAGCCGGCGATGCCGATCTGCTGATCGCCGGCGGCGTGGAGTCGATGTCGCGCGCGCCGTTTGTGATGGGGAAGGCCAGCGCGCCGTATCAGCGTCAGGCGGAGCTGTTCGACACCACCATTGGCTGGCGTTTTGTGAACCCGCTCATGGCGCAACACTTCGGAACTGACAGCATGCCGGAAACCGCCGAGAATGTAGCCGAATTGTTAAATATCAGCCGCGCCGATCAGGATGCTTTCGCCTGGCGCAGCCAGCAGCGCACGGCGCAGGCCCAGCGCGACGGCATTCTGGCGCAGGAGATCGTGCCGGTGCAGGTTGTCGGCCGGAAAGGGGCGCTTAGCGACGTGCGCGAGGACGAGCATCCGCGACCGGAAACCACGCTTGAGCAGCTGGCGCAACTGAAAGCGCCGTTCCGTCAAGGCGGCGTCATTACCGCGGGCAATGCTTCCGGCGTCAACGACGGCGCCGCGGCGCTGATCATCGCCAGCGAACAGCAGGCCGCTAGCCAGGGGCTCACGCCGCGGGCGCGGATCGTGGCGATGGCGACGGCGGGCGTCGAGCCGCGCCTGATGGGGCTGGGGCCGGTACCGGCGGTGCGTAAAGTGCTGGAGCGGGCGGGGCTCAATATTAACGATATGGATCTGATTGAGCTGAATGAGGCCTTCGCCGCCCAGGCGCTGGGGGTGCTCAGACAGCTCGGCGTGCCGGACGATGCGGCGCATGTGAATCCCAACGGCGGCGCCATCGCGTTAGGCCATCCGCTGGGCATGAGCGGCGCGCGTCTGGCGCTGAGCGCCAGCCTTGAGCTGCAGCGCCGCGGCGGGCGCTATGCGTTGTGTACGATGTGTATTGGCGTGGGTCAGGGCATCGCCATGATCCTCGAGCGAGTGTGAGCTAATTTACCTGCGAGTACCCTACAATGATAACTACTACAAAATTAGATCCGATTGAAACCGCCTCGCGTGATGAGCTGCAGGCCCTGCAAACCCAGCGTCTGAAGTGGACGCTGAATCATGCGTACAACAATGTGCCAATGTATCGTCGTAAATTCGACGCCGCAGGCGTGCACCCTGACGACTTCCGCGAACTGAGCGACCTGACCAAATTCCCGTGCACCACCAAACAGGATCTGCGCGACAACTATCCCTTCGATACCTTCGCGGTGCCGATGGAGCAGGTGGTGCGCATTCATGCCTCATCCGGCACCACCGGCAAACCGACGGTGGTGGGTTATACGCAAAACGATATTGATAACTGGGCCAATATCGTCGCCCGTTCGCTGCGCGCCGCCGGCGGCACGGCGAAAGATAAAATTCACGTCGCCTACGGCTACGGCCTGTTTACCGGCGGCCTCGGCGCGCACTACGGCGCGGAACGCTTAGGCGCGACGGTGATCCCGATGTCCGGCGGACAGACCGAAAAACAGGCGCAGCTGATCCGCGATTTCCAGCCGGATATGATCATGGTGACGCCCTCATACTGTCTGAATCTGATTGAAGAGCTGGAGCGCCAGATGGCCGGCGATGCCCGCGGCTGTTCATTACGCGTCGGCGTCTTTGGCGCCGAGCCGTGGACCCTGGCGATGCGCGCGGAGATCGAGCGCCGGCTGGGGATCACCGCCCTGGATATTTACGGTCTGTCAGAGGTGATGGGCCCGGGGGTGGCGATGGAGTGTCTGGAAACCGTTGACGGCCCGACCATCTGGGAAGACCACTTCTTCCCGGAAATCGTTAACCCGGACGACGGCACGCCGCTGGCCGATGGCGAACACGGCGAACTGCTGTTCACCACGCTGACCAAAGAGGCGCTGCCGGTGATCCGCTACCGTACCCGCGATCTGACGCGCCTGCTACCGGGCACTGCGCGCACCATGCGCCGTATGGACCGCATCAGCGGACGCAGCGACGATATGCTGATCATCCGCGGGGTTAACGTCTTCCCGTCGCAGCTGGAAGAAGAGATCCTTAAGTTTGAACACCTGGCCCCGCACTACCAGCTGGAGGTGAATCGCCGCGGCCATCTCGATTCGCTGGCAGTGCGCGTGGAGCTGAAAGAGAGCGGGCTGGCGCTGAGTCACGAGCAGCGCTGCCAGATTTGTCACCAGCTGCGCCACCGCATTAAGTCGATGGTCGGGATCTCCACCGATATCACCATCGTCAACTGCGGCAGCATTCCGCGCTCTGAAGGCAAAGCCTGTCGCGTATTCGACCTGCGTAAAGCGGTGGTCAGCGGTTAATTCTCTCCCCGATAACCCGGCTGAGGCCTTTACGCCGTAGGCCGGGTATTTCCTGTGCTATGATTCATAAAGGAAAAATATAACAACAGAATGAATCAGATGAGTAAACTCGACGCCTTTATTCAACAAGCGGTGACGGCGACGCCGATCAGCGGCACATCATTAATCGCCTCGCTGTATGGCGACGCCTTATTACAACGCGGTGGGGAAGTGTGGCTGGGCAGCGTCGCGGCGCTGCTGGAAGGATTAGGCTTCGGCGAGCGTTTCGTCCGCACCGCGCTGTTTCGCCTCAATAAAGAGGAGTGGCTCGATGTCGTCCGTATCGGCCGCCGCAGCTTCTATCGTCTGAGCGACAAAGGGCTGCGCCTGACCCGACGCGCGGAACATAAAATTTATCGCGCGAACGCTCCGGAATGGGACGGCACCTGGCTGCTGCTGCTTTCGGAAGGCCTGGAGAAAAATGTGCTGGCCGACGTCAAAAAGCAGCTGCTGTGGCAGGGGTTTGGCGCGCTGGCGCCGAGCCTGTTAGCCTCGCCGTCGCAAAAGCTGGCGGATGTCCAGTCGCTGCTCCATGAAGCGGGGGTCGCCGAAAACGTCATCTGTTTTGAAGCCCACTCGCCGCTGGCGCTCTCCCGGGCGGCGCTGCGCAGCCGGGTGGAGGAGTGCTGGCATCTCACCGAACAAAACGAGATGTATGAGGCCTTTATCTCGTTATTCCGGCCGTTACTGCCGCTGCTGCGCGACTGCGACCCCGCGGAGTTAACGCCGGAACGCAGCTTTCAGATCCAGCTCCTGCTGATTCATTTCTATCGCCGGGTGGTGCTCAAAGATCCGCTGCTGCCGGAAGAGCTGCTGCCGGCGCACTGGGCGGGGCAGACCGCCCGCCAGCTGTGTATCAATATTTACCAACGGGTGAGTCCCGGCGCGCTGGCGTTCGTCAGCGAGAAAGGTGAAAGCTCGGTCGGCGAGCTTCCCGCGCCGGGCCCGCTCTATTATCAGCGCTTTGGCGGTTTGCCGGGCGCATAAGGAGGTTGCATGCCGATTTATCAGATTGATGGACTGACCCCGGTGGTGCCGGAGGAGAGTTACGTCCACCCGACCGCGGTGTTGATTGGCGACGTGATCCTCGGCAAAGGGGTCTATGTTGGGCCCAACGCCAGCCTGCGCGGCGATTTTGGCCGCATCGTGGTCAAAGACGGGGCCAATATTCAGGACAACTGCGTGATGCACGGCTTCCCCGGCCAGGATACGGTGGTGGAAGAGGACGGACATATCGGCCACGGCGCTATTCTGCACGGCTGCGTGATTGGCCGCAACGCGCTGGTGGGCATGAGCGCGGTGATTATCGACGGGGCGACCATCGGCGAAAACAGCATTGTCGGCGCCTCGGCCTTTGTCAAAGCCAACGCCGAGATGCCCGCTAACCATCTGATCATCGGCAGCCCGGCAAAAGCGATTCGCGTCCTGAGCGAACAGGAGCTGGCGTGGAAAAAACATGGCACCCGTGAATACCAGGTGCTGGTGGAACGCTGTAAGCAGACGCTGCATCAGGTCGAGCCATTACGGGAAGTGGAAGAGGGGCGTAAGCGGCTGGAGTTTGATGAAAACCTGCGGCCAAAAACGCAGCGCTAACTTTCCAGGGCAACCCGGAGGGGCTCAGTGGATTAGTGCTCAGCCAGTTCGCGAAAGAACGCCGGGTTGGCCTGGATAACCGCCAGTACTTTTGCTGCCAGGCCTGTCGGGTTGCGCCGCCTGGACTCCCAACTTTTGATAGTATCCACGCTGGTACCCAGCGCTTTTGCCATTTCCGCCTGCGAAACATTAAGCTGCGTGCGGATGGCTTTCACATCAGCAACTTCATAACGCGTCGCTCGGGCTGGGGCCTTGTAGCCGTCTTTGATCTCAACAGCCTCTTCCAGGGACGCTTTAAGCTCGTCGAAGTAACCCATTTCAAACCTCATTTTTTAGTCGCCGGGTCAGTTTCCTGAGTTCGTTTTTTTCCGCTGCGCTCAGGCTCTCTTTGATGTGCTTCGGGTAGGCTAAGACGAGATAGATAATCTCGCGGGTTGCCAGAAAATAAATCACCCGCACGCCGCCGCTTTTTCCCTGTGAGCCTGTCGCCATTCTTATTTTCCGTAACCCGCCGGTATCCTGGATAAGATCGCCGAAATCCGGATTGCCTATGAGTTGCCTCTGCAGTGCCCTCAGATCTTCATCGCTGGCCAGCTGTTTTATCTGGCGGGTAAATAGCGACGTTTCGATAAATTCAATGGCATGACACACGAAAACGCTCCTTGCTAAGGTACCATGTACACCATCGAGTGTACATAGTACGCGCTCCTGTTTTTGACCATGACAACGGTTGCCGTCAGCGACCGGGAGTGAGCCAGATTCGCGCGGCGACAGCCATGGTACAGGCTGGTGGCTTAAGGCGTTGGAATGATGTGTGAATTTACGAGGCGGCTCGTAAAAGGGCGATGGGCGAGGGGGAAAAAACACTCCCACCGGGCGGCGGGAGTGGAAATATTAGGCTGCAACCACGCTGTCGATGGCCGCTTTCGCGTCAGACTGCGCTTTGGCCGCGACTTCCGGGCCGTAAGCGATACCTTCGGCGAACACGAAGTTCACGTCGGTGATGCCGATAAAGCCGAGGAAGGTGGACAGGTACGGGGTGACCAGGTCGGTCGGGGTATCTTTATGGATACCGCCGCGGCTGGTTACGACGACCGCGCGTTTACCGGTCACCAGACCTTCCGGCCCTTTCTCGGTGTAGCGGAAGGTCACGCCGGCGCGAGCCACCAGGTCAAAATAGTTTTTCAACTGCGTCGGAATGTTGAAGTTGTACATCGGCGCAGCGATAACAATCACATCATTGCCTTTCAGTTCGGCGATCAGCTCGTCGGAAAGGGCCAGCGCTTCCTGCTGACGCGGCGTCAGCGGCGCGTCGCTCGGACGCAGGGCGCCAACCAGTTCACCATCCAGAACCGGGATCGGATTAGCGGCCAGGTCACGTACGGTGATCTCGTCGCCCGGGTGTTTTTCCTGCCATTGTTCAACAAAATAGTCGGAAAGCTGACCAGATTGTGAGTACCCTGCCAGAATACTGGATTTCAGAACTAATACTTTGCTCATGGGTGTTTCCTTTTTTAATGTGATTGACGGGTCAGTGCCCTGGTGCTTGATGACACTGTATTCACAATCGCGCCACAGAGATAGCGCAATATATCGAATCCTATGTTCAGATTTTTTGAACAAGGCACGGATGGCACAGATGTGGTACTCTAAGGCAATACTTCAAAAGAGATTTTCCCGGCAGAGCTCTGCCCGATAACGCTATGACAGAACAACAAAAAATCACCTTCCCCCAGCTTTATCAACAGCTCGACGGCCTGATGCTGCGCGACAAAACGCGCTTTGCCCGCCGTCTGCACGGCGTGAAGAAGGTTAAAAATCCTGAATCGCAACAGGCCATCCTCCAGGAGATGGCGCAGGAGATAAGCCAGGCAGCCGGTAAAGTCCTGCTGCGCGAAGCGGCGCGACCGGCCATCACCTATCCGGAAAACCTGCCGGTTAGCCAGAAAAAACAAGAAATTCTCGAGGCGGTACGCGATCACCAGGTGGTGATTGTCGCCGGGGAGACCGGTTCGGGTAAAACCACCCAGCTGCCAAAAATCTGCATGGAGCTGGGCCGCGGGCTGAAAGGGCTGATCGGCCATACCCAGCCGCGTCGTCTCGCCGCGCGAACCGTCGCCAACCGTATCGCCGAGGAGCTGCAAACGGAGCCGGGCGGTTGTATCGGCTATAAGGTCCGCTTTAGCGATCACGTCAGCGACAACACCATGGTCAAGCTGATGACCGACGGTATTCTGCTGGCGGAGATCCAGCAGGATCGCCTGCTGATGCAGTATGACACCATCATTATCGATGAAGCGCACGAGCGCAGCCTGAACATCGACTTCCTGCTCGGCTATCTGAAAGAGCTGCTGCCGCGCCGTCCTGACCTGAAAATCATCATCACCTCGGCGACCATCGACCCGGAACGTTTCTCAAAGCATTTCAATAATGCGCCGATTATCGAAGTCTCCGGGCGGACTTACCCGGTGGAAGTGCGCTACCGGCCGATAGTGGAAGAGGCGGACGATACCGAGCGCGATCAGCTGCAGGCGATCTTTGATGCCGTCGACGAGCTGGGGCGCGAAGGGCCAGGGGATATTCTGATCTTTATGAGCGGCGAGCGGGAGATTCGCGATACCGCCGATGCGCTGAATAAGCTGGATCTGCGCCATACCGAAGTGCTGCCGCTGTACGCTCGCTTGTCCAACAGCGAGCAGAACCGCGTCTTCCAGCCGCACAGCGGACGGCGCATCGTGCTGGCGACCAACGTGGCGGAAACCTCGCTGACCGTGCCGGGCATCAAGTACGTTATCGATCCCGGTACCGCGCGTATCAGCCGCTACAGCTACCGCACCAAGGTGCAGCGCCTGCCGATCGAGCCGGTTTCCCAGGCCTCCGCCAACCAGCGTAAAGGCCGCTGCGGCCGCGTCTCGGAAGGGATCTGTATTCGTCTTTATTCAGAAGACGATTTCCTGTCGCGCCCGGAATTTACCGACCCGGAAATTCTGCGCACCAACCTGGCGTCGGTCATCCTGCAGATGACCGCCCTGGGCTTAGGCGATATCGCCGCCTTCCCGTTCGTTGAAGCGCCGGATAAGCGCAACATTCAGGACGGCGTGCGCCTGCTGGAAGAGCTGGGCGCGATCACCACCGATGAGCAGGCCACCGCCTATAAGCTAACGCCGATGGGCCGCCAGCTCAGCCAGCTGCCGGTGGACCCGCGCCTGGCGCGGATGGTGCTGGAGGCGCAGAAGCACGGCTGCGTGCGGGAAGCGATGATCATCACCTCCGCGCTGTCGATTCAGGATCCGCGCGAGCGGCCGATGGATAAGCAGCAGGCCTCCGACGAGAAGCACCGCCGCTTTCACGATAAAGAGTCTGATTTCCTCGCCTTCGTCAATCTGTGGAACTACCTCGGCGAGCAGCAGAAGGCGCTGTCGTCGAATCAGTTCCGCCGCCAGTGCAGGGTCGATTTTCTGAACTATCTGCGCGTGCGCGAGTGGCAGGATATCTACACCCAGCTGCGTCAGGTGGTGAAAGAGCTTGGCCTGCCAATCAACAGCGAACCGGCGGAATACCGCGAGATCCATACTGCGCTGCTGACCGGTCTGCTGTCGCACATCGGCATGAAGGATGCCGATAAACAGGAGTTTACCGGCGCGCGTAACGCCCGCTTCTCCATCTTCCCGGGGTCCGGTCTGTTTAAAAAGCCGCCGAAGTGGACGATGGTGGCGGAACTGGTGGAAACCAGCCGGCTGTGGGGCCGCATTGCCGCCCGCATTGAGCCGGAGTGGGTGGAGCCGGTCGCGCAGCACCTGATCAAACGCTCATACAGTGAGCCGCACTGGGAGCGGGCGCAGGGCGCGGTGATGGCGACGGAAAAGGTCACCGTCTATGGCCTGCCGATCGTTGGCGCGCGTAAGGTCAACTACAGCCAGATCGATCCGGCGCTGTGCCGCGAGCTGTTTATCCGCCACGCGCTGGTGGAGGGTGACTGGCAAACGCGCCACGCCTTCTTCCGGGAGAACCTGAAGCTGCGGGCGGAAATCGAAGAGCTGGAGCATAAGTCGCGCCGCCGCGACATTCTGGTGGATGACGAGACCCTGTTCGAATTCTACGACCAGCGCATCAGTCACGACGTCATCTCCGCCCGGCATTTTGACGCCTGGTGGAAGCAGGCCAGCCGCGACACCCCGGATCTGCTCAACTTTGAGAAGAGCATGCTGATTAAGGAAGGGGCGGAGCAGGTCAGCAAACTGGACTATCCGAACTTCTGGCACCAGGGCAATCTGAAGCTGCGTCTGACCTATCAGTTCGAGCCGGGCGCCGACGCCGACGGCGTGACGGTGCATATTCCGCTGCCGCTGCTTAATCAGGTGGAGGAGGCCGGGTTTGAATGGCAGATCCCGGGTCTGCGCCGGGAGCTGATTATCGCCCTGATAAAATCGCTGCCGAAGCCGGTGCGGCGCAATTTCGTCCCGGCGCCCAACTATGCGGAAGCGTTTCTTGGCCGGGCGACGCCGCTGGAGCTGCCGCTGCTCGACTCCCTCGAGCGCGAACTGCGGCGGATGACCGGCGTGACCATCGACCGCGAAGCCTGGCAGTGGGATCAGGTGCCCGATCACCTGAAAATCACTTTCCGGGTGGTGGATGATAAAAACAAGAAGCTGCAGGAAGGGCGCTCGCTGCAGGCGCTGAAAGAGGCGCTGAAGGGCAAAGTTCAGGAGACGCTGTCGGCGGTCGCTGATGACGGCATCGAGCAGAGCGGGCTGCATATCTGGAGCTTTGGCACCCTGGCGGAGAGTTACGAACAGAAGCGCGGCAACTATAAGGTAAAAGCCTGGCCGGCGCTGGTGGACGAGCGCGACAGCGTGGCCATCAAGCTGTTTGATAATCCACAGGAACAGCAGCAGGCCATGTGGCGCGGTCTGCGTCGCCTGCTGCTGCTTAACATTCCGTCGCCGATTAAGTATCTGCACGAGAAGCTGCCGAACAAAGCCAAGCTCGGGCTCTATTTTAACCCGTACGGCAAAGTGCTGGATCTGATTGACGACTGCATCTCCTGCGGCGTTGATAAGCTTATCGACGAGGCGGGCGGGCCGGTGTGGACGGAAGAGGGCTTTAGCCAGCTGCATGATAAAGTTCGCGCCGAGCTCAACGAGACGGTCGTGGAGATCGCCAAACAGGTCGAGCAGATCCTCACCGTGGTGTTCAATATCAACAAACGGCTGAAAGGCCGGGTGGATATGACCATGGCGCTGGGGCTGTCGGACATCAAAGCGCAGATGGCGGGGCTGGTTTACCGCGGCTTTGTCACCGGCAATGGCTTCCGTCGTCTTGGCGATACGCTGCGCTATCTGCAGGCGATTGAAAAGCGTCTGGAGAAGATGGCTATCGATCCGCACCGCGACCGCGCGCAGATGCTGAAAATCGAGAGCGTGCAGCAGGCGTGGCAGCAGTGGCTGAATAAGCTGCCGCCGAACCGCCGTGAAGACGACGATGTCCGGGAGATCCGCTGGATGATCGAGGAGCTGCGGGTGAGCTTCTTCGCCCAGCAGCTGGGGACCCCGTACCCTATCTCGGACAAACGCGTGCTACAGGCGATGGAGCAGATTACGCCGTAACCTGGCCGGTTGTCCCCGGTGGCGCTGCGCTTACCGGGGCGACGGGCCAGGCGTCCACGCTTAAGCGTTGACCCACGCCAGGGTAAAGCCGTCCCAGCCTTTCGTGCCCACGGTTTGCAGCGCCGTTGCCGTCAACCGTGGCTCGGCGCCCATCATCTCAATGAACTGACGCACGCCCTGAACGCGCTCGTCGGCGCTCTGTGGGTTGACCACTTCGCCGTCGCGTACCACGTTATCGCCAATAATTAAGGTTCCCGGGCGGGAATAACGCAGCGCCCAGCGCAGATAATGGGGGTTATTCGGCTTATCGGCATCGATGAAGATCAGGTCGAAAGCGGGACATTCGCCAAGCGCCTCCAGGGACTGTAGCGCGGGCCCCTCCCGCAGCGTGACCCGCTGGTCAACACCCGCCAGCTGCAGATTCTCCCGCGCCACGCGGGCATGATGCGCGTCGGCCTCCAGGGTGAGGAGTTGGCCGTCGGCAGGAAGCTCGCGCGCCATCCAGATGGTGCTATAGCCGCCGAGGGTGCCGATCTCCAGGATCCGCTTAGCCTGGGTAAGCCGTACCAGCAAGGCGAGAAACTGACCCTGATTGGCGGCGACATCGTGTGCCGGGAGCCCGGCACGATGGTTGTTTTCCAGTACCCGATCGAGCATAGGATCGCTGGGAATTAAGGCCTCAATCAAATAATTGTCTACTGCAGACCACTGTTGTTGCATATGACGCTTCCCCATTTAGCTCCCTGATGAGTCAGACCAGCCGCCTCCCAGCGCCCGGTATAGATCGATCTGCGCCAGCAGCAGGTTATTCTTCACCTGTACCACGCTAAGCTGGGTGGAGAACAGCGTTCGCTGGGCATCAAGCACATCCAGATACGAAGAGTAGCCGTTACGGTAGCGGTTCTGCGCAATGCGCAATGTTTCTTCCGCCACCGCCTCCTGCCCCTGCAGTTCGGTCAGCTGTTCGCCGTAGCGGCTAATGGCGTCCAGGCTGTCATTGACCTCTTTAAACGCGCCGCGCACCGTTTTCTCATAGCTGTACAGCGCCTGGTTGCGCTGGGCCATGGAGACATCCACCTGGGCATTTAACGCCTGGCGGTTAAGCAGCGGCGCCAGGATGCTACCGCCAATGCTCCAGAGTCGCAGCGGGTTGTCCAGCAGATCCGGCAGCGTCCGGTCCTGCAGGCTGCCGGTGGCGGTCAGGTTGATAGACGGCAGCAGCTGCGCCTGGGACGAGGCCAGGGTGGCATCGGCGGCGACCAGCTGACGCTGGGCCTGTACGATATCCGGGCGGCGGTTGAGCAAGGTGGACGGCAGCTGCGAGGGCAGACGCAGCGGGGTGAGCCCGGCGAATTCGCCGCGTTTTATCGCGCCGGGGTTATCCCCCAGCAGCACGCTGAGGGCGTTTTCCTGCTGCGCAATCTGGTGCTGCAGCGGCGGGAGCTGCGCCCGCGTGGAGCGCAGCTCCGAATCCGCCTGCATCAGCTCAAGGCGCGAGGTATACCCGGTTTCATACTGACGTTTGGCCAGGCGCCAGGCGTCTTCCCGCGCCTGGAGCGTCTGCTGCGTGACCCGCAGTTGCTCATCCAGCGACAGCAGCGTCACGTAGCCCACGGCCACCGAGGCGGTGACGCTCAAATTGGCCGCGTCGGCAGCGGCTTTCTGCGCCTCGAGGCTGGCCCCGGCGGCGCTGGCCGCGCTGCGGTTCGCGCCCCAGATATCGACATCATAGCTGGCGGTCAGGCCGCCTTTATACACCGTACTGTGGATCGGCAGGCCGGTGGCGGCGGACTGCGCTCGGGCGCGGGTGCCGGTCAGGCTGGCATCCAGCGAGGGAAAAAGACTGCTGTCGGCGGCATACGCCCGCGCCTGATACTCATTCACCCGCTCGCGGGCGATCAGCACATCGCTGTTATAGCGCAGCGCCCGGTCGACATACTGATTCAGCGCGCTGTCATGAAAATTGCGCCACCATACGCCTTCCACCGGGCTGGCAGGGCCAACGTCGGCCCGCCAGGCGGCAGGGATGGCGAGCGTCGGCTGGGCGCGCTGCACATCGGCGGACTGACAGCCGACCAGCGCCAGGACGATGGCAAGGGTGACCGGGCGGATCATGGCTGCTTCTCCGCGCGGGTATCAATGGTCACCTGCACCGACATGCCGGGGCGCAGGCGCTCGCTGTTGCGTTGCCCCTCGTTAACCGTGATGCGTACCGGGATGCGCTGGGCGATCTTGACGAAGTTGCCGGTGGCGTTGTCCGGCGAAATGGCGCTGAACTCCACCCCGGTCGCCGGGGAGATACTCTGCACCTTGCCGTGGAAGGTCTCGCCGTTGAGCGCGTCAACGGTGAAGGTAACCGGCTGGCCGATACGCACATCGGCCAGCTGGGTCTCTTTCAGGTTGGCGATCACCCAGTGCTGCGGCGGCACCAGCGAAGTCAGATGGGTTCCGGCGCTGACGTAAGCGCCAAGACGCACCGAAATCTGCCCCAGCTGGCCGCCGGTGGGGGCGATGATCTGCGTATTCTGCAGGTCGATCTGCGCCAGCTCGAGGGCGGCTTTGGCGCTGGCCACGTCGGCCTCCAGTGAATCGCGATTGACGATGGTCGATTCGCGGTCCTGGCGCGACATCTCCAGCGCCGCTTTCGCCTGTTCAATATCCGCTGCTCCCTGGGCGGCGCTGGCGCGGGCGGAATCCCGCTCGCGGATCGACAGCGATCCATCGGCGGTCAGCTCCTGCACCCGTTTTAAATCCGCCTGGATTTTCAAATTCTGCGCGCGGGCGTTTTGCAGCGCGGCTTCATTTTTGGCGATCGTCGCCTCGGCGCTTTTGCGCTGCTGCAGGTTGTTGCGCAGCGCCGCCTCCTTCATCGCCAGGGTGGCCTGGGCCTGGTGCACCCGCTGCTTATAGATGCGATCGTCTATCTGGAACAGCACCTCGCCCGGCTGAACGATGGCGAAATCCTTGACGTTGACGGCAGTAATGTAGCCGTTGACCTGCGGACTGATAAAGGTGGTCTGCCCGCGCACGTAGGCGTTGTCGGTAAACTGGCTATGGCGGGTGAACGGCGGCAGTTGCCAGGCATAGAGGATCACCAGTACGCCGACGAGGCCTATCGCCGCGGCGGTAAAAATGGAGACCACGCGAATGTTGTTCCGGGTGTTGGCCTGTTGTTTGGCCGCATCCTGCTGACTCATAACGACTCCAGAGATGAAATGATGATAATTATTTGCTGCCGGTGGCGCGTTTTAAGGCGATACGGGCGGTCAGTCGTAAGCGAATTAAGCGCCAGAAAACCCACACTAACGTCCCGGCGGAGATCGCCGCCGTCAGCAGATAGGTGTCATTCCAGGCGAGAATATTGGCCTGCAGCGTCGCGGCGTTTTGCAGCAGGGTGGTGGCCTGAACGTTAAGCAGCGTGCTGTCGCCGATCTGGCTCTGGTACATCTGGCTGTACTGCTGCAGCCGCTCGACGATCAGCGGGTTGAGCGTGGTGATCTGGTCCGCCAGCTGGCTGGAGTGAAATTTCTCCCGCCAGGTCTGGAAGGTGCCGAGTATCGCCGACCCCAGCAGACCGCCGATGTTCTGGCTCATGCCGAACAGCACCGAGAAGCTCACCAGGTTGCGCGGATCGGCGAACACCCCGCCAATGCCGGCGAGCATCGCCGGCGCCAGAAAGAAGGCGCTGCCGAAGCCAAGCAAAAACTGGCTGAACATCAGCTGTTCCGGACGGGTGAGGGCGTTGGACTGGCTGTCGAGCAGCGAGGCCACCATGATCAGCGCCAGGGCGGTGGCGGTCGGCCAGTAGAGCTTCTGCGGGTTAAGCGTCAGGCAGCTGGCGATGATCCCGCACAGAATGCCGGCGAAAATTGACCACGCGAGGTTGATCATCTGTTCGTTTTGCAGGCCAACGTACTGCAGCCAGCCGATCACCCCGGTATTCTGCTCCGCCAGCACGATGCGGATCAGCAGCATAATCAGACCGAGGCGCAGGATACTGCCGCTGGAGAGCCATTTGGTATTGAGCAGGGGATTGCTGCGGTTATGCTCAAAGGCGATGGCGGCGACGATCAGCACCACCGCCGCGGCCAGCGACCAGCCGATCCACGGCGCTTCGAACCACCACTCGAGCCGCCCCAGCGAGAGCACCGCGCAGACCAGCGCCATGCCGGGGGCCAGCAGGAAGAAGGTAATAAAATCCTTCTTCTCGAACACCTTTTTACGATCGCTCGGCGGCAGCTTCAGGGCGATGACGCAGGCCAGCGACACCAGCGCCAGCCCCAGCTCAAAGAAGTAGAGCCCGCGCCATTCATCGATCTGCAGCAGCTCGGTGGAAAAGAGGCGCGCCAGCGGAATGGCCAGCGACGAGCCGGTGATACCGATAGTCAGCCCTTTCAGGCGGTGGCGGGCGGGCCAGGCCTGCACCTGATAGTAGATCCCCAGCGAGCTGAGCGCCGCGGCCACCATGCCGTGGGCGGCGCGGACCATCATCGCCGAGCTGAGATCGTTGACGAACAGGTGGAAGAAGGTGACCAGCACATAGAGCACCAGAAAGCCTTCGGTAAAGGCGCGCAGCCCGAACTGCTGACGAAATTTCACCAGCAGCAGGTTAATGGAGACATTGGTCATGACATACACCGCCGGTAGCCAGGCGATCTCCGTCGACCAGGCGGCGAAGGTGCCCTGCAGCAGCTGCAGATTGGCGGTGACCACCGCGTTGCCCAGCGCGCCGGTGAGGCACACCAGCAGCCCGACCACCCCGTAGGCCAGGCGCTTCGCCGGGCTGTGCAGCGGCGTCGATGGCGAGCCGAGCAGGGCCGGTTTTTCATGCGGCGCCCAGTCATGAGGGACGTAGGGGTTACTCTGGCGACGGGGCATTATTTCTTCTCCACTTCGCGCAACAGCTTTTCCAGCACCCGCTGAGTTTGTTCCCGCTCCTGCGGCGTGATCGCCGTCAGGATCTCTTCACGCAGATCGTCCGCCACCGTTTTGACCTGCTCGAAGAGGGCCTGCCCCTGGTCGGTGACCACCAGCAGCCGCTTGCGTTTATCGCGGTCGGTGGTGACGCGCTCCACCAGGCCGAGGGCCACCAGGCGGTTGATCAGCGGCACAATGGTCGGGCTCTCCACTCCCAGCTCCTGCGCCAGTTCGCTTTGCGACAGCGGCTGGTGGTGGCGGGCGATGGCGGCGACCGCCACCCAGCTGGCCTGGCTGAGACCGAGGTTTTTCAGCCGACGATTAACCGCCAGCCGCCAGTGATGGGCGGTCAGATATAAAAGATGGGAGAAGTTAAGCTGTCGATGGTCCATAGGTCGTCTGCCAAAATCGTTAGAGCTCTAACGAGTTTATGTCTGACAACCGGCGGAATTCAAGGGAAAGGATAAAAAATGGTTAACGGTGTGTGCGTTTATTGTGGCGACAGGAGGATACCCCCTCAGGCCATTTACTCATGGAGGATGCTCTTATTCTGCGCCATCACCCAGGTGATAAAAGCGCGCAGGGGCGCGGGAATATGTTTGCGACTCGGATAGTAGACGCAGAAATGATCCGCCGGGTAGCGGTAGCTGGGTAATAAGCGGACCAGGCTGCCGGCGTTCAGTTGCGCCGACACCAGCGACTGATAGACGAAGGCGATCCCCAGTCCGCTCTCCGCCGCCTGGATCATCGCCGTATCGGAATCGACGACCAGATCGCCCTTGACGGCGACTTCGCCTGGCTCGCCGTCGGGGCTGATAAATTCCCACCGGTACTTTTCGCCGCTGGGAAAACAGCGGTTGATGCAGCGGAAATTGACCAGCGACTGCGGGGTGTCGGGCGCTCCGGCCTCGTGGAGATAGTCCGGGCTGGCCACCGGGATCAGCGACAGCTTCTCGCCAAAGGGGATGGCAATCATATCTTTGGGCACGTCCCGGGAATAGCGAATGCCAGCGTCAAAACCGGACTCGATAATATTCACTTTCCGATCGGTGGTAAACAGCTCCAGCGTCACGTCAGGATAGGCGGTTTTAAATGCAATAAAATAGCGCTGAAAGAAAAGGTCGAGAACAATGCGCGGTAAATTGACTTTCACCACCCCTTCCGGGGTCAGACGGTGATAATTCAGACTGTCGACCACCCGGCGATAATCATTCACCACCGGCGTCATATTATTAAGAAATTCCTCACCCACCGCGGTTAAAGACAAACTGCGCGTCGAACGATTGAGCAGGCGCACGCCTAATTTTTCTTCCAGATGATTAATAGCGCTGGTGAGGGCCGGCGGTGAAAGATTTAATGCTCTGGCAGCTTGCCGAAAACTGCCATGTTTCACTATGAGTATTAATATTTCAATTTGTTGCAAATCAGGCAACGTTTTCATTGTTAATTTCCAGCTAACACCGCGTTCGGAATAGATTAATTGTTATCAATGTAAAAGGGAAGTATATATTTAATAACATTCAGCACGTAAGGAAAATAAGGTGAAAACACGTTATCTCGGAAAAGAGAAGTTCCAGGTTTCCGCATTGGGTCTCGGGTGTATGGGAATGAGTTTCGCCTATGGCGGCGCTGAGGAGTCGCAGGCGATAAATACCATCCATGCCGCAGTGGACATGGGGGTGACCTTCCTGGATTCCGCCGAAGTGTATGGGCCTTTTGACAATGAAGTCCTTGTTGGGAAAGCGATTAAAGGCATCCGCGATAAGGTGCAGATTGCCACCAAATTTGGCTTTCGTATTCTGCCGACCGGCCAGGGGCTGGAGCGGATGGCCGGCGTCGACAGCCGTCCGGAACATATTCGCGAGGCGGTGGAAGGGTCGCTGAAGCGGCTGAATATCGAGACCATCGATCTGCTCTATCAGCACCGCGTCGATCCTGCGGTGCCGGTGGAAGAGGTGGTGGGCACCATGGCCGACCTGGTCAAAGAGGGTAAAATTCGCCATATCGGGCTGTCGGAAGTGTCAGCCCAGACGCTGCGCCGGGCCTGCAAGGTGCATCCGATCGCTGCGGTGCAGACGGAATACTCGCTATGGACCCGTGAGCCGGAGGGCGGCATCCTCAAGGCCTGCCGCGAACTGGGCGTGGGCTTTGTCCCTTACAGTCCGCTGGGCCGCGGCTTCCTGACGGGCCAGATCACCGACCCCGGCGTCTTCGCAGCCGATGATTTTCGTCGCAATCTGCCGCGCTTCCAGGCCGAAACCATGCGCAAAAACCAGCAACTGCTCGACCGTCTGCAGCAGGTCGCCAGCCGCTACGAGGCCACCCTGGCGCAGATGGCCCTCGCCTGGGTGATGAGCAAAGGGGAAGATATCGTGCCGATCCCCGGGGCGCGAAAAATGAACCATCTGCGCGATAATGCCGCTGCAGCCGATATTATGCTCTCCCCTGAGGATATTCTCGCCATCGATCATATTTTCGCTCCCGAAAACGTCGCCGGATTACGCTATAACCAGGGCGACTTTAATTTAATCGATAAATAATCTCCTGAATACGCTCCTCCCGCCGGTCTGGCGGGAGATAAGGTAACTTATGACTATTGCTGTTTCCCGTCCGGCGGGATTGCCTGCGGCGGTGTATGCGCTTTCCGTGGGTTCATTTGGTATTGGCACCACCGAATTTGTGATTATGGGTTTATTACTCGATGTAGCCCATGACTTTCATATATCCATTACGCTCGCCGCCTGGTCTATTACCGCTTATGCCTGTGGGGTGGTGATTGGCGCGCCGCTGCTTACGCCGCTATTAAGCCGTTATCGCAAAAAACCGGCGCTGTTATTTTTAATGATCTTATTTTCCATTGGAAATTTAGGCTGTGCGATCGCCGGTAATATGACCATGCTAATTATTGCCCGGGTAATAACTGCGTTCGCTCACGCCTCGTTCTTCGGAATAAGTTCGGTCTATGCCGCGGAGCTGGCGCCGGTGGATAAACGGGCTTCGGCGGTCTCCGCCGTGTTTCTCGGCGCCACCCTGGCCAATATTCTGGGCGTGCCGCTCGGCGCCTGGGTGGGGCAGTACCTTGGCTGGCGCTATACCTTCTATATGGTCACGCTGATCGGCATTCTCTCCGCCCTGGCGGTGATCGCCCTGGTGCCTGGCCGTCAGGCGCAGCCGTCGGCCCAGAGCCGGATCCGCGATGAGCTGAAGGTGCTCCGTCATCCCGCGGTGCTGCGCAGCCTGCTGATCACCGCCCTCGGGTTCTCCGGCGTCTTCGCCGCCTTCACCTACATCGCGCCGATGCTGAAAACCGTCACCGGGATGAGCGACCACCTTATTCCGCCGGTGCTGATGCTGTTCGGCGTCGGGATGGTCGCCGGGAATCATCTTGGCGGCCGACTGACCGACGGCGGCGTCCGCCGGGCGCTGCTGCTAACTCTCGCCTTGCTCAGCGTCGTCCTGTGTCTTTTTCCGTGGGCGATTCAGACGCTGCCCGGCGCCTGCGCGGCGGTGTTTCTGCTGGGGGCGGCGATGTTCTCCACCATTCCGCCGCTGCAGATGCAGGCCCTGGACAGCAGTGAGAGCGGCAAAAGCATGGTCTCTTCGTGCAATATCGCCGCCTTTAACCTCGGCAATGCCGGCGGCGCCTGGTTTGGCGGGCTGCTGCTCGCCTCCGGCGTTTCTCTCTCGCACATTCCCCTGGCCGGTGCTTGCCTGACCGCCAGCGGATGGGTTATCGCTAGTGTGACGTTGTCACCTTTAAAAGGAAGTCAAGCATGAAGTATCGATATTTAGGTTCCACCGGGCTGTCGGTTTCGGAGCTCTGTTTTGGCGCCATGACGTTTGGCGAAAAAGGGGCCTTTCTCGGCGCGCCGGGGCGCAACTGGTCGGAATTCGGCGTGGTGCCTGAGCAGACGGCCTACGATCTGGTGTACAAAGCGCTGGACGCCGGGATTAACTTTTTTGATACCGCGGACTGTTATAAGAACGGCCAGGGCGAAGAGCTGCTCGGCAACGCGCTGAAGGGAAAACGCCAGCAGGTGATTATCGGCACCAAAGGACGCTGGCAAACCGACCCCAACCCGAACGCGCTGGGGGCGTCGCGCTACCATATCATCAATGCCGTCGAGGCCAGCCTGCAGCGGCTGAAGACCGATTATATCGATATCTATCACCTTCACGGGTTCGATCCGCGCACCGCGCTGGAGGATACCCTGCGCACGCTGGATACACTGATCCGCGCCGGGAAAATTCGCTATATCGGGGTCTCCAACTACGCGGCCTGGCAGCTGGCGAAGGCGCTGGGGATCTCGGAGCGCCTTGGGCTGGAGAAATTCTGCGTCTATCAGGGCTATTACAATATCGCCGCGCGTGAACTGGAGCATGAGATTATTCCGCTCAGCGTCGATCAGAACGTCGGCATCACCGTCTGGAGCCCGCTGGCCGGGGGCTTTCTCACCGGCAAATACCCACGCAATCAGGCGTTTCCCGAGGGCAGTCGCCTGGCGAACGCCACGCCGTTCGAATCCGCGCCGATCGCCAACCGCGAGCAGGCCTGGCAGACCCTGGAGGTGATGCAGGAGATTGCCCGCCAGCGCAACGCCAGCGTCGCGCAGGTGGCGCTCAACTGGCTGCGTACCCGTCCGGGGATCGCTTCGCTGGTGATCGGCGCGACCAAACTGGCCCAGCTGGAGGATAACCTGGCGGCGCTGAACTGGACGCTGAGCGACGAGGAGACGGCGATCCTCAACAGCGTGAGCGAGAAAGAGAAACCATACCCCTACTGGCATATCTGCAATGTCGCCGGCGATCGTCGTCTGGCCGATGATATCTATCCCTAATCACCCTACACCCAGGCAACACGCGTATGCCCCGCACGGGGCATACAGAGAGGCTCGATCGTGAAAAAAGTACTCATTGTTGGCGCCGGCCCGGTAGGGTTAATCATTGGCTGCTATCTGAATAAGTATGGAATTGATTTTGATATCATTGATAAAAATACCCACAGCACCACCTGGTCCAAAGCGCTGAGCGTCAGTCCGGCGACCATTAAAGCCTTCCACGGCTTAGGCCTTGCCGGGGAACTGATCGCCCAGGGAAAGCAGGTTCAGTCAGTCTACGCTTACTATAAAAACCGCAAATTCCTGCATATCGATAACCGCCGACTCGCCACCTGCTACCCCTTCCATGTCAGTATCCCGCAGCCGCGGACGGAGAAGATCCTCGAAACGGCGTTGGCCGACGCCGGGCGGGTGGTAAAACGTGGGCACCAGCTGGTCTCCTGGCGCCGGGAGGGGGAACGCTATCACGTCTCCCTGCTCGACGATGCCCGCCGGGCCTATTCCGCCGCTTATGACTATATTATCGGCGCCGACGGCGCGGCCAGCACCGTCCGCGAGCTGGCCGGGATCGGCTTTAGCGGTCATGACTATCCGCTGCATTTTGTGATGGCGGACGTGCAATTCGACCGCGCGGCGGCGCTCCCGGGAACCTCCTACCATATTGATGAGCAGGGCTTTTTGATTTTCCTGCCCATGCCGGACAATCAGGTCAGGATCGTGATTAAAAAAGCCGGGCGCCTACCGACGCCGCGTCCGGTGCCGGACCTGCAAGAGATCAACGCCGCGCTGGCGCGGTTCTGTCCCGAGGTTCCTCCGGCGCAGGCGCTGACCTGGTCTTCCAGCGCCAATTTCTATAACCGCATCGCCGATGACAATCTGCAGCATCATATTATGCTGGCGGGAGATGCCTTCCACCTGTTCAGTCCCATTGGCGGGCAGGGGATGAACACCGGCGTCCAGGATGCGGTGAACCTCGCCTGGAAGCTGGCTTTCTATCTGCACGGCGTGGCCACTGACCGACTGCCGGCGTCCTATCGCGCCCAGCGCTTCGCGGCGGTGAGCGGCGTGCTTCGCTCCACCGATCGCGATACCGGCCTGATTGCCGGTCTGGTGCCGAGAAATCATATCGACGGGGTCTACTTTCCGGAGTTCTGCAACCGTCACTACTATCGTCACCAGCTGCCGCTGCAGTACGCCGGTTTCACCGCAACGCAGGCGCAGCACCCGGACGGCCTGGCAGGGCACCATGTTCCCTGGTACGTTTTTGCCTCGCCGCAGGCGATGTTTCGCAACAGCTATGACGTCTTCGCCAGCGGTAAGGTGGTGATCTTTTCCGCCCGCGCCGCTTGTCCTCCTATGTCCCGCCTGAAGCAGGCCGGCTGGTTTATATTCTGCCCCCTCGAACCGGCGGACGAGGCGTTTCTCGAAGCGCTACAGATCGGCCCCGATGACTATGCGGTGGTCAATCCCGATGGCTATGTGGGCTTTACCGGCAGCGAAGCCGGGACACGGCAGTATCTTTCCTCGCTCTACGTAATGGAATAATCATGAACAAAGTCTATATCGTCGCGGCCTGCCGTACGCCGGTGGGGCGCTTTCTTGGCGCCCTGAAAACGGTCTCCGCGGTGGAGCTGGCCGCGCTCACCGTCAGGCACAATCTGCAGCAGGCCGGCATTGACCCGGCGTGGATCGATGAGGTGATCTGCGGCTGCGTCCTTGCCGCCGGGCAGGGGATGGGACCGGCGCGTCAGGTTGCGCTGCGGGCGGGGATCCCGGTGCAAAAGCCGGCTTACACCCTGAATATGATCTGCGGTAGCGGCATGAAAAGCCTGACCGAAGGGGCGATCCATATCCAGAGCGGTTATGCCGACCTGGTGGTCGCCGGCGGAATGGAAAATATGAGTCAGGCGCCGTTTTTGCTGCGGGGAGAGATAAGGGGCGGGATGAAATTCGGCGCGTTCAGCAGTGAAGATGTGATCCAGCGCGACGGATTAACCGATCCGCTGCTGCAGATCCCGATGGGGGAAACGGCGGAGGCCATCGCCGCGCAGGAGCAGATCTCGCGCGCGGCGCAGGACCAGTATGCCCTGGAGAGCCATCACAAAGCCTCCGCCGCCAGCCGCGCCGGCTATTTTGCCGATGAGATGGTGCCGGTGACGGTCAGCGCGAAGCGGGGCGTCAGCACGGTCCGCGAGGATGAGCCGATCCGCCATGATCTTAGCGCCGAGCAGCTGGCGGCGTTGAAACCGGCCTTTCGCGCTGACGGCAGCGTCACGGCGGGCAATGCATCCGGGCTGAACGATGGCGCCGCGTCGGTGATCCTCGCGTCGGCGCGCGCCGTTGCCCGCTATGGCCTGCAGCCGCTGGCGGAGATTGTCTCCTTTGGCGAGGGCGGCGTCGACCCGTCCATGATGGGGCTTGGCCCGCTGCCGGCGATAGCGTGCGCCCTGCGCCGCGGGCGTTTTCAGCTCAGCGATATGGCCCGGCTGGAGATCAACGAAGCCTTTGCCGCACAGGTGCTGGGGGTGGTCAAGGGACTGGCCAGAGCGCATCAGATGACGGAGGAGGAGATTGCTTCCCGGCTGAACGTCCACGGCGGCGCGATCGCCCTCGGCCATCCGCTGGGCAGTTCCGGGACGCGGATTGTGGTCAGCCTGGTGCACGCGCTGCGCCGGGAGAATCAACCGACCGGCCTGGCGTCGCTGTGCATCGGCGGCGGGATGGGGATTGCGTTACTGGTGAAAACGATCTGAGGAGACAAGCGCCATGGAAAAATTAATTGTGGTGGGTGAGAAATTTACCGATTTTGCCCGGCGGCATGAGAATGTGCTGACGGTGAATGAGTTTGAGCGGTTTGTCTGGAGCGGCGAGCTGGCCGGGGTCGATAAAATCGTTATCGGTCAGGGGGTACAGCTCGACGACATCTCCCGCACCATCTGCATTATTCGTCAGCACTATCCGGACACAATGCGCCAGATCGTCAATCTGCAGGATCTCTATTATCAAAACAATCGCGATCATCAGCGGCTGGTACATAAACGTAAAAAAGCGAATATCCTCATCACCTCGCCGGAAAAACGCGATGAGGATAGCTATTGCGCGCGCCTGATCCTGCAGGATGCCTCGGAGCTGCTCTGCGACCACCAGACCGGGCAACATATTCAGGGGATGGTGCTGATCGAGGCGGCGCGGCAGACCATCATCGCCACCACGGAAAAATTCCTGCTGGCGGAGGCCGGCGTGGCGATGGCGGAGAAGTACTTTACCCTGAGCTCGCTGCAGGTGGCCTTTTCCTGCTTTGTTTTTCCGCTGCCGGTGACCATCGTCCTCAACGTGGTGTCGCGCAAAAGTTCAGCCCATGGCCGCTTCACCTGTGAATGCTCGGTGGGGTTTGACCAGACCGGCACTCGCAAAGCGGAAGTTGGCTTTAGCTTCAGCGTCTATGACCTTAACTACATCACTCGCAAAGAGTGCGAGCAGGCGGCGCAGTGCCATCAACATTATCTGGTCAGTATTGAGCAGGGGGACGGGGATGAGCATCGCCTTTTTTGATGTGGATGAAACGCTGATTACCGGCAAAAGTATGTTCCTGTTTCTGCACCGCTATGCCGCGGAATATCCGCTGCAGTGCGGTTTGACGGCCGCGGCGATTGTCCGGCAGCTGCAGGCGCTCAGCGAAGCGGGTCAGCCGCGGGAGGCGATCAACCGCTACTATTACTCGCTGTTTCGCCACGAGTCGCGCCCCCGGGTGCGGGCGGTCGCCGAGCGCCTGTATCACGAAGGCGGATTTGGTTTTCACCGCGAGGTGGCGGCGCGCCTCAGGCAGCACCAGGCGCGGGGGGATGACGTGGTGTTTGTCTCCGGGTCGATGACCGACATTCTCTGGCCGGCGATGGCGGCGCTGGGGGTGGAGCATGCCCTGTGCTCAGAGCCGGTCGTGGTGGATGACCGCTATACCGGCGAGCTCTGGCGGACCGCCATCGGCGAACACAAGGCGGCGCATGCCCAATGCTATGCGCAGGAACAGGGCCAGCCACTGGCGGCATGCTACGCCTTCGGCGATCATATCTCGGATCTGCCGCTGCTCGCCGCGGTCGGCCACCCCTGCGCGGTGAATCCCTCTCCGGGGCTGCTGGCGGAGGCGCAGCGTCGGGGATGGCCAGTGCTGTGGTCCACCGGCGGCTGACGGCGCGACGGCAAAAAAAAGGGGCGGCGCAATGCCACCCCTGATTCGCTCCCTGACGGGGATCAGCCCGGGTAGATGCCGCGGTCTTTACGCGCCATCAGGATGCGCTCGCAGGCCACGATATAGGCGGCGGTACGCAGGGTACATTCTTTCTCGGCCGCTTTATCGCAGACGTGAATAATGGCGTCGGTCATGATGCGGTCCATCTTGGCGTTG
The DNA here is from genome assembly GCF_021739525.1 of Klebsiella sp. 2019SCSN059. Lineage (NCBI taxonomy): Bacteria > Pseudomonadati > Pseudomonadota > Gammaproteobacteria > Enterobacterales > Enterobacteriaceae > Klebsiella > Klebsiella sp. 2019SCSN059. The sequence goes on along the minus strand of NZ_JAKKOM010000038.1, from coordinate 9,379 downwards.
ATCTCCTCTTCGCTCCAGAAGAAGCTGGCCATGTCCTGCACCCACTCAAAGTAGCTGACGGTCACCCCGCCGGCGTTGCAGATAACGTCCGGCACCACGATCACCCCGCGCTCGGCCAGCACATCGTCCGCTTCCGGATAGGTTGGGCCGTTAGCCCCTTCCAGCACCAGTTTGCAGCTCAGTTTCTCAGCGCGCTCGCGGGTGATTTGCCCTTCCAGCGCCGCCGGGATCAGGATGTCCATCGGGGTGGTCCAGAATGCCTCTTTATCGATCTCCTGGGCGCCCGGGAAACCGGCGATCTGCTTTTTCTCCGCCTGCCAGGCGGTGAGGGCGGTCATATCAATCCCGCCTTCGTTGTACAGGGTGGCGGTGTGATCCTGAATGACCACTACGCGGGCGCCGACGCCGGCGAACAGGCGCGCCGCTTCGCTACCGACGTTACCAAAGCCCTGCAGCGCCACTTTAGCGCCTTCAATTTCGATGCCGGCGCGACGGGCCACTTCCCGGCCGGTGACGAACACGCCGCGTCCGGTGGCTTTTTCACGACCGAGGGAGCCGCCGAGGTGGATCGGCTTGCCGGTGACCACGCCGGTGATGGTGGTGCCATGGTTCATGGAGTAGGTGTCCATCATCCACGCCATCACTTTGCCGTTGGTGCCAACGTCCGGCGCCGGAATATCTTTCTGCGGCCCGATGATAATGCCGATTTCGCTGGTATAGCGGCGAGTCAGGCGTTCCAGTTCACCTTCCGACAGCGAGAAGGGGTCGACGCGGATGCCGCCTTTGGCCCCGCCGTAAGGAATATTGACCGCGGCGCACTTAATGGTCATCCAGGCAGAAAGTGCCATGACTTCGTTAAGATCAACATCCGGATGGTAGCGAACACCACCTTTACCCGGCCCACGCGAAAGATTGTGCTGAACGCGATAGCCCTCGAAGTGGCGAATGGTGCCGTCGTCCATCTGCACAGGGATGTCAACGATCAGCGCACGCTTCGGATGGCGCAGGGTTTCCACCCAGTAGGCAAGATCGCCAAGATAAGGCGCGACACGGTCGATCTGGCGCAGGTAGGTGGTCCATGGAGATGTACTACTTTCAGATGCGTAAGATAACTTTTCCATAAGAGTCCTGTTTCTCAGTGTTATTTATGTCGTGTAAAACCGTGGAATAGCTACAGCAGTAAACTCTGTGCAATGAATGGTATCACCAATTTTATAAAGCGGTATTTGACGGCAATTCCGATTTTTAAATTTTTGTTAGAAATTTTATTTTTTAAGTGAATAACTACGCACGAGAACCACCCGCAAGCTGTGCATTTTAATTCACTTTTTATTCACTTAAGTGCATAAGAAAATATTTTTTCTATGTTTTTCATTATCTTGATGATCTTCAAAAAGTGAATAAATTGCGTTTCCCCATATTGACAATCTTATTGTTCACAGGCCAGCATTAGCCCACACAACAACATGGCGTTAACCATGAATTAACAAATACCCGTAAAAAGAATAGGGCTTAAGTTTTCTGTGGTGAATATTTTTACCATCGCAGCGGGCGCGCTCGTGCCCAAAATAAGCCGAGGGTCAGGGTTAATGTCGATTGTCCAACGCGGCGGGAGCATTTTCCGTCGTCTTACGTTCCGGAGATGAATGATGTCAGGCAGTATGACTCGCGAAGATTTTGACGCTTACCTGGTTCCCTGTTTTGCCCCCGCGCCGTTTATTCCGGTGAGGGCGGCGGGCTCCCGCGTCTGGGACCAGCAGGGGAAAGAGTATATCGATATGGCCGGCGGCATCGCAGTGAACGCCCTCGGCCATGCCCACCCGGCGCTGGCTGAGGCCCTGCAGGGGCAGCTGGCGAAACTGTGGCATATCGGCAATGGCTATACCAACGAACCGGTGCTGCAGCTGGCGAAAACCCTGGTGCAGTCCACCTTTGCCGACAAGGTGTTCTTCTGCAACTCCGGCGCTGAAGCGAACGAGGCGGCCCTTAAGCTGGCGCGGAAATATGCCCACGATAAGTTCGGCGGTGAAAAAAGCGAAATCATCGCCTTCAACCACGCCTTCCATGGCCGCACGCTGTTCACCGTCTCCGTCGGCGGCCAGCCGAAATATTCCAGCGATTATGCGCCGCTGCCGCAGGGCATTACCCATCTGCCCTATAACGATATCGAGGCGGCCACCGCGGCGATCTCCTCACGTACCTGCGCGGTGATCGTCGAGCCGATTATCGGCGAAGGCGGGGTGATCCCGGCGGACCCGGCGTTCCTCCAGGCGCTGCGCGCCCTCTGCGATCGCCATCACGCCACCCTGATATTCGATGAGGTGCAGACCGGCGCCGGGCGTACCGGCCATCTCTACGCCTACCAGCATTACAACGTCGTCCCGGACATCCTCACCAGCGCCAAAGGGCTGGGGGGCGGCTTCCCGATCGGCGCGATGCTGGCGAAAGAGGCCTGGGCGCAGGTCTTCCAGCCAGGCACCCATGGCACCACCTTCGGCGGTAACCCGCTGGCGGCGACCGTCGCCAACGCCGTGCTGGCCCATCTGGATGCGCCGCTGCTGGCGGGCGTCGGCGAGCGCCATGCGCTGATCGTCGACCAGCTGAATGCCCTCTCTGCCCGCTACGATGCGTTCAGCGCCGTGCGCGGCGCCGGTCTGCTGATCGGCGCCGAGCTGGCCGGACCGCTGCGCGGGAAGGCCAAAACCCTGACCAACCTGGCGGCGGAAGAGGGGGTGATCGCCCTGATTGCCGGTCCGGACGTGCTGCGCTTCGCGCCGGCGCTCAATATCCCGCTGGCGGATATTGCGCAAGCCTTCGTGCGCCTTGATCGCGCCGTTGCCCGCTTAACCCGCTAACCGGGAGGACGGCCTGTGATGCTATTTCGTCCCGTAAGGGAAAACGATCTTGACGACATCGTCCGCCTTGCCGCGCGGGCGGGGGTGGGCATGACCTCTTTACCCCATGATGCCGGGCGCCTGGCCGCCCGGATACGCCGCAGCATTGACACCTTCGCCGGCGTGCTGCCGCGCGGCCAGCAAGGCTTTCTGTTTGTGCTGGAAGACACCGCGCTGGAGCGGGTGGTGGGGGTCAGCGCCATTGAGGTGGCGGTGGGCCTGGACGAGCCCTTTTACAATTTTCGCATTCAGAAAACGGTTCGCGCCTCGAAAGCGCTGGGAGTCTATAAGCCTCAGGAGCTGCTCAATCTGAGCTATGACCACACCGGTCACAGCGAGCTGTGTACGCTGTTTCTCGACCCCGGGTATCAGCGCAACCGCAACGGTCTGCTGCTCTCCAAGGCGCGGTTTTTGTTTATCGCCGCCTTCCGCGAGTGGTTTTCGCCGCACCTGTTTGCCGAACTGCGCGGCTGCAGCGATGAGCAAGGGCAGTCGCCGTTCTGGGATGCGCTGGGCCATCACTTCTTCGAGATCCCGTTCGCCGATGCCGACCGGCTGACCGGCACCGGCATGAAAACCTTTATTGCCGAGCTGATGCCGGCGTACCCGATCTATATCTCGCTGCTGCCGGAGAATGCCCGTCAGGTCATCGGTCAGGTGCATCCCAACACCGCCCCGGCGCGGGCGATCCTCGAGAAAGAGGGGTTCAGCTGGCGCGGCTCGGTGGATATTTTCGATGCCGGTCCGGTGCTGGAGGCGGAGACCGATCAGATCCGCGCCGTGCGCGACTGCCAGTGCCTGCCGGCTCAGCAGCTGACGGGCACGCTGTCGGCGCCGACGCTGGTCGCCAACGGTCAGTTCGATAATTTTCGGGCGCTGCTGGTGGCCCACGAAGAGCAGGTCTCACTGGACGCCGCCGCGCTGGATGCGCTGCAGGTCACTGAAACCGACCGCGTTTACACGGTAACCCTGAACCCAGAGGAAAACAGATCATGGCGGTAAAAGCACAGTTCATAGCCGGGCAGTGGCAGCCGGGCAGCGGCGCTACGATGAGTAAACTGGCCCCGGAGGATCAATCTCTGCTGTGGCAGGCGGCCAGCGCGGGGGCCGACGACGTCCAGGCGGCCTGCGCCGCGGCGCGGGCGGCGTTTTATCCCTGGTCGCACCGCCCGCTGGCCGAACGTATTGACGTCGTACAGCGTTTCGCCGCGCTGCTGGAGACGCACAAAGAGGCGCTGGCGACCCTGATCTCCCGGGAGACCAGCAAGCCGCTGTGGGAGACCCGCACCGAAGTGCAGGCGATGATCGGCAAAGCCGCCATCTCCGTCGAGGCCTATCACCAGCGGACAGGCTTTCACGAGTCGACCCTGCCGGACGGTAAAGCGCAGCTGCGCCACAAGCCGCACGGCGTGATGGCGGTCTTCGGTCCCTACAACTTCCCGGGCCATCTGCCCAACGGGCATATCATTCCGGCGCTGATCGCCGGTAACACCGTGGTGTTTAAACCCAGCGAGCTGACGCCGGCCACTGCGGAACTGACGGTCCAGCTGTGGCAGCAGGCGGGCGTCCCCGACGGGGTGATTAACCTGCTGCAGGGCGGGAAAGCCACCGGCCAGGCGCTGCTGGAAAACCGCGATATCGACGGCGTGCTGTTCACCGGCAGCGCGGCGGCGGGTTTCCACTTCCATCGCTACTTCGGCGGTCAGCCGGAGAAGATGCTGGCCCTCGAGATGGGCGGCAACAACGCGCTGATCGTGGCCGACGTGGCCGATGTCGATGCGGCGCTGCATGTGATTATCCAGTCGGCGTTTATCTCCGCCGGACAGCGCTGCACCTGCGCGCGCCGGCTGATCGTTCAGCGCGGCGAGCAGGGGGATGCGCTGCTGCGGCGACTGGTGGAGGCCAGCGCGCAGATCCGCGCCGGGAAATGGGATGACCAGCCGGCGCCGTTTATGGGCGGGGTGATTTCTCTTGAGGCGGCGCAGAACATGCTGGCGGCGCAGCAGAAACTGGAGGCGCTCGGCGGCAAGGTGCTGCTGCGTATGCGCCAGCCCGACCCGCACTCCACGGTGCTGACCCCGGGGATCGTCGACGTCACCGGTATCGAGGTGCCGGATGAAGAGTACTTTGGTCCGCTGCTGACGGTTATCCGTTACGACGACTTCCCGGAGGCGATTCGCCTCGCCAACCAGACCCGCTATGGCCTGGCCGTGGGGCTGATCTCCCGCGATGCGGCGCAGTTTGACCAGCTGGCGGACGAGGCGCGAGCCGGGATCGTCAACTGGAACAAGCCGCTGACCGGCGCTTCCAGTAAAGCGCCGTTTGGCGGGGTGGGCGCCTCCGGCAACCACCGCGCGGCAGCGTGGTACGCCGCCGATTACTGTGCCTGGCCGATGGCCTCTCTGGTCAGCGACACGCTGACGCTTCCGGCGAACGTATCGCCGGGCCTGCCATTCTGATAACGGATCCTGTGAGGACATATGTCTGGTTTTGAAGCTAACTTTGATGGCCTGGTCGGCCCGACGCACCACTACGCCGGACTCTCCGTCGGCAATGAAGCCTCGCAAAATAACCGCGATGGTCTCTCTAACCCGAAAAAGGCCGCGCTGCAGGGGCTGTATAAAATGAAAGCCCTGGCCGATCGCGGATTCGTGCAGGGGATCCTGCCGCCGCAGCCGCGGCCGAACCTGCGCCTGCTGCGCGACCTGGGATTCGAGGGCAGCGATGAGCAGGTCATCCGCCAGGCGGCCCAGGCGGCGCCGCAGCTGCTCTCCGCCTTCAGCTCCGCCTCGTCGATGTGGACCGCCAACGCGGCGACCGTTTCGCCGTCGGCGGACAGCGCCGATGGCAAAGTCCATTTCACTGTCGCCAACCTGAACAATAAGCTGCACCGCATGCAGGAGGCGCCCACCACCTCGGCGATCCTGCGCGCCACCTTCGCCGATCCGCGCTTCTTCGCCCACCACGCGGCGCTGCCGCAGCATGGCGACCTCGGCGACGAAGGGGCGGCCAACCATAACCGCTTCTGCCGGGAGTACGATCGTCAGGGCGTGCAGCTGTTTGTCTACGGTCGACGCGCCAGCGGCGGCATCGCCCCGGTGAAGTATCCGGCGCGGCAGACCCTGGAGGCCAGCGAAGCGGTGGCCCGTCTGCACCAGCTGGATCCGCGCTATACGGTGTTTGCCCAGCAGGCGCCGCAGGCTATCGATCGCGGCGTGTTTCATAACGACGTTATCGCGGTCAGCAATCGCCATGTGCTGTTCCACCATCAGCAGGCGTTTGTCGATCAGTCGACAGTATTGGCGACGCTGCGGGCAAAAAGCGACCGTCTCGATATCCCGTTTACCAGCGTGGAAGTGCCGGACGAGCGGGTGTCGCTCGATGACGCCGTGGCCTCCTATCTGTTCAACAGCCAACTGCTGAGCAAACCCGACGGCAAGATGCTGATCGTGGTGCCAGAGGAGTGCCGGCAGCGGGAAAACGTCTGGCGCTACCTGGGCGACCTGGCGGCCGACAGCGCGTCGCCGATCGATGAAGTGGCGGTTTTTGACCTGCGGGAAAGCATGCGCAACGGCGGGGGCCCGGCCTGCCTGCGGCTGCGGGTGGTGCTCAACGAGGCGGAGCGCGACGCGGTCAACGCCCACAGCCTGATGAACGACGAGCGTTACCAGCAGCTGACGGCGTGGGTGGAAAAACACTACCGTGACCGGCTGCACGCCCGCGATCTGGCGGACCCGCAGCTGCTGCGCGAGGTTTATCAGGCGCTGGATGAGCTGACGCAGATCCTGCGTCTGGGCCCTGTCTATGATTTTCAGCGTTAAGGAGCGGCAGATGGAGCATCTGGTTAACGATTTACTGCACTGCCGCCTGCAGGAGTGGACCTTTCCGGCGGACATCGAGGCCCGCTGGCTGGGCGAGGGCATCCTGCAGCTGTTGCCGTCCACGCCGTGGCGTCAGGCGACGATCCTCTCCGCTGGCGTTCATGGCAATGAGACCGCGCCGACCGAGCTGCTGCTGCAGCTGACCCACGATCTGAGCCAGGGGCGGCAGCCGCTCACCCAGGCGCTGCTGATCGTCTTTGGTAACCTGCCGGCGATCCGCGCCGCGCGTCGCTATCTGCACAACGACCTCAATCGCCTGTTCGGCGGCCGCCATCTGGCGGTCTCCCCGGGCAATGAGTCGCGGCGGGCTTTTGCCCTCGAGCAGGCGGTGCAAGCCTTCTATCGCGCCGCCGACGCGGCGGGGCCGGTCAGCCGCAGCCATCTCGATATGCATACCGCCATTCGCGGGTCGCTGTATCGCCAGTTTGCGCTGCTCCCGGCCCACGCGGAGGATTTTTCGCCCGGCTTCTACCAACTGCTGCAGACCAGCGGGATGGACGCCATCGTGCGCCATACCGAAGCGGGCGGCACCTTCACTCATTTCACCTGCGAAAAATTCGCCGCGCAAAGCGCCACCCTTGAGCTGGGAAAAGTGATGCCGTTCGGCGCCAACGATCTCAGCCTGTTCGCCGCCGCCGACGCGGCGATCCGGGCCTGGATTTCTGACACGCCGCTGCCCACGCGCGACAAAGCGCCGGTGGATTTCTTCCTGGTCGAGGAGAGCATCATCAAGCGCGAAGGGGAATTTACGCTCAATCTCGCGGCCAACGTCGAGAACTTCACCGCGCTCCCGGCAGGGTATGAGATCGCCCGCCAGGCAGAGAAACGGTGGGTGGTGCAGGCCCGGGCCCCCTATATCCTCTTTCCCAATGCCGGGGTCGCCACCGGCCAGCGCGCCGGGCTGCTGCTCCGCGCCGCGGCGCTTCGCCTCCCGCAACCAGCCTGAGGAAACACCATGACTGAACATCAACATCAGGCGCCATCTGCCGCCGGAGGTGAAGGCGCGTCACAGCTTAAGCGCGGGCTTGGCGCCCGCCATATCCAGATGATCGCCCTCGGCGGCGCCATCGGCACCGGGCTGTTTATGGGGGCGGGGCGCAACATCGCCGTCGCCGGCACCTCGATTCTGGTTATCTATGTGCTGGTCGGGTTCTTTACCTATATGGTGATGCGGGCGATGGGGGAGCTGCTGCTCACCCGCCATGACTACCGCTCGTTTGCCGACTTTGTCGGCGAGTATCTCGGACCGCAGGCCAGCTTTTATCTCGGCTGGACCTACTGGCTGAGCTGGGTGGTGACCTGTATCGCCGACGTGGTGGTGTGCGGGAGCTATATGCAGTACTGGTTCCCCGAGCTGTCGGCGTGGATGCCGGCCCTCAGCATGCTGGCTATCCTGTTTCTGCTCAACCTGCTGTCGGTGAAAATGTTTGGCGAGGCGGAGTTCTGGTTCGCCCTGATCAAGGTGATCACCATTATCGCCCTGATCGCCACCGGCGGCTGGATGATTGCCACCGGCTGGACCTCTCCGGACGGCGTGACGGCTTCTCTGAGCCATCTCACCGACCCGACGGCCTTTATGCCTCACGGTATCACCGGCTTTTTCGCCGGCTTCCAGATAGCGATCTTCTCCTTTACCGGCATCGAACTGCTGGGGACGATGACGGCGGAGACCCGCGATCCACAGCGCATTTTGCCCAAGGCGATCAATGCCCTGCCGCTGCGGATTATCATCTTCTATCTGCTGTCGATGGTGGTGATCATCGCTGTCGCCTCCTGGCCGGGAGTGTCGGCGGAGACCAGCCCCTTCGTGACGCTGTTTGCCAAAGCCGGGCTGCCCGCGGCGGCGGCGGTGATTAACTTCGTGGCGCTGACCTCGGCGATGTCCTCGGCCAACAGCGGGGTCTTCTCCAGCACCCGCATGCTGTACGGCCTGTCGGTGGAGAAGCATGCGCACTGGCAGTTCCGCATTCTGTCGCGCAGCACCCGCATCCCGGTGCGCAGCCTGCTGTTTTCCTGCTTCTGTATGCTGATCGGTACGCTGCTACTGTTCCTGGTGCCGAATGTGATGACCCTGTTTACCATCGTCTCGACCCTGGCGGCGATTATGGTGGTGTTCAGCTGGGGGATGATCCTCGTGGCCTATCTGGTTTATCGCCGTCAGCGTCCGGACCTGCACGCCGGTTCGATCTTTAAGATGCCCTTTGGCGTGGCGATGAGCTGGGTGAGCCTGCTGTTCTTCGCGTTCGCCATCTTCATCATGATCTTTGATCCGGACACGCTGCTGGCGCTGCTGGCTTCTCCGCTGTGGTTTATCGCGCTGTGGGCCTTCTGGAAGCTGAAGCAGCGGCGCGAGGGGCAGCTTCAGCTGGACAATCAGAGCGCCTGACACCCGCCGGCCCTGGCGGCCGGCTACAACTCGTCTTAACCGTTGTTCTCGTTTGTCTGCCCGGTGGCGGCTGGCGCCTTACCGGGCCTGGATGCTTACCGGGCCCGGAAGGGTGCAGTTTCACCCGCGGTATGATCCCCCGTAGGCCCGCGCAAGCGCAGCGCCGCCGGGCGGGATAGTCGGCTTCGCAGCAGCTTTACTGCCCGGTGGCGGCTGGC
>NZ_JAKKOM010000037.1:0-46007 GCF_021739525.1 Klebsiella sp. 2019SCSN059 | reverse complement strand
GGAATGGTCTGTGTTGTCGGGAGGATGCGTGATCTGATCCTTCAACTCAGCAAAAGTTCGATTTATTCAACAAAGCCCCTTCAATGAAGAAAAAACCCACATTATGGCGATGCAGCTCGCGCAGGCAGCGGATCGCTGGAACGTACCGCTGATTGTCGAATCGCTCCCGTATGGTTATCCCGTCACCAGCGATGACTCTAACAATCCGGCGATCATCGCTGCATCGGCCCGCGCAGCGGTGGAGCTGGGCGCGGACGTCATCAAAACGCGTTTTACCGGTTCACCAGAGGACCGACTGATCGTTGAAGCTGCTGGCGTGCCGGTGCTTGCCTTAGGGGGGCCAAAAACCGGCATCGATGGTTACTTCAAATTTGTTCAGCACTGTATGCAGATGGGTGCGAAAGGCGTGGCTGTGGGACGAAACATTACCCAGGATCCGCAGCCGGCGAAAGTGGTAGCAGGTCTGAATGCCATCATCCATGAAAACGCAACAGCGGAAGATGCATACAGCCTCTACATGGCTAAATAACATCGGAAATTAATATGATTTCAAATAACACCATCATCCCTTCCATCAGGAAGTATAAATACTTTGAGAAAGCATTAACCTGCCAGTCAGAATATGTGCTGCTATCCGAAGCGAATATCGGCAATCTGCAGTCGCTAATTGGCAAATGCCATCAAAGCGGTAAGAAGGTCCTCGTTCACCTTGAATTACTGGGTGGTTTCAAACCGGATCAGGCGGGGATCAATCTACTGAAAAATTATTACAAGGTTGATGGTGTTATTTCTTCCAATCTCTCCGCGCTACGCTACGCCAAAAAAGAGGGATTGCTGACCATATATCGGGTTTTACTTATCGATTCGCGATCGCTTGATCAGTCGCTCGATATTGTTAAACACAGTCCACCGGACGCAATTGAAATCTTACCTGCTGAATATGCCTGCCAGTGTCTGGAGTTGATTAGCCGAAATTTGAAAGGCTTTGATGTGGTATTCATCGCCGGAGGCTTTGTTAAGCGCAAATACCTTGTAGATAAAATATTCCATGCCGGATTTAAAGGGATAACCACCAGCGAGCCCGGCTTATGGTAACCAATAAGGAGTCCACGCGAATGAAAGATGAATACGTCATGGGCATCGACAATGGTGGAACCGTCACCAAGGCAGCCATCTATGACCGTAAAGGACAGGTTCTCGCGATCGCCTCAAAATCCACGCAGATGCTGACCCCCCGGGAATTCCACACAGAGCGCAGTATCGATGAGCTGTGGGCCGCGAATGTCGAAGTGATTAAAAAAGCGATTGAGCAATCAGGTATTGATGCCAGCCAGATAAAAGGAGTGGCCGTCACCGGTCATGGTAACGGTCTGTATCTGGTTGACGAAGAAGGTCACCCGGTGCGTAACGGCATTATATCCACCGACAGCCGGGCAAAAGAGTACGTTGAGAGATGGCAACGCTCGCCAGAATTCCTTACCGACATTTTGCCAAAAACAATGCAGTCCATCTGGGCCGGACAACCTGTCGCCTTGCTGGCATGGCTGAAGGACTTCGAGCCCGAGACGCTGCAAAAAGCGCGTTATATTTTTATGGTCAAGGACCTGATCCGTTTTTACCTGACAGGAGAGGCTTTTCTTGAGCTGACCGATATCTCAGGCACCAACCTGATCAACGTACGTGACTGCAAGTATGACGATGAACTACTGGCATGGTGGGGACTTGATGAACTGCGGGATAAATTGCCCCCCATCAAACGCTCAACGGAATGCTGCGGAAAAATCACTGACGATGTCGCCCGTCTGACCGGTTTATGCGCAGGTACGCCGGTTTCTGGCGGGGTGTTTGATATCTCGGCCTCTTCCATTGCCTCGGGGATCAACAGTCTCGATAAGATGGCGATCGTCACCGGCACCTGGAGCATAAACGAATACGTTACCGACCACCCGGTTATTGATAAAGATCTGTTTATGACCTCCATTTATCCCATTGAGGGTAAATGGCTCATCACCGAGGCCAGCCCCACCTCCGCGAGCAACCTGGAGTGGTTTATTAACAACTTTATGGAGAGCGATCGGAAAACCTCCGCCGAGCAAGGATCGTCGGTCTATGACCTGTGCAATAAGCTGGTTTCGTCAACGACGCCGGATGAAAGCCACCTGCTGTTCTTTCCGTTCGTGTTTGGCTCTAACACCATTCCCGACGCCTCGGCCGGCTTTATCGGTGTAAACAGCTTTCATAAAAAAGCCCATTTTCTGCGGGCGATTTATGAGGGCGTGGCCTTTAGCCATCTCTACCACACCGAGCGCTTGCGCAATATTAACCCGAAGTTAAGCCGCACAATTCGTATTGCCGGCGGTGTCACGAACTCCCCGGTCTGGCTACAGATATTCGCCGATATCTTCCAGGCCACGCTGGAAATCGTTGACGTCAAAGAGCACGGGACCCTGGGTACCGCGATGACCGCAGCCGTCATGGTGGGCTGGTTTGCAGAGGTATTTGCTGCCTCAAACGAAATGGTCCATGTCTCACGCACCGTCTCCCCTAATCCGGAAAATCACCGGGTCTACCAGACCAAATACCAGCTTTATAAAAACCTGTTATCAGAAATGCAGTCGCCGTGGAAAAGCTGCAGCAACTACATTGCGCACTAAGTGAGGAAAAAATGGATCTGAATTTAACGAATCGTACGGCCATCGTGACAGGCGGCGCAACCGGCCTGGGGAAAGAGTTTGTTCTTTCTCTCGCCAAAGAAGGCGTCAATATCTGCTTTACCTATATGCGGGAAGAAGAGCATCCCGAACGGCTGATCGAAACGGTGAAGGCCAGCGCGAACGTAGAGATCATCGCGGTTAAAACCGATCTCTCTGACGAACAGAGCCGGGAAAATCTGTTTGCCACCTGTATCGACAGACTGGGCAAAGCCGACATTCTGGTGAATAACGCCGGGATCTGGCTGAGCGGCTACGTCACCGAGATCAGCCCGCAGGACTGGGATCTGGTGATGAATGTCAATCTGAAAGCCATCTTCCATCTCAGCCAGCTATTTGTAAATCACTGCCTGCAGCATGACCGGATGGGCAGCATTCTGAATATTACCTCGCAGGCCGCGTTCCACGGCTCCACGACGGGACATGCGCACTACGCGGCAAGTAAGGCCGGTCTGGTCGCCTTTGCTATCTCTCTGGCGCGGGAAGTCGCCAAACAAAAAATCAATGTGAACAATATCGCCATCGGGATCATGGATACTGCGATGATCCGTAAGAACATTGAGCAAAACCCTGACTATTACGTCAGTCGTATTCCGGTGGGCCGCGTGGCCCAGCCTCAGGAAATTGCCGACATCGGTGTCTTCATGGTTTCTCCTAAAACCAGCTATATGACGGGAGCAACTCTGGACGTTACCGGCGGTATGTTGATGCGTTAATCGAGGGAGAATCATTATGAAATGTCTGGCAATTGCCGATCTGTTTATCAATGCAGCAATGATGGAATCAGGACTGAAAGCGCTCAGGGATAACGGGATTGAAGTCGAAGTACGCGAGTGGTCACATGACTCCATTGAGAAACTTCAGGAAGATAATCTGCGGGTTGAACAGGAAGGCGCGGAAGCCGTGGCCTTACCGGAAGATCTGCTTCAGGGAGCGGGTGATATTGACATCCTGATCACTCAGTTTGCCCCCGTCAATACTGCGGTGTTCGATAAACTACCCACGCTGAAATATGTAGGCGTACTCCGCGGTGGCGTGGAAAACGTGAATCTTGAGGTGGCGAACGCCCGGGGCGTTGAGGTGATGAACACCCCGGGGCGTAACGCTCGCAGCGTCGCTGAATTCACGGTCGGCATGATCCTGGCGGAAATGCGCAATATCGCCCGGTCACACGATGCCCTGCGTGACAAATACTGGCGTAAAGACAGCCCGAACCATCAGGCGATCCCGGAGCTTGGCGGAAAAGTCGTGGGGCTGGTTGGCCTCGGCCATATTGCCCAACTGGTCGCGGGATTTCTCAGCGGCTTTGGCACGGAGATTATCTTTTACGATAAGTACGTTGCAGGCCATGAATGTTATGAGAAAGTCGATTCACTGGACGAACTGGTACAACGCGCCGACGTTATCTCGTTACATGCTCGCCTGACGCCGGAAACCGAAAATCTGATTAACGCACACCATTTCGCGCTGATGAAGCGCAGTGCCATCATTGTTAACACGGCACGCTCCGGGTTAATCAATGAAAAAGAGATGATTGATGCGCTCAGATCCGGGCAAATTATGGGCGCCGCGCTTGATACCTTTGATGACGAACCGCTTCCTGACGACAGTGCATTCTATACCCTGAATAACGTGACCATTACGCCGCATATTGCCGGGAGTACCATTGACGCATTCAGTAATTCGCCCAAACGCTTCGCTGAGATCCTTTTAAAGAAACTCAGTTAAATACTAAAAGAACCATTAAAGGTATTAACAGGGCCCAATGGGCACGGGTTAACTCGTGCCCAATTCGCCCGCCTTTTAAGGAATCATTATGGATATTATCAACAGCATTATTAGTCTGGGGGCATCAGTAATGATGCCAGTAATATTCTTTATTATCGCGCTTTGCTTTGGCGTTAAAATCGGTACGGCATTTAAAGCAGGGATGCTGGTCGGCATTGGTTTTGAAGGGGTGGGGCTGGTGATTGGCCTGCTGCTGACAAACCTGGGCCCGGCATCGCAGGCGATGGTTGAGCGTATCGGCCTGCAGTTAACGGTCGTTGATACCGGTTGGCCTACCGCATCGACTATTGGCTGGGGTTCGCCGCTGATGCTGCCCGTCGTGGTGGGCTTTATCGTCATCAACCTGGCCATGCTTCTGTTGAAATTAACCAAAACGGTGAATATCGATATTTTTAATTACTGGATTTTCCTGATCATGGGGTCTGTGGTCTATGCCGGAACGGGAAATTACTGGCTTTCTGTCGGTATTACTTTCGCTATTTTTGTGTTGACGCTATTGGCCGCAGATTTAACGGCGCCGTATTTACAAAAAAACTATAATCTTAAAGGGATATCATTCCCACATCTTACCTGTATAGCTTACGTGCCGTTTGGCATTGCCTGTAATTACATCATTGATAAGATCCCGCTCATCAATAAAATCAATTTCGATCCGGAAAGTATTAATAAAAAATTCGGCGTTTTTGGCGAGCCTCTTACCCTGGGGTTTGTGCTGGGACTGCTGTTGGCTTTCCTGGCTGGATATGACATTTCCGCTGCCGTTTCACTGGCCATTAAGGTTTCAGCCGCCATGCTGCTGCTGCCGAAAATGATTGAAATTCTGGTGCAGGGATTGTTGATTGTTCGTGATGCCGCTGAAGCAAAACTGAAGGCTAAATTTCCGGGGCGCGATTTTTACATCGGGATGGATACGGCGTTATTGATCGGTGAACCTTCGGTACTGGCGACCGGTCTGCTGTTAATCCCTATGGCTGTGGTGCTGTCTATCATTCTGCCCGGCAACCGCGTACTGCCCTTTGTCGATCTGGCTTCGTTAATGTTCCTGCTGGCAATGGTCACGCCGTTCTGTAAACGAAATATGTTCCGCATGTTCATAACCGGAACCCTGATCGTGACCTGCATCCTGTATGTCGGGACGGACATTTCGCAAGAATATACTCAGGCGGCGGTGAACTCACATATTCCGGTACCGGAAGGGATGGCCGAGATCACCAATATCGTCGGCGGCGCCACGACGCCTGTCGGCTGGCTGGCCGTCAAATTTGGCGAGTTTTTTAGCGCCACACCTTAGTACAAGACCACTTAAGTAAACAGAGGGCAAACTGTTGCCCTCTGTTTCTACCACTCATTCTGTGCGCTGAATAGCTGGCTCAGCGACGCTCCTGGTTTGAACATCTGACCAGCGCATCCGCCCCCTGCGCGGCGAGGTGGCTCATTTCTTTTGTGACCCCTCCCGTTTTCAACCCTACCTGCTATGCTCCTTCTTTCCCTGTTCACAGGAGATCCCGATGCTGACTATCTGGGGCCGAAAAACTTCCTCTAACGTGCAGGCGCTGATGTGGTGTGTTGGCGAGCTTGGGCTGGACTATCTCCGCTTCGACGTGGGCCATCGCTATGGCGGTACCGACAGCGAGGCGTTTTATCAGCTCAATCCCAATCGTACGGTGCCAGTGCTGCAGGATGGCGATAATCCGCCGCTGTGGGAAACCGGCGCGATCCTTCGCTATTTAGCCAGCCGCTACGCCGACAACGCCTTCTGGCCGGGCGACCTGCTGGCTCGTACTGAGGTTGATCGCTGGGCCGAGTGGTCAAAGCAGAATATTGCCCTCGGCTTTACGGCGCCGGTGTTCTGGCGCGTGGTGCGCACGCCCGCCGCCGAGCGGGATCCGCAGGCCATCGCCGCGGCGGTGACGGCCCTGGAGCAAAAGCTGGCGATTGCCGAGGCACGTCTCGCCGGCAGTCGCTATCTGGTGGGCGATACGCTCACCCTGGCCGACATCCAGTTTGGTCATGTGCTGTACCGCTACTTTGCAATCGATATCACCCGTCGTCCCCTCCCCCATCTTGCGGCCTATTATGCACGGCTAACCGCACGGCCCGCCTTTCGCCAACACGTCATGGTCAGCTACGAGGAGCTGAAGGTCTGAAGATGGTCGGTAGCGCCTCCCGACGCTACCGACACGCTGGTTAACGCGCCATCAGGACAAACACGCCCCAGCCGAGATATTCCCGGGTCCAGGTGACATGGTGCAGCGGCGCGGTGGTCAACTGCTGGCGAACCTCCGGCGCGAAGTCATCGTGCGGATTAGCCTCCAGCCAGCGGCGCATCGTCAGCCATTTCGCCGCTTCATAACGATCCCAGCCCTCCTGGTCCGCCAGCACCATCTCCACTACGTCATAGCCCAGTTCGCCGAAGTGGGCGACCAGCGCCGGCAGCGTCAGGAAGTCGTCGGGAGAGTGCGCGCCGCAGGCAACCGCCTCTTCCGCCGTGGCGGGGCGTTTGCGCCACCATGGCTCGCCGATCAGCAGCATACCGCCTGGGTTAAGGCTCTGCTTCAGCAGCGCAATCGTGCCTGCCACGCCGCCGCCGATCCACGTTGCCCCCACGCAGGCGGCAATATCGCACGGCTGACTGGCGACATACCCGCTGGCATCCTGGTGCACAAAGGTCACCCGGTCGCTCACCCCGAGCGCCTCTGCCCGGGCGGCCGCCTGCTGGCTGAACAGCAGGCTCATGTCCACCCCGGTGCCGACGATCTGATGATCGCGCGCCCAGCTACAGAGCATCTCTCCGGAGCCGCTGCCGAGGTCAAGAATGGAAGCGCCCGGCGCCATTCGCAGCGCCCGCCCCAGCGTGGCGTACTTTTCCGGGGTAAAAGGGTTATGAATACGGTGTTCGCTTTCACTGATAGTAAAAATGCGAGGGATATCGATCATGGGTTTTTCTCCTTGAGAGCCATACGCCCGGGCAGCGACCCTGCCCGGGTCGCTGTATCAGCGGTTGTCCGCCTGCGCGCGAACGTTGGTCAAACCGGTGGTGTTGATCCGGTACGGCTGGCCATTCACCGACTTAATCAGCTTTTTGGTTTTGAGCTTTTTGAAGACCGCGAGGGTGCAGTCGCTCAGCAACAGCCCTTCCCGGGTGTAGCATTCGACGGCGGTAATGCGGCCGGAGGTATCGCGGACGTGCGCAATACGGCCACCTTTGGCGAGTACGTGTAAGGTCCGTTGTTCCTGACGGGATAAATTCATACTGAAACCTGTTCATTATCATGTGCGAAAACATGCCTACACCCGCAGGTGTGTGCGTAAGGTTTAAGCGCAGCGATAATCAGTCCGGCCTGGGCAGGTCGGGAAGCTGATTATCTGATAATGACATTCTCCAGCATCGAAGCCTCGGTGAGCATTGAAAGGTATTTACCGGCTGAATGTTAACACCTTCATCTGGTAAGGGTATTGCACAGATTAAAAACTGTGATCGGCGTTATGATTTACCCTCAGCCTTCCCGGCATTTTGCCTTTTCCGCCACCCGCTTTGTTCCTCAACGTTAACCACCGCCTTATCTCTCTCGCATTGTTAAATAATTGTTGGCAGATCACAAAATAGAAACAAAAAGGCCATTTCGTACGCATTTTATAAAAATGTAGATATTTTTAATTTATGGCTACGAAATGAACATCACCCTGACCTTCCATTCCATTGCGAGGAACGATCCTGATGAACGCCCTGACCGCAGTAAAACCGACATCCGCGCCGTTAGCTCAACACTTCCCTGGCTTTACCGTCGCCCCTTCCGCCCAGTCGCCGCGCCTGCTGGAGCTCACCTTTTCCGCCGACACCACCGCCCAGTTTCTGCAGCAGGTCGCGCAGTGGCCGGTGCAGGCGCTGGAGTACAAATCTTTCTTACGCTTTCAGGTGGGCAAGATCCTCGACGATCTGTGCGGCAACCAGCTGCAGCCGCTGCTGATCAAAACGCTGCTCGACCGCGCGGAAGGCGCGCTGCTGATCAACGGCGAAGGGATCGATCACGTCAGCCAGGCCGAGGAGATGGTCAAGCTGGCCACCGCCGTGGCGCACCTGATTGGCCGTTCCAATTTCGACGCCATGAGCGGCCAGTATTACGCCCGTTTCGTGGTGAAAAACGTCGATAACTCCGACAGCTATCTGCGCCAGCCGCACCGGGTGATGGAGCTGCACAACGACGGCACCTACGTCGAAGAGCAAACCGACTATGTGCTGATGATGAAGATCGACGAGCAGAACATGCAGGGCGGCAATTCCCTGCTGCTGCATCTCGACGACTGGGAGCACCTCGACGAATTCTTCCGCGACCCGCTCGCCCGCCGCCCGATGCGCTGGGCCGCGCCGCCGAGCAAAAACGTCAGCAAAGATGTCTTCCACCCGGTATTCGACGTCGACCAGTTAGGTCGCCCGGTGATGCGCTATATCGACCAGTTCGTCCAGCCGAAAGATTTCGAAGAAGGCACCTGGCTGAGCCGCCTCTCCGACGCGCTGGAAACCAGCAAAAACATTCTTTCTGTACCGGTTCCGGTAGGCAAATTTCTGTTGATAAACAACCTGTTCTGGCTGCACGGCCGCGACCGCTTTACGCCGCACCCGGACCTGCGCCGCGAGCTGATGCGCCAGCGCGGCTACTTTGCGTATTCCACAAATCATTACCAGACTCATCAATAAGGGTTTTCAGGCGAAGGAATTGAGCGGATGTATGATTTCGTGATTATCGGCGGCGGCATCATCGGCATGTCGACCGCCATGCAGTTAATTGAGATTTACCCGGACGCCCGCATTGCGCTGCTGGAAAAAGAGGCCGGCCCGGCCTGCCATCAGACCGGCCATAACAGCGGCGTGATCCACGCCGGGGTGTACTACACGCCCGGCAGCCTCAAGGCGCAGTTTTGCCTCGCCGGCAACCGCGCTACCAAGGCCTTTTGCGAGCAGAACGGCATCCGCTACGACGTCTGCGGCAAGATGCTGGTCGCCACCTCGCCGCTGGAGATGGAGCGGATGCGCGCCCTGTGGGATCGCACCGCCGCCAACGGCCTGCAGCGGGAATGGCTGAGCGCCGGGGAGCTGCGCGAGCGCGAACCGAACATCAGCGGACTCGGCGGGATCTTCGTCCCTTCCAGCGGCATCGTCAGCTACCGCGACGTGGCGGCGGCGATGGCGAAGAACTTCGAATCGAAAGGCGGCGCCATCGTCTACAACGCCGAAGTCAGCGCCCTGAAAGAACATGCCAGCGGCGTGGTCGTCCACACCCGCCAGGGCGGCGAGTATGAGGCCTCGACGCTGATTACCTGTTCCGGACTGATGGCCGATCGACTGGTGAAAATGCTCGGCGTCGATCCCGGGTTTATCATCTGCCCGTTCCGCGGGGAGTATTTCCAGCTCGCTCCGCAGCACAATCAGATCGTCAACCATCTGATCTATCCGATCCCCGATCCGGCGATGCCGTTCCTCGGCGTCCACCTGACCCGCATGATCGACGGCAGCGTCACCGTCGGCCCCAACGCCGTGCTGGCCCTGAAGCGCGAAGGCTATCGCAAGCGCGATATTTCGCTGGCCGATACCCTGGAGATCCTCACCTCGCCCGGCATTCGCCGGGTACTGCAAAACAACCTGCGCTCCGGGCTGGGCGAAATGAAAAATTCGCTGTGCCGAAGCGGCTATCTGCGGCTGGTGCAGAAATACTGCCCGAGCCTGACATTAAGCGATTTGCGCCCGTGGCCGGCCGGCGTGCGGGCGCAGGCGGTATCGCCGCAGGGCAAACTGATCGACGATTTTCTCTTCGTCACCACCGCGCGTTCCATTCACACCTGTAACGCGCCGTCACCCGCGGCGACGTCGGCTATCCCGATCGGCGCGCATATCGTCAGCAAGGTGCAGACCCTGCTGGCCAGCCAGAGCAATCCCGGACGCACGCTGCGTGCGGCACGTAGCGTGGAGACACTACACGCCGCTTTTACCCGTTAACCCCCTGAAGACAGGAAGCGATTATGCAACTCAACGATATGACTCTGTTTCGCCAGCAGGCGCTGATTGATGGTCAGTGGCGCGATGCGCCCAACGGCGACGTGATTGCGGTGACCAACCCCGCCAACGGCGAGCAGCTCGGCAGCGTGCCGAAAATGGGCGCTGACGAAACCCGACAAGCGATCGAAGCCGCTAACCGCGCCCTTCCCGCCTGGCGCGCCCTCACCGCCAAAGAGCGGGCGAATATTCTGCGCCGCTGGTTCGATCTCATGCTGGAGAACCAGGACGATCTCGCCCGTCTGATGACCCTCGAACAGGGGAAACCGCTGGCGGAAGCCAAAGGCGAAATCAGCTACGCCGCCTCCTTTATTGAATGGTTCGCCGAAGAAGGTAAACGCATTTACGGCGACACCATTCCGGGCCACCAGGCCGACAAGCGCCTGCTGGTGATTAAGCAGCCCATCGGCGTCACCGCCGCCATCACCCCGTGGAACTTCCCGGCGGCGATGATCACCCGCAAAGCGGGCCCGGCGCTGGCCGCGGGCTGCACCATGGTCCTGAAACCGGCCAGCCAGACGCCGTTTTCCGCGCTGGCGCTGGCCGAACTGGCGAATCGCGCCGGGATCCCCGCCGGGGTGTTCAACGTCGTCACCGGCTCAGCCGGCGCGGTCGGCGGCGAACTGACCAGCAACCCGCTGGTACGCAAGCTCTCCTTTACCGGCTCGACCGAGATTGGCCGCCAGCTGATGGAGCAGTGCGCGAAAGATATCAAAAAAGTCTCCCTGGAGCTGGGCGGCAACGCGCCGTTTATCGTCTTCGACGATGCCGATCTCGATAAAGCCGTCGAGGGGGCGCTGGCGTCGAAGTTCCGCAACGCCGGGCAAACCTGCGTCTGCGCCAACCGCCTGTACGTCCAGGACGGGGTGTATGACCGTTTCGCCGAGAAGCTGCAGCAGGCGGTGGAAAAACTGCGCATCGGCGACGGCCTGCAGGAGGGCGTCACGACCGGCCCGCTGATCGACGAGAAAGCCGTCGCCAAAGTTGAAGAACACATTGCCGACGCCATCGCCAAAGGCGCAAAGGTGGTCACCGGCGGCAAACCGCACGCCCTGGGCGGCAACTTCTTCCAGCCCACCATCCTGGTCAACGTGCCCGACAGCGCCAAAGTGGCGAAAGAGGAGACCTTCGGCCCGCTGGCCCCGCTGTTCCGCTTTAAAGATGAAGCCGACGTCATTGCCCAGGCCAACGATACCGAGTTCGGTCTCGCCGCCTATTTCTACGCCCGCGATCTGAGCCGTGTGTTCCGCGTCGGCGAAGCGCTGGAGTACGGCATCATCGGCATCAATACCGGAATTATCTCCACCGAAGTCGCTCCGTTCGGCGGCGTTAAGGCCTCCGGCCTCGGCCGCGAAGGGTCGAAGTACGGCATCGAAGACTACTTAGAAATCAAATACATGTGTATTGGCCTTTAACAGGAGTGACGGATGAACAGCAATAAAGCAATGATGGCGCGTCGCAACGACGCGGTCCCGCGCGGCGTCGGCCAGATCCATCCTGTCTTCGCCGAGCGCGCGGAAAACTGCCGGGTGTGGGACGTCGAAGGGCGGGAATATCTCGATTTTGCCGGCGGTATCGCGGTGCTCAATACCGGCCACCTGCATCCGCAGATTGTCGCCGCCGTGGAGGACCAGCTGAAAAAGCTGTCCCATACCTGCTTCCAGGTGCTCGCCTACGAGCCCTACCTGGCGCTGTGCGAAAAGATGAACCAGAAGGTGCCTGGTGATTTCGCCAAGAAAACCCTGCTGGTGACCACCGGGTCGGAAGCGGTGGAGAACGCAGTGAAGATCGCCCGCGCGGCAACCGGGCGCAGCGGCGCGATCGCCTTCACCGGCGCCTATCACGGCCGCACTCACTACACCCTGTCGCTGACCGGTAAAGTGAATCCATACTCCGCCGGTATGGGCTTAATGCCGGGTCACGTCTATCGCGCCCTCTATCCGTGCGCGCTGCACGGCGTCAGCGATGACGAGGCGATCGCCAGCATCCATCGCATCTTCAAAAACGATGCCGCGCCGGAAGATATCGCCGCCATCATTATCGAGCCGGTGCAGGGTGAAGGCGGATTCTATGCCGCCTCCCCGGCCTTTATGCAGCGCCTGCGCGCCCTGTGCGACGAGCACGGCATTATGCTCATCGCCGATGAAGTACAGAGCGGCGCGGGCCGCACCGGTACCCTGTTCGCCATGGAGCAGATGGGCGTCGCGGCGGATATCACCACCTTCGCCAAATCTATCGCCGGCGGTTTCCCGCTGGCGGGCGTCACCGGCCGCGCGGAGGTGATGGACGCCATCGCCCCGGGCGGACTGGGCGGCACCTACGCCGGCAACCCCATCGCCTGCGCCGCCGCCCTGGCGGTATTGCAGATTTTCGAGCAGGAGAATCTGCTGGAAAAAGCCAACCAGCTCGGCGATACCCTGCGCCAGGGCCTGCTGGCGATCGCTGAAGATCATCCGGAGATCGGCGACGTGCGCGGTCTGGGAGCGATGATCGCCATTGAGCTGTTTGAAGAGGGCGACCACAGCAGGCCGAACGCCAGGCTGACGGCGGATATTGTCGCCCGGGCGCGCGACAAAGGCCTGATCCTGCTCTCCTGCGGGCCGTACTACAACGTGCTGCGCATCCTGGTGCCGCTGACCATCGAAGAGGCGCAGATCGAGCAGGGGCTGAAGATCATCGCCGACTGCTTTACCGAGGCGAAACAGGCATAGCACACCAGACATGCGGACACGAAGTACGTTAGTAAGGGAATAAAGACGAGACCTGCAAAACAACAATAATACGCGTGCCCCGGCGCGGGAATGTCGGGGCGCTCTCCCAGGTGACACACTTCGAGAGGGTAAATGATGGGGCAACTGTCGCAATCACAGGATTTAGGGGCGGGGCTGAAGTCGCGCCACGTCACGATGTTATCTATCGCCGGGGTGATCGGCGCGAGTTTATTTGTCGGATCCAGCGTCGCCATTGCCGAGGCGGGCCCGGCGGTGCTGCTGGCCTATCTGTTTGCCGGGCTACTGGTGGTGATGATTATGCGTATGCTGGCCGAAATGGCGGTCGCCACGCCGGATACCGGCTCCTTTTCCACCTACGCCGATAAAGCCATCGGCCGCTGGGCGGGGTATACCATCGGCTGGCTGTACTGGTGGTTTTGGGTATTGGTTATTCCGCTGGAAGCCAATATCGCGGCGATTATTTTGCATTCATGGGTGCCGGGCGTCCCGGTGTGGCTGTTCTCTCTGGTCATCACCCTCGCCCTCACCGGCAGTAACCTGCTGAGCGTCAAAAACTACGGTGAATTCGAGTTCTGGCTGGCGCTGTGCAAAGTGGTCGCTATTCTGGCGTTTATCATACTGGGCGCGGTCGCCATTACCGGCTTTTATCCGTATGCCGAAGTGAGCGGCATTTCGCGTCTGTGGGATCACGGCGGCTTTATGCCCAACGGCTTCGGCG
The DNA here is from genome assembly GCF_021739525.1 of Klebsiella sp. 2019SCSN059. NCBI lineage: Bacteria > Pseudomonadati > Pseudomonadota > Gammaproteobacteria > Enterobacterales > Enterobacteriaceae > Klebsiella > Klebsiella sp. 2019SCSN059. The sequence goes on along the minus strand of NZ_JAKKOM010000037.1, from coordinate 32,009 downwards.
CGGTGCTGAGCGCGATGCTGATCACCATGTTCTCATTTATGGGCGCGGAGATTGTCACTATTGCCGCCGCCGAATCGGATACCCCGGATAAACATATCGTGCGCGCCACCAACTCGGTGATCTGGCGTATCTCTATTTTTTATCTGTGCTCGATCTTTATCGTCGTCGCCCTCATCCCATGGAATATGCCGGGGCTGAAGAGCATCGGCTCCTACCGCTCGGTGCTCGAGCTGCTGCATATTCCCTATGCCAAGCTGATTATGGACGGCGTGATCCTCCTGTCGGTCACCAGCTGTCTGAACTCGGCGCTGTATACCGCCTCGCGGATGCTCTACTCCCTGAGCCGCCGCGGCGATGCGCCGGCCTTCATGGGGCGGACCAACCGCAGCAAAACGCCGTACGTGGCGGTGCTCCTCTCCACCGGCGCGGCGTTCCTCACCGTGGTGGTGAACTACTACGCGCCAGCCAAGGTGTTTAAATTCCTCATCGACAGCTCCGGCGCCATCGCCCTGCTGGTCTATCTGGTGATTGCCGTTTCGCAACTGCGGATGCGTAAAATCCTTCAGGCGCAAGGCGGCGAGATCCGTCTCAGAATGTGGCTCTATCCGTACCTGACATGGCTGGTGATCGCCTTTATCACCTTCGTGCTGGTGGTGATGCTGTTCCGTCCGGCGCAGCAGCTGGAGGTGATCTCTACCGGCCTGTTAGCATTGGGAATTATTTGTACGGTACCGATTATGTCGCGCTGGAAAAAGCTGGTATTGTGGCAAAAACTGCCGCTGCAAAATACGCGTTAACCCTGTTCCCGGCCCCCGCCGGGAAGAGTATTCAGGAGTAAGATCATGACCGCCATTTCCCAGGCGACGGCCATTGACGGGTACCGTTGGTTAAAAAACGACATCATCCGCGGGGTCTACCAACCCGATGAGAAGCTGCGGATGAGCCTGTTGACCTCGCGCTATGCCCTGGGGGTCGGTCCGCTGCGCGAGGCGCTTTCGCAGCTGGTGGCCGAGCGGCTGGTGACGGTGGTCAATCAGAAAGGCTATCGGGTGGCGCCCATGTCGGAACAGGAGCTTCTCGATATCTTCGACGCGCGCGCCAACATGGAAGCCATGCTGGTGCGCCTCGCCATCGAGCGCGGCAGCGATGAGTGGGAGGCGGAGCTGCTGGCCCGCGCCCATCTGCTCAACAAGCTGGAGTCGTGCGAGGCAAGTGAGCGCTTACTCGATGAGTGGGACCAGCGCCACCAGGCGTTTCACACCGCCATCGTCGCCGGCTGCGGTTCGCAGTATCTGCTGCAAATGCGCGAGCGGCTCTTCGATCTGGCGGCCCGCTACCGTTTTATCTGGCTGCGCACCACCGTCCTGTCGGTGGAGATGCTGGAAGATAAGCATGTCCAGCATCAGACCCTGGTGGACGCTATTCTGGCGCGCGACGCCGAGCAGGCCAGCGCGCTGATGCGCGAGCACTTACTGACGCCGATCCCGATTATTCAGCAGGCGATGGCCGGCAAGCTGCAGCCGCAGGCAGTGTGAGTCAGGTGGCGGGGTGGTGAGTGCGGGTGGGGCGGCAAAGCCTTCGTCACGCTCCTCCACGCCGCACGGGCGTGGAGAAATCGTATCTGTAGATCAATCAGGCGCGCAGGCGAACCGGCTCGCTGAAATCGTCGGCCGGTTCCAGCTTCAGATTAAAGGTGGTCAGCAGCGCTGCGGCGCGCTCGTGAAACTCGCGCAGCGTTTTTTCCAGTCTGTCGCTCACTTCCGGGTCGTCAATGTCGACCGCCTGCCATGACCCTTCTTTATTGAACAGGCCAAACTGGTAGCTATAGGTGAAACGTGACTCTTGTGCTTCCATTTCCATCCACCAGCCCCAGAATTCACGCTTCTCCGGTGCGGGCTTAACGTTGACGCAAACTGCCAGGCAATCGAAAAAGAAACGGTTGTCATGGCACTGCTCTTCGCGAATGTAAGGCCCTAGCGCCGTGAATTTCTTGATCAACTTACTTTTCAGGTGTCCACTCGGTAACGTCATTGCGATCTCCTTTAGTGATGCAACTGTTTTACCAAACCAATAGAATTTAGCAATAAATTAACCAAATCTATGGTTGATCCAGCGGGCGATCTGTCGCAATGCGTGATCAAAATTGCGATACACCGGGTTAAACGGGATCTCCAGCAGTTTGCCATCGGCAGATGACGAGGTGATTAACCGCGACTCCTCTTCGGGGCTGAACGGATCGTCCTTCCAGAAGCCGGAGAGCATCGGCGTCGGGCAACGGCGTCCCAGCAGTCCCTGGGTTTTTAACGAGTAGCGGTTGAGCTCCACGCGCAGCGCTTCATCGGACGCGTCATGCATGCCCAGCCGCGAGGCCAGCACGTCGAGGTACATCTCCGGCACGCGCCCCTGATGCAGAGGATCCACCAGCAGACCGTGGACCACCGGACCCAGACAGGCTACGGCCTTCAGCCGCTGCGGCTCCAGGTAACCGAGACGCACCGCAATATTGGCGCCAAAACGGAAGCCGAAGGCGGCGACCCGGGTATGGTCAATCCATGGCACATTTTCCAGATGGCGCAGCGCGTGCTGATGCAGCAGGCTGGTGTCCTGATTCAGCGTCCATTTTGACGAGAAGCCGATGGAGGGCATATCAATGGTCAGCATGGCAATGCCGAGCGGTGAGAAGTAGTTCTCATACAGGTTGTAATAATCCGTCTGCAGCGAGTCCAGCCCCCCGCACATCAGCACCGTCGGAAACGGCCCCTCGCCTTTCGGCATATGCAAAAAGCCGGTGATCGGCGAACCGCCAGGGATGGTGAACTCCAGCTCGCGCAGGGCGCCAGGCAGCCGCTGGGCGGCCTCTTCATACGCCCGGTTGGCTAAAGCCTGCGCCTGTTCCGCCAGCTCATCGCCTTTAATATGCGGATAAGCGGCAATGCTGTACAGGTTCGAAGCATGCAGCCAGTGGCGGCCGCTCAGCAAAGGATCGGCTTCCTGCCCGGCCTTTTGCTGCCACTGCATCGCCTCTTTCGCCCACTCAAAGATCCAGTTGCCGCCGCGATAGCCGATGACGGTATCGAACAGCTCGGGATCCGTTCGTTCGGCCTCGCTCATCACAATGCGCGCTTGCACATCAAGGATCTCCTGCGGGGTTACGCCGCGCCAGATCCACATTAAGCGATTGATCAGACGGTACCAGTGTTCGACGTGATTGCCGCTCAGCGCTGACTGCATCGCCTGGGGTTTTCCGGCAGAAAACCGGCGCACCAGCGTAGAGGTTTCGGGATGTTTGAAGCGAGGTTTAAACAGCGTTTCGCTGAGGTTAGCCTGTGACATGTGCAGTCTCCGTCGTAGTGCCACTCCGGATATTGTAACCTGCTATAGGATAAAAAAAACCACGCCCGGCAAGCCGGGCGTGGTAAATAGCACTGTCCTGAAGAATTAACGACCTGCGATAGGCGGTACAAACACCACGCCCATATCCCACGGCTGTTCAATCCAGGTATCCTGCGGAATATCAACCACGTAATCATCCACCAGCGGACGGCCTGCCGGCTTGGCGAAAATGGTGACAAAGTGCGCTTTGGGATACATTTCGCGGATCGCCACGGCGGTCCCGCCGGTATCCACCAGATCGTCGATAACGATAAAGCCTTCGCCATCGCCTTCCGCACGTTTCAGCACTTTCAGCTCGCGCTGGTTATCATGGTCGTAGCTGGAGATGCATACGGTATCAACATGACGAATGCCCAGTTCACGCGCCAGTAACGCCCCCGGTACCAGTCCACCGCGGCTAACGGCAATAATGCCTTTCCATTGCTCAACCGGCAGCAGACGGCTGGCCAGTTTGCGGGCGTGAATCTGCAACATGTCCCAGGTGACGACGTATTTTTCGCTCATGTGAAGTGTCCCAGCCTGTGTAATACGGCTTAAATAATGTTCGAGGGGGAAAATGGTTGCGCGAGATTATAGAGATCTGACGCACTAAAAACCAGTGTTAAGCGGTTTGCGCAACGCTTTTTGCGTTGTTTACACTACCTGCGGCGGTGGAAAGTGGTATTCTCACCCCCATCGCGCAAGCCCGGGCTTGTTGTGTATTTTAACGCTAACCCTCGTCCTGCAACCGCTGTATGCAGGAGTCTGTAAGGAGACTTACCGTGTCTGAACTGTCTCAACTATCCCCGCAGCCGCTTTGGGATATTTTCGCCAAGATTTGCTCCATCCCGCACCCGTCCTATCACGAAGAACAGCTCGCCGAGCACATTATGGGTTGGGCAAAAGAAAAAGGCTTACACGCGGAACGCGACCAGGTTGGCAACATTCTGATTCGTAAAGGCGCGACTGCCGGTATGGAAAACCGTAAGCCGGTAGCGCTGCAGGCGCACCTCGATATGGTGCCGCAGAAAAATAACGACACCGTCCACGACTTCGCCAAAGATCCGATCCAGCCGTACATTGACGGCGAATGGGTGAAAGCGCGCGGCACCACGCTGGGCGCAGACAACGGTATCGGGATGGCGTCCGCACTGGCGGTACTGGCCGACGACAGCGTCGCTCACGGCCCGCTGGAAGTGCTGCTGACCATGACCGAAGAAGCCGGTATGGACGGTGCCTTCGGTCTGCAGGCCAACTGGCTGCAGGCCGATATCCTGATCAACACCGACTCCGAAGAAGAAGGCGAAATCTATATGGGTTGCGCCGGCGGGATCGATTTCACCTCTAACCTGGCGCTGACCCGCGAAGCGATTCCGGCCGGTTTCCAGAGCTTTAAAGTCACCTTAAAAGGGCTGAAGGGCGGCCACTCCGGCGGTGACATCCATCTCGGTCTGGGTAACGCCAACAAGCTGCTGTCGCGCTTCCTTGCCGGCCACGCCGATGAGCTGGATCTGCGTCTGGTCGATTTCAACGGCGGTACGTTGCGCAACGCCATCCCGCGTGAAGCGTACGCTACTGTCGCCGTCGCCGCGGATAAAGCCGATGCGCTGAAAGCGCTGGTGAATACTTACCAGGCGCTGCTGCAAAACGAGCTGGCGGCCAAAGAGAAGAACCTGGTGGTGCTCCTGGAAGCGGTAGAGAACGACAAAGCGGCGCTGACTCAGGCCTCCCGCGACGGTTTCATCCGCCTGCTGAATGCCACGCCGAACGGGGTTATCCGCAACTCTGACGTGGCGAAAGGCGTAGTAGAAACCTCGCTGAACGTCGGCGTCGTCACCATGACCGATGACAACGTGCAGATCCACTGCCTGATCCGCTCGCTGATCGACAGCGGCAAAGACTACGTGGTCAGCATGCTGGATTCTCTGGGTAAACTGGCGGGGGCGAAAACCGAAGCCAAAGGCGCTTACCCTGGCTGGCAGCCGGACGCCAACTCGCCGGTGATGCACCTGGTGCGCGAGACTTACCAGCGTCTGTTCAACAAGACGCCGAACATCCAGATCATCCACGCCGGCCTAGAATGCGGCCTGTTCAAAAAACCGTATCCGGAAATGGACATGGTCTCCATCGGGCCAACCATTACCGGTCCGCATTCCCCGGATGAGCAGGTCCATATCGAGAGCGTCGGCCAGTACTGGACGCTGCTGACCGAGCTGCTGAAAGCCATTCCGGCTAAATAAGCACCACCACCGGCGGCAGCCCGCCGCCGGTTTCTCCCCCTCACCTTAGCGTCCCGCGCTTTCCATCCGGTAGTTAATAAACCACTCCCCGCGCGCCGCCACCCGCTGCTCAGCCACCACCTTAAAGCCATGGGCCGTAAAACAGGGTCTCGCGGTAATGCTGGCGTCCACCGTCAGGATTTGCGCAGGATACTGAGCGCAGAGCGCCTCGATAAGCGCGCCGCCGATACCCTGCCGGCCGTGATCCGGCGAGACAAAGAGCAAATCGATATGCGTCCCGATGGCGGTGATAAAGCCAACCGGTTGATTCTCTATCTCCGCCACCAGCCCGTTTGCATCAGCCAGCTTTTGCCGCCAGCGTGTCTCATCCACCTGCGCCCAGGCCGCAATCTGCGCCGGAGTATAGTCCCGGCAGGCCGTTTCCCGCACCGCGCGCAGGAATATCCGACAGAGCAGTGGTAAATCGTTGTCGCGGTAAGGACGAATGTGCATGGTTAAATCCCTAATAAAAGCTGCCTTTCCAGCTGCGGATCGAGCAGCGTCACGTGGAGCCCAACCAGGCGCACGCCACGTCCGCCGCGGCGCTCATCCCAGGCCTTGTGCGCGGTGGCAATCAGATCCGCTTTGTTCAGCTGCGGCCAGACGTGCTCCTGGGTGGTCAGCTGGAAGTCATTGAATTTCAGTTTAATACCCTGACGGGCGATCAGCAGGTCCGGTTTGACCTTCGCCAGCCGGCGCTCCAGTTCGGGATAGAGATTTTCGATAATCGCTTCGCACTCTGACCATTCATGGATATCTTCCGCTAATGTCCGCTCTACCCCCACTGACTTGCGCTGCCGGTCGTTATGGATTTCCCGCTCATCAATCCCGTGGCTGCGCTCCCACAAAATACGGCCGAATTTACCGAAGCGCTTAAGCAGCATGGCCAGATCGCTGTTCTGCACATCGCCGCAGGTACGCAGGCCCATATTTTCCAGCTTCGCCGCCGATACCTTCCCGACGCCGGGTATTTTCGCCAGCGGCAGCGCCCGTACAAACTCAGCCACCTGATGGGGAGCGATAACGAACTGGCCGTTGGGTTTATTCATGTCGGAGGCGATTTTGGCAAGAAACTTTACCGGCGCTACCCCCGCCGAGGCGGTGAGGCGCAGCTCCCGTTCGATGGTTTCGCGGATCTCGTGGGCGATCAGGGTGGCCGACCCGTGACAATGCACGCTGTCGCTGACGTCAAGATAGGCTTCATCCAGCGACAGCGGCTCAATGCGCGAGGTATAGCGGGAGAAAATTTCGCGGATATGGTTCGAGGCTTCTTTGTAGGCATCAAAGCGGCCGGGAAGCAGCGTGAGATGCGGGCACAGCTTGAGCGCCGTCGCCGTCGGCATGGCGCTACGCACGCCAAACTTACGCGCAGGATAGTTCGCGGTACTAATCACGCCACGCTGTACCCGACTGCCGCCTATCGCGAGAGGTATATCGCGCAACGCCGGGTTGTCGCGCATCTCCACCGCCGCAAAGAAACAGTCCATATCGACATGGATAATTTTACGCATCGTCAGACTCAACACTGTATACCCATACAGCATAGCAAAACTCGCTGCGAATTTTATGCTTTTTTTATTTCATCGCCCAGAAAAGCGGCTAAAACATAAAACTGCAATAAATTATGTTTATTTTCATAAAGTTAACCGATAAATCTGGAAGATATAATCATGAAGAAAATACTTACCGCACTTTGCCTGCTGGCCTCCGCCGGCGCCTGGGCCGCCCCGCAGCTGATTGCCCATCGCGGCGGCACCGGCGATGCGCCAGAAAATACCCTGCCGGCCATTAAGCTGGCGCTGGAGAATAACGCCGAGGCCATCTGGGTCACGGTGCAGTTAAGCCACGACGGCGTGCCGGTGCTCTACCGGTCAAGCGATCTTTCCGCATTGACCAATAGCGAGGGCAACGTTTCCAGTTTGACCGCCGCCGAGCTGGCGAAAGTCGATGCCGGCTGGAAATGGGGTGATGACAGCCACCCCTGGCGCGGCAGGCAGGCCACCATTCCCACGCTGCAAGCCGTTTTGCAGCAATGGCCGCACACGTTCTTCTACATCGACATTAAATCTCCGGATGCCGACCCGACCGTGATGGGCGAGCGCCTGCTTGCGGTGTTAAAAGCTACGCACAGCCTCGATCGCGTGCGGGTCTATTCCACCGAAGACCGCTATATCGCCGCGCTGCCGCCGGCTATTCCCCGCTTCGTCACCCGCAGCGAAACCCGCACCAGACTTGCCAGCATTTCGCTCAGCCATCAGTGCCAGCCTGCCAGCCAGCGCGAAGGCGAGCAGTGGTATGGGCTGGAGCTGAAGCGCAAGGTAGAGGTGGTGGAGAAATTCACCCTTGGGGAAGGGGTCTCCCCGGCGACGCTCACCTGGGATAAAGAGGCGATGGATTGCTTCCGCTCGCAGGGTAAAGCGCACATTATCTTCTTCGGCATCAACAGTGCGGAAGATTACCGCACGGCGAAAGAGCTGGGCGCTGACGGCGTGATGGTCGATTCCCCGGCGCAGGCGAAAAGCTGGCAGTAAGGGAGTCAATGGCTAAAAAAGGCCGCGAAAGCGGCCTCACGTTGCTGGCATGTTGTTGCCGGGTGGCGGCTACGCCTTACCCGGCCTACCCTTCCAGGACTGGCTGTTAACTCACCGCCGGGCCTGGGGCAGTTGAAACTGTCGGTGCTGGCCGGAGCCCGGGGGTGGCGGCGACTGGCCGCCCCCGGTGCGCTCCCTGCGCCATGAGTGGCATCACGCAAAAGAAATATCGGGAGCGTAATCTGCCCGGAAACCTCACAGATTACAAAATGCGCCGCTGCTGGCGCTGCGCCTCGCGGGCGAGACGTTTCTTACGCGCGTCGCAAGGCTCAGGACAGTCGCAGACTTTCTCCAGTCCCAGCGAGGAGATCCCGCCGCAGCTGCCCTGAATGCTCTTGCGCTTCACCAGGTAGCCCAGCGACATCCCGAGGATCACCAGCGCAAAAATCACAAAGGTTGCGACAAACACCGTCAGCATCGTCAGCCTCCAAAGTCGTCGAGCAGAATATTCTCGTCCTCGACGCCCAGATCCTTCAGCATCTTAATCACCGCGGCATTCATTACCGGCGGCCCGCACATGTAGAACTCGCAGTCTTCCGGCGCCGGATGATCGCGCAGATAGTTCTCGTACAGAACGTTATGGATAAAGCCGGTATGGCCCGTCCAGTTATCTTCCGGCAGCGGATCGGAGAGCGCAACGTGGAAGGTAAAGTTCGGGTTATCCCGCGCCAGCTGTTCAAACTCATCATCGTAGAACATCTCGCGCAGCGAGCGCGCTCCGTACCAGAAGCTGATTTTGCGTGTGCTGTGCAGGCGCTTGAGCTGGTCGAAAATATGCGAACGCATCGGCGCCATCCCGGCGCCGCCGCCGATAAACACCATCTCGGCGTCGGTCTCTTTGGCAAAGAACTCGCCGAACGGCCCCGAAATCGTCACCTTATCGCCCGGCTTCAGCGACCAGATATAGGACGACATGATCCCCGGCGGGGCATCCGGCACCTTCGGCGGCGGCGTCGCAATGCGCACGTTGAGCATAATGATGCCCTTCTCTTCCGGATAGTTAGCCATCGAGTAGGCGCGCAGGGTCGGCTCTTTCACCTCAGAGACGTAGCGGAACAGGTTGAACTTGTCCCAGTCCGAGCGGTATTCATCCGGGACATCGAAGTCAGCATAGGCCACTTTATGCGGTGGGCATTCGATCTGAATATAGCCCCCGGCGCGGAACGGCACCACCTCCCCCTCGGGGATCCGCAGCTTGAGCTCTTTAATGAAAGTGGCTTTGTTATCATTGGAGATAACTTCGCATTCCCATTTTTTGACGCCGAAGATTTCTTCCGGTAGCTCAATCTTCATGTTTTGCTTCACCGCGACCTGGCAGGCCAGACGGCAGCCGGCTTTGGCTTCGCGTTTGGTAATATGCGAAAGCTCGGTCGGCAGGATATCGCCGCCACCCTCTTTGATAGTCACCCGACACTGGCCGCAGGAGCCGCCGCCGCCGCAGGCGGAGGAGACAAAAATCCCGTTGCTGGACAGCGTGTTCAGCAGCTTATCCCCCGCCGGGGTACGGATCTGCTTATCCGCTTCGTTATTGATCTCAATAACCACGTCGCCCGCGTTCACCAGCTTTGAGCGCGCTGCCAGGATAAGCCCCGACAGCACCAGCACAATCAGCGTGAACATCACGACGCCAAGAATAATTTCCATACTTATTCGCCCTTATAGCTGCACGCCGGAGAAGGACATAAAGCCCAGCGCCATCAACCCGGTAGTGATAAAGGTGATCCCTAACCCGCGCAAACCGGCAGGCACGTTGGCGTACTTCATCTTTTCGCGGATCCCCGCCATCGCCACGATCGCCAGCATCCAGCCGATGCCGGAGCCGAAGCCGTAAACGATGGATTCCGGGAAGTTGTAATCACGCTGCACCATGAACGACACACCGCCGAAAATCGCGCAGTTAACCGCAATCAGCGGCAGGAAGATCCCCAGCGCGTTGTATAGCGCCGGGAAGTACTTATCGAGGATCATCTCGAGGATCTGCACCAGCGCGGCGATCACCCCGATAAAGGTGATGAAGTTCAGGAAGCTGAGGTCTACCCCCTCCACCAGCGCGCCATCGCGCAGCACCAGGTTATACACCAGGTTGTTGATCGGTACGGCAAGACCCAGCACCACCGTCACCGCAACGCCGAGGCCGAAGGCGGTGGAGACCTTTTTCGACACTGCGAGGAAGGTACACATCCCGAGGAAAAAGGCCAGCGCCATGTTCTCAACAAACACCGCGCGGACAAACAGGCTAATGTAATGAGCCATCATCGATTACTCCTTTTCCTGCTGTTCAGGCTTCCAGCTACGCAGGGCCCAAATCAGTAAACCGATAATGAAGAACGCGCTCGGCGCCAGCAGGAACAGGCCGTTCGGCTGATACCAGCCGCCGTTCTGCACCGTCTCCAGCACCGTGATACCGAACAGCTTGCCGCTGCCGATAAGCTCGCGCAGGAAGCCGACGATAATCAGGATCGCGCCGTAGCCGAGACCGTTGCCGATACCGTCCATAAAGCTGGCCAGCGGCGGCGACTTCATGGCGTAAGCTTCAGCGCGCCCCATCACGATGCAGTTGGTGATGATAAGCCCGACGAATACCGACAGCTGCTTGGAAGTCTCATAGGCGAAAGCCCGCAGTAGCTGATCCACCACGATAACCAGCGAGGCGATGATCGCCATCTGCACGATGATGCGCACGCTGTTGGGAATGTGGTGGCGGATCATCGAGATAAACATGCTGGAGAACGCCGTCACCAGGGTCACCGCAATGGTCATCACGAAGGCGGTTTCCAGCTTAGTGGTGACCGCCAACGCGGAGCAGACGCCCAGCACCTGCAGGGCGATGGGGTTATTGGCGATGAGCGGCCCCACCAGCACGCGCTTCACCTCTTTCATCTCGCTCTGTTCAGCCATTGTTCAGCCCTCCTTCACGCACCTTTTTCAGGAACGGACCAAAGCCCAGTTCACCCATCCAGAAATCAAAGCTGTGCTGTACGCCATTTGACGTCAGCGTGGCGCCCGATAAGCCATCAACCGCATGCAGGTCACCAGCGCGCGCGCCGCCTTTGACCACTCTCAGCGCCGGCATGCCGTTGTCATCCAGCACCTGCTTGCCGACAAACTGCTGGCGCCAGTTCGGGTTCTCCACTTCGCCGCCCAGCCCCGGGGTCTCCCCCTGGTCATAGTAGGTAATGCCTTTCACCGTGCGGCCATCGATGTCCAGCGCCACGAAGGCGTACATCATCGACCACAGGCCATTGCCATAAATGGGCAACACCACCTGCTCAATCTTCTGCTGCGCGTCGCGCACCAGGTAGATTTCCGCCAGATTGCTGCGGCGTTTAATCCCCGCCGGATCCTGGCTGGCATCCAGCGCCATACTCTGCTGCGGATCCTTCAGCGCCTGGGCCTGATTGAATTTTGCCGGGTCTTTCTCCAGCAGCTCGCCGGTCGCCAGATTCACCAGTCGCGGCGAAATGCGCGCCGCGAAGGTGTCGGCGACCGCATCAGCATCCATGCCGGGCTGCATCAGGCCGGACACCGCCAGGATATTACGCTGCTTATCCAACGCCCGCTGCGCCTGCTGGCGGGATTTCAGCCCCACGGCCGAGCCCGCTACCACGATGGAGCAGACCAGACAAAGCACCAGCACCACCAGCAGCGTTTTGCCGATGCTATCGTTACTTTTCTTCTCAGCCACGCGACTTCCTCCGCTTAATATTGGCCTGCACCACCAGGTAATCGAACAGCGGTGCGAAGAGGTTGGCGAAGAGGATCGCCAGCATCATCCCTTCCGGATAAGCCGGGTTCACCACGCGGATCAGCACGCACATCACGCCGATCAGCACGCCGTAACTCCATTTTCCTTTATCGGTAAACGAGGCGGATACCGGGTCCGTCGCCATAAACATCATGCCGAAGGCGAAGCCGCCGAGTACCAGATGCCAGTACCATGGCATAGCGAACATCGGGTTGGTGTCGGAGCCGATAACGTTAAACAGGGTAGCGGTGGCGACCATGCCGATCATCACCCCGGCGACGATGCGCCAGGACGCGACGCGGCCAAAGAGGATGATCGCGCCGCCGATCAGGATCATTAGCGTGGAGACTTCGCCAATCGAGCCCGGAATATTGCCGAGGAAGGCGTCCATCCAGCTCACCGGGATGCCGGTAGCGACGTTAACCAGCGCTTCACCGCCGCCGCTGGCCCACTGGGAGAGCGGCGTAGCGCCGGAAAAACCGTCCGCCGCCGTCCACACCAGGTCGCCGGAGATTTGCGCCGGATAGGCGAAGAACAGGAACGCGCGCCCCGCCAGCGCCGGGTTGAGGAAGTTGCGCCCGGTACCGCCGAAAATCTCTTTAGCGATCACCACCCCGAAGGAGATCCCCAGCGCCGCCTGCCACAGCGGCAGCGTGGGCGGGACGATCAGCGCGAACAGAATCGAGGTGACAAAGAAGCCTTCGTTGATTTCATGCTTGCGCACGATAGCGAACAGCACTTCCCAGAAGCCGCCGACGATAAAGACGGTGATATAGATCGGCAGGAAAAAGACCGCCCCCAGGGTCATCATGCTCAGCCAGCCGGCGTCGGCGCTGAAGCTCACCCCTAACCACTGGGCGACGCTATAGTGCCAGTTGTTGGCGATCGCCTGCTGCAATTGTTCGGCGTCGTAAAGCTTATGCAGCGCCGGTATGGTCTGCAGCCCGACGTTATACATCCCCCAGAACATCGCCGGAAAGACGGCAAACCACACGAGGATCATCAACCGCTTGAGGTCGATGGCGTCGCGCACGTGCGCCGCGCCGCGGGTGACCTGGCCTGGTGTATAGAAGATGGTCGCCGCCGCTTCATACAGCGGGTAATATTTTTCCAGCTTGCCGCCGTGCGTGAAATGCGGCTCAATTTTTTCAATCAGATGCTTTAAGCCCATCTCTTATCCTTCCTGCTCAATCCGGGTTAATACGCTGCGCAGCGCAGGGCCATATTCATACTTACCGGGGCAGACGTAGGTGCACAGCGCCAGATCTTCTTCATCCAGCTCCAGACAGCCCAGCGCCTGAGCGCTGTCGGTATCCCCGGCCAGCAGATCGCGCAGCAGTACGGTCGGCAGGATATCCAGCGGCATCACCCGCTCGTAGTTGCCGATCGGCACCATCGCCCGCTCGCCGCCGTGGGTATCGGTAGAGAAATGAAAGCGCTTGCGCCTGAAGAAATGGCCCAGCGTGGTGCGGGTAATCGAGAATTTCTCTTTGCCCGGCATCACCCAGCCGAAGAGCTCTTTTTCCCGCCCTTCTTTAACCACGCTCACCTGCAGATGGAAGCGCCCGAGGAAGGCGTGAGGGCCATGGGCGCGGGTGCCGCTGAGCACCGAGCCGGAAATGACCCGGTTTTCCCCCTCCTGCAACTCGCCTGCCAGCAGATCGTCCAGGCTGGCGCCCAGCGTCGTCTTGACCAGTCGCGGCGATATCACCTGCGGGCCGCCGAGCGCGATCACCCGTTCGCAGTAGAGCTCCCCGTCGAGGAAAAGCTTACCAATGGCGATCGCGTCCTGATAATTGAGGTGCCAGACCTGCTTATTCAGGCTCACCGGCTCGAGGAAATGAATATGCGTTCCCGGCAGCCCCGCCGGGTGCGGCCCGCTGAACTGGTTAAAACTGACCTGGCCGACAGGATGACCGCCGAGCTTGCCGCCGCTGGGCTGGCAGACATGGACTTTCCCGTCGGTCAGACGCGTAAGCACGGTAAGGCCAGCGTCGAAAGCGGCCCGTTCGGCCAGAATAATCGGCTGCGGCTCCGCCGCCAGCGGATTGGTATCCATGGCGTTGACAAAGATGGCGGCCGGCACGCTGCCCGGGAGCGGCGTTTTACTGAATGGCCGTGTGCGCAGCGCGGTCCACTGGCCCGACGCCAGCAGCTGCTGCTGCACGGTGTCGCGCGGCAGTTCAGCCAGCGCGTCCGCGGCGTAACGCGTAAACGCCACCGCGTCATTGCCCTCGATATCAATCACCACCGACTGCAACACGCGCCGTTCACCGCGGTGGATCGCGCTGACGACCCCGCTCGCCGGGGCGGTAAAGCAGACGCCGGGGTTCTTTTTATCTTCGAACAGGATCTGACCTTTTTTGACCCGATCGCCTTCTTTGACCGCCATGGCGGGACGCATGCCGACGTACTCTTCGCCGAGTAGCGCGACGCGCTTCACCGCTGGCGCGGGAGAAATCTGCTGTAATGGCATGCCAGCTATGGGCAAATCCAGCCCTTTTGTGATTTTAATCATATCGTTAGCAGGTATCCGTAACCTCAACCCCGACGCAGGCCGGGGCCAGCTTATTGACAGAATGGCAGAGAAGAAAGGGCAAAACGGCGCCAGATGCGCTCAGGACGGAAGAGAAGCATCCTTTCTTACTCTGGTGATGAACCGGCGCAAGTGTAACATTTCGTGAGCGTCGGCTGTAGCGCGAGAGGCAATAAGTGCTTCTAAAATGCGAGCTATTGCGCAAAGTTCTCACTGTGTTTTCGTCGCTGGCAGGGTATAAAGTGAGGCGGAATTGTAAACGCCGCCACGTCGCCCTTGCGAAAAAATGCCGTGATGCTAATGTGAGCGCTCTAAATCCAGAAAACTCTGATTTCGGGTCTCTCTTGCCGTCCTGGCAATGTGGCTATTTTGTTTTATCAAGGAACAAGCAGTATGCGCAAAATCGCATTATTTATTGCGATGCTTCTGCTGCCGTGCATGTCATTTGCCGGGCTGCTCAGCAGCAACAGCCCGACGACGCCGGTTAGCAAAGAATATAAGCAGCAATTAATGGGTTCACCGGTTTACATTGAGATCTTTAAAGAAGAGCGCATGCTCGACCTTTACGTCAAAATGGGTGAGACCTACCAGCTCCTCGACAGCTATCGGATCTGCAACTACTCCGGAGGCCTGGGCCCGAAACAGCGCCAGGGCGATTTCAAGAGCCCGGAAGGGTTCTATAACGTCACCCGCAGCCAGCTCAAACCCGACAGCCGCTTCTATAAAGCGATCAATATCGGCTTCCCGAACGCCTACGATCGCGCCCATGGTTATGAAGGGAAATACCTGATGATCCACGGCGACTGCGTCTCTGTCGGCTGCTACGCTATGACCGACAGCGGGATCGATGAGATCTTCCAGTTCGTGACCGGCGCCTTAGTCTTCGGTCAGCCAAGCGTGCAGGTGAGTATCTATCCGTTCCGCATGACCAACGTCAATATGGAACGCCACAAATACTCCTACTATGCGGATTTCTGGAAACAGCTGAAGCCTGGCTATGATTATTTCCAGCAAACCCACAAACCGCCGGTCGTATCAGTGACCGACGGCCGCTATGTGGTGAGCAAGCCGCTCAGCCACGAGGTTGTCCAGCCGCAGCTGGCCTCAAACTATACGCTCCCCGAGACAAAATAACGCCCACTCGCCTGGCATGATCTTATGCCAGGTCTCATTGGCCGTCAGCGGCTGCGTGGCGATAACCGTGACCACATCGTTGGGTGTGGTCTCGCGTTGAAAGTCGATCTCCACATCCTGGTCCAGCAGTTTTGCCACGCCGAACGGCGCCCGCCGGGTGATCCAGTGCAGGTTGGTCGAGCAGAACGCCATCACATAGCGTCCGTCCGACAGCAGCATGTTGAACACCCCTTTCTCACGCAGTTCCCCCGCCAGGGTGGCGATATACTTAAATACTCCCAGCATATTGCCCGGCGTACGCGGGTAGCGCTCGGTTAAGCGGTGCAGCAGCCAGCAGAAGGCCTTTTCACTGTCGGTTTCACCGACCGGGTGGAAATTGCCGGTTTTCAGCGACTTATAGCCTTTGAGCTGCCCGTTGTGCGCGTAGGTCCAGTTACGCCCCCACAGTTCGCGGGTGAACGGATGCGTATTCTCCAGGGCCACCATCCCGCGATTGGCCTGGCGGATATGCGCGACGACGGAACAGGACTTAATGGGATAATCCTGGACCAGTTTCGCGATCGGCGACTGAAAGCTCGGCTGCGGATCTTTGAATGTGCGACAGCCTTTGCCTTCATAGAAGGTGATGCCCCAGCCGTCTTTATGCGGCCCCGTCCCGCCTCCGCGCTGTACCAGCCCGGTAAAGCTAAAACAGATATCTGTTGGCACATTGGCGCTCATCCCGAGCAGTTCGCACATAGATCACCTCACCATCACAAATCACGACGGCGCCGAAGCGAGGCCGCCGTCAACAGTACACACTCACCTGCCTGTTAGCCTTTCGCCATCTCTTTTTCGATCAGCATAATCAGGATATGGATCACTTTGATGTGGATCTCCTGAATGCGGTCGGCGTAGCCAAAGTGCGGCACGCGAATTTCCACATCGGCGCTACCGGCCATTTTACCGCCGTCCTTACCGGTCAGGGTGATCACTTTCATCCCCTGCGCCCGCGCGGCCTCAATGGCCTTGATTACGTTGCCGGAGTTGCCGGAGGTGGAGATGCCGAGCAGCACATCGCCCGCGCGGCCGACGGATTCAACGTAGCGGGAGAAGACATACTCATAGCCAAAATCATTGCTCACGCAGGAGAGATGGCTGACGTCGGAGATCGCAATGGCCGGATATCCCGGGCGGTTTTCGCGATAACGTCCGGTCAGTTCTTCCGCAAAATGCATCGCATCGCAATGGGAACCGCCGTTGCCGCAGGACAGCACTTTACCACCCGCCTTAAAGCTATCCGCCAGCAGGACAGCGGCACGCTGGATAGCATGGATATTGGCTTCGTCCTGCAGAAAGTTAGCCAGCGTTTCCGCGGCTTCGTTCAGTTCGTTACGAATAAGATCCTGGTACATGAGGATAATCCTTCAGTATGAGTGGAATAACCCTGGCAGTGTACCGGATAGCCGCCGAAGCGAGAAGCAGCAGGCTGCGTTATCCCCCGCCCTTTTGATTTTATGTGCCGCTTTTGCATACAACAATGTGAGCAAGGTTGTAATTATTTTGTAAACACATTGCTAAATAAAAAGGCATGCACTACAACCAATACATCACAAGTGGTCAGACCTCCTACAAACACAGGGAGCATTTCTCTATGATGATTTTGAGTATTGTTGCAACCGTTGTTTTACTCGGTGCGCTCTTCTATCACCGGGTCAGCCTGCTGCTCAGCAGCGTGATCTTGCTCGCCTGGACCGCAGCGCTCGGCGCGGCCGGTCTGTGGAATATCTGGCTGCTGCTGCCGCTGGCGATCATTCTGTTGCCGTTTAACTTTGCGCCTATGCGTAAATCCATGATTTCCGCACCGGCGTTTCGCGCCTTCCGCAAGGTCATGCCGCCGATGTCGCGTACCGAAAAAGAAGCCATCGACGCCGGGACTACCTGGTGGGAGGGGGATCTGTTTCGCGGTAACCCTGACTGGCATAAGCTGCATAACTATCCGCAGCCGCGTCTGACCGCCGAAGAGCAAGCCTTCCTCGACGGCCCGGTGGAAGAAGCCTGCCGGATGGCTAACGACTTCGCCATCACCCACGAAATGGCCGATCTGCCGCCGGAGCTGTGGGCGTATCTGAAAGAACACCGCTTCTTCGCGATGATCATCAAGAAAGAGTATGGCGGGCTTGAATTCTCCGCTTATGCCCAGTCGCGGGTGCTGCAGAAGCTCTCTGGCGTCTCCGGCATTCTGGCGATCACCGTCGGCGTTCCGAACTCACTGGGCCCGGGCGAGCTGCTGCAGCATTACGGTACTGAAGAGCAGAAGAACCATTACCTGCCGCGTCTGGCGCGCGGGCTGGAGATCCCCTGCTTCGCACTCACCAGCCCGGAAGCGGGCTCCGACGCCGGCGCCATCCCGGATACCGGCGTGGTCTGCATGGGCGACTGGCAGGGCCAGCAGGTGCTGGGTATGCGCCTGACATGGAACAAACGCTACATTACGCTGGCGCCTATCGCCACCGTGCTGGGATTGGCCTTTAAACTTTCTGACCCGGATCGTCTGCTGGGCGGGGAAGAAGAGCTGGGCATCACCTGCGCGCTGATCCCGACCTCCACTCCGGGCGTGGAAATTGGCCGTCGCCACTTCCCGCTTAACGTCCCGTTCCAGAACGGCCCAACCCGCGGCAAAGATATCTTCGTGCCGATCGATTACATCATCGGTGGGCCGGGGATGGCCGGTCAGGGCTGGCGCATGCTGGTTGAATGTCTGTCGGTGGGCCGCGGTATTACGCTGCCGTCCAACTCCACCGGCGGCCTGAAATCGGTGGCTATGGCGACCGGGGCTTACGCCCATATTCGCCGCCAGTTCAAAATCTCGATCGGTAAAATGGAAGGCATTGAAGAGGCGCTGGCGCGCATTGCCGGTAATGCTTATGTGATGGATGCTGCGGCGTCGCTGATCACCTACGGCATTATGCTCGGCGAGAAACCGGCGGTGCTCTCCGCGATCGTGAAATATCACTGCACCCACCGCGGCCAGCGCTCCATTATCGACGCAATGGATATTACCGGCGGGAAAGGCATTATGCTGGGCGAAGGCAACTTCCTCGCCCGGGCATATCAGGGCGCGCCTATCGCCATCACCGTGGAAGGTGCGAACATTCTGACCCGTAGCATGATGATCTTCGGTCAGGGTGCGATTCGCTGCCATCCGTACGTGCTGGAGGAGATGGCTGCCGCGCAGAACAACGACCTGAACGCCTATGACAAGCTGCTGTTCAAACATATCGGCCATGTCGGCAGTAACAAAGTACGGAGTTTCTGGTTGGGCCTGACCGGCGGACGCACCAGCAGCGCGCCGACCCGCGACGTCACCCGCCGCTACTATCAGCAAATGAACCGTCTGAGCGCTAACCTGGCGCTGCTGTCAGACGTCTCGATGGCGGTGCTGGGGGGCAGTCTCAAGCGTCGCGAACGTATCTCCGCGCGTCTGGGGGATGTGTTAAGCCAGCTGTACCTGGCCTCGGCGGTGCTGAAACGCTATGACGATGAAGGACGCAATGAAGCCGATCTGCCGCTGGTTCACTGGGGGGTGCAGGATGCGCTGCATCAGGCCGAGCAGGCCATCGACGATCTGCTGAAAAACTTCCCCAACCGTCTGGTGGCTGGCGCAATGCGCCTGGTCATCTTCCCGACCGGTCGTCATCATCATGCGCCGTCGGATAAGCTGGACCATAAAGTCGCTAAAATTCTGCAGGTGCCCAGCGCCACCCGCTCCCGCATCGGTCGCGGTCAGTACCTGACGCCGAGCGAGCATAACCCGGTCGGCCTGCTGGAAGAGGCGCTGCTGGAAGTGATGGCGGCCGATCCTATCCACCAGCGTATCTGCAAAGAGTTGGGTAAAAATCTGCCGTTCACCCGTCTCGACGAACTGGCCGCCCATGCCCTGGCGAAAGGCTTAATCAGTCAGGATGAAGCCGCCATTTTGACCCGAGCAGAGCACAGTCGCTTGCGCAGCATTAACGTTGACGACTTTGCGCCAGAGGAGCTGGCTACCCAGCCGGTAAAGCTGCCGGAAAAAGTTCGCAACGTTGAAGCCGCATAATATAACAACAACCACATCACACGCCGGGCGGGGAATTTTCCC
Organism: Klebsiella sp. 2019SCSN059; assembly: GCF_021739525.1. Classification (NCBI taxonomy): domain Bacteria; kingdom Pseudomonadati; phylum Pseudomonadota; class Gammaproteobacteria; order Enterobacterales; family Enterobacteriaceae; genus Klebsiella; species Klebsiella sp. 2019SCSN059. The sequence continues at coordinate 12,232 of NZ_JAKKOM010000037.1, read as the reverse complement.
CGCCTTTTTTCGTCTCTCCTTCCCCCGCCGTTCCTGTTAGTAGCATTTTTTTAACAAAATATTCCGCGGACCGCCGCGAGGCTGATAAGGTGTTACAGTTAACCTAACCCCCTCATGAGAATGGAGTTGACCATTGTGCCTGGCCTGAAAATTACGCTGTTGCAACAACCGCTGGTCTGGATGGACGGCCCTGCTAACCTGCGCCATTTTGATCGCCAACTGGAAGGGATTGTCGGGCGCGATATCATTGTTTTACCTGAGATGTTTACCACCGGCTTTGCGATGGAAGCGGCAAAACAATCTTTACCCGAGGCCGAGGTGGTAGCGTGGATGCATGCCCGGGCGGCGCAAACCCAGGCGCTGATCGCCGGCAGCGCGGCGCTGCAAACTGAGCGCGGGGCCGTTAACCGCTTCCTGCTGGTCGAGCCTGACGGCACGGTCCATCATTATGATAAACGTCACCTGTTTCGTATGGCGGATGAACACCATCACTATGAGGCCGGAGACAAGCGCGTGGTCTTTGAATGGCGCGGATGGCGGATCCTGCCGCTGGTGTGTTACGACCTGCGCTTTCCGGTATGGTCGTGTAACCTTAACGACTATGATTTGGCGCTGTATGTGGCGAACTGGCCGGCGCCGCGCTCGCTGCACTGGCAGTCGCTGCTGGTCGCCCGCGCGATTGAGAACCAGGCCTACGTCGCCGGCTGTAACCGGGTCGGCACCGACGGCAACGGTCATCATTACCGCGGTGATAGCCGGATTATCAGTCCCCAGGGGGAGATTGTCGCCACCGCCGATCCGCATCAGGCCACTCGTCTTGACGCCGAACTGTCGCTGAGCGCCCTCCAGGAATATCGTGAAAAATTCCCCGCCTGGCGCGATGCCGATCCTTTTACTCTGGATTAATCCCCCTCCGCTTTCTTCCCGCTTCTGCGGGAAAAGAAAGCGGAATTTCCTCTTGCCGCACCCAGCAGAATATTTACAAGGCGCCCTTCATTTCTGTTCTACACTCATTAACAGGCCCACAACCAAACGGGCGGAGATCATTTTCAATTCACTTCTGCGTTGTAAACGCATGACTTTTCTGTTGCCAGCTTGTTTTGTTGAACCCGGCTGAGCGTTGGCGTATGCATATTTTATGAGCGTAATGGAAAATGGATAATAATAATCTTCAGTTAATAGAAAAACGGCTGGTCACCCGCTTTCTCGATATGTTTATTCGGTTCAGTCTTATTCTGGCGCTGGCCTCATTCTGTTTTACCGTCTTTTCTCCCTTCGTCAATATGATGCTCTGGGCGTTGATTCTGGCCGTGGCGCTCTATCCTTTACATCAATATTTTGCCGGGCTTTTCGCCGGTAAACAGGGGCTGGCGTCGGTGGTGCTGGTGCTGTTAGGTATTTTACTGATTATTATCCCCACGGTGCTGATGATCACCTCGCTGGCGGAAAGCGCCAGCGCGATGATCGACCGAATGGGCAGCCAGAGCTTTACCATTCCCCCACCCTCTTCACGAATTGCCTCTTTACCGATCGTTGGCGAACGGCTTAGCGCTCTGTGGATGCGGGCATCCGTGGATCTGCCAGGATTGCTCAGCAATTACCGTTCGCAAATTGGCGATATTGCCAAACAGTTGCTCAGCATATTAGCCAGCATGGGCGGCGGGCTGATTGGCTTTATTATTTCGTTTATCGTCTCGGGTATTATGATGGCCTGGGGTGCGGCGGGCGCCATCAGCGCGCAGCGTATTGCCATCCGTATTACCGATGAGAATAAAGGCGTGACCCTCACCCGCCTGTGCACCAGCACCATCCGCGCGGTCGCCCAGGGCGTCATCGGGGTGGCACTGATCCAGGCGCTGCTGGTCGGGGTGATCATGCTGATGGCCAGCATCCCCGCCGTCGGGATCTTCTTTATACTTGCCCTGATCCTCGGCATTGCACAGGTGCCGGTGATCCTGGTGACGGCCCCGGCCATCGCGCTGATGTGGAGTCTCGGCACCCACAGTACCGGAATGGATATCTTCTACACTGTCCTGCTGATCGTCGCCGGTATGGCCGATAACGTCCTCAAACCACTGCTGCTGGGGCGCGGAGTCGATGCGCCAATGCCGGTAGTGCTGCTGGGCGCCCTCGGCGGAATGGCCTCTAACGGCATTCTCGGTATGTTTCTCGGCGCCACCCTGCTGGCCATCGGTTATCGGATCTTCATGACCTGGGTAAATGAAGGGCAACCCGCCCTGGCGCAGGATAAATAACCGCAGGGGAGCGTTACGCTCCCTTAACTTATTGCATAGTCATGCCGCCGCACGCCAGCCCCGCGGCAGCATATCCCATTGAGCTTTATCATCAACGAACCCCAGTGCGTGTTCCGGCAGATTTTTGAAAGTACCCTGCGCCAGCGCGGCATTACCATGGAGAACACCATCGAACTGTGGAGTATTGAAAGCATCAAGCAGTGCGTGGCGGGCAATCTGGGGGTGAGTTTTCTGCCGCGCTTTGCGGTAGAGGAGGAACTCAAACGCGGGACGCTGGTCGAGCTGCCGTTCAGCGAGACGCCGCTGACGATCCATGCGCTCTGCGCCCATCACGCCGGGAAAGCAATCAGTCCGGCGATGCGGGTATTCATGCAGTGTATGCAGGAGGAACAAGAGGCGCGCTAAAATTCGGCGACGAAAACGACGAAAGCCTGAATCATTGCTGATTCAGGCTTTCTGAATAGTGGCGGAACGGACGGGACTCGAACCCGCGACCCCCTGCGTGACAGGCAGGTATTCTAACCGACTGAACTACCGCTCCGCGTTGTTGTTCCGTTGGGAACGAGGCGAATATTACGGATTCCCCTCTACCCCGTCAACGCTTTTTCTACCGTTTTGAATCGTTTGCTGCAAAAATCGCCCAACCGCCTACTTTTAATCCATTTTAGTGGTTATCAGACACGCCACAGGCAGCTTCCGCCTTTCTTTTGCACCAGATCGAGGCGGGATTCATGGTTCACCAGCTCTTCATCAGAGGCATAAACCACCCGTAACTGGCTGGCGGCGCGTACGACGCGCTGAATCCCCATCTCGCCTGCCTGCTGCTGGCTTTCGCCTTCCATAGAGAACGCCATCGACGTCTGGCCGCCGGTCATCATCAAATAGACATCGGCAAGGATCTGGGCATCGAGCAGTGCCCCGTGCAGCGTACGCTTGCTGTTATCTATTTCGTAGCGCGAACATAACGCATCCAGACTGTTGCGCTTGCCGGGGAACATTTTCCGCGCCAGTGCCAGACTGTCGGTGATTTTACAGAAGGTCTCGGTTTTCCCGATCCCGCGGTTCAGCTTACCGAACTCATAATCCATAAAACCGATATCGAACGAGGCGTTATGGATCACCAGCTCCGCGCCGCGGATGTAATCCATAAATTCATCGGCCACGTCGGCAAAGGTGGGTTTATCCAGCAGGAATTCGTCGGCGATCCCGTGCACGCCGAACGCCTCCGGATCCACCAGCCGATCGGGCTTGAGATAGACGTGGAAATTGTTACCGGTCAGGCGGCGGTTAATCACCTCCACGGCGCCGATCTCAATGATCTTATGTCCTTCGTAGTGCGCCCCGATCTGGTTCATACCGGTGGTTTCGGTATCGAGAACAATCTGGCGCGTAATTGCAGTGCTCATCGCGGTCATTTATGTCAGACTTATCGTTTACAAATCGATTTCAATTACAGGAAGTCTACCAGAGATGCTCAAACAGGTAGAAATTTTCACCGACGGCTCTTGCCTGGGAAATCCAGGACCCGGCGGTTACGGCGCCATTATGCGCTACCGCCAGCACGAAAAAACCTTTAGCGCCGGCTACCGTCTGACCACCAATAACCGCATGGAACTGATGGCGGCGATCGTCGCCCTCGAAGCGTTAAAAGAGCATTGCGAGGTGGTGCTCAGCACCGACAGCCAGTATGTCCGCCAGGGGATCACCCAGTGGATCCACAACTGGAAAAAGCGCGGCTGGAAAACGGCAGAGAAAAAACCGGTAAAGAATGTCGACCTCTGGCAGAGGCTGGACGCCGCGCTTGGCCAGCATAAGATCAAATGGGAGTGGGTGAAGGGCCACGCCGGCCATCCAGAAAACGAACGCTGCGACGAGCTGGCCCGCGCGGCGGCCTCCCATCCCACTCAGGACGACATCGGCTACCAGCCGGAGAGCTAATTCTGCCCCTTGCGCCACTGCCGGGTGGCGCCGACTGCCGGCCGTAGCTGGGTTTTCGCTTTCCCTGACTTCATCGGATTAAGGGTGAGCGGAATAGTCCGTTTGCGGGCGACAATTAATTGCAAACAGCCCAGCGCTGGCAGATGGGTGCTCAGCAGTTTGCCGCCATGCCGCGACCAGGGTAAAACCTGATAACGCCCATAATGCAGCACTTCAAAGTTGAGCAGCGACAGCCAGTCCAGCTGGCGCATCAACGTAAACATACGGCTGTTGTACGGCGTGCCTTTGCGCAGCACCGGCACCAGCTTACGCAACCCCATCAGGCTGACAGGATTAAACCCGGTCAGGATCATCCAGCCATCATCGATCAGGACGCGATCGGCCTCCCGTAGCAGGCGATGCGGATCGCTGCACCACGGCAGGGTATGCGCCAGCAGGCAGGCGTCGACGGACTTTTCGGCAAAGGGCAAATGCAGCGGGTCGGCCCGGACCTGCATTGGGTTTCCCGCCAGCGAGACATTCACCTGGTGCGAGATGGCGCAAGCTTCGGTATTGATTTCCGCGCTCAGATTGCCAATCTTAAGCAGATGAAAGCCATATAATTTAGCCAGCCACGGCTTCATCTGCTGCTCCAGCGTTTCGCGATAGTATTCGCCCCACGGCATACTGGACCAATGCTCAGGCGCTGTCACTGTATGAGGTATCCTTGCCGGCTTCATTGCCACCTTCCGCTACGCTTTAGAGGTAATTTATGAATCTTATCAGTATTCCCGCGTTTCAGGACAACTACATCTGGGTTCTCACTGAGAATCACGGCCGCTGCATCATCGTTGACCCGGGCGAGGCCGCGCCGGTTCTGGCGGCAATCGAGGAAAACCAGTGGCAGCCCGAGGCCATTTTATTGACCCATCACCATCAGGATCACGTCGGCGGCGTAAAACAATTACGTGAAAAATTCCCCTCTCTGGTGGTTTACGGGCCGGCAGAAACCCAGGACAAGGGGGTTACTCAGGTAGTAGACGATGGCGATCGGCTGTCAATTCTCGGGGTCGATTTTTCCATTTTCTCCACGCCAGGTCACACATTAGGACATATCTGTTACTACAGCGAACCTTATCTGTTTTGCGGCGACACGATGTTCTCCGGCGGCTGCGGAAGGCTGTTCGAAGGCACTGCAGAGCAGATGTATCAATCATTTATGAAGATTAACGCCCTTCCTGAAGAAACCCTTATATGTTGCGCACATGAATATACGTTAGCGAATATGAAGTTTGCGTTGAGTATCCTGCCTGATGATAGGGACATAAAAGATTACTATCATAAAGTTAATGAGTTACGTGCAAAAAAACAAAAGACACTACCCGTAATTCTGAAAAACGAGCGGCGTATAAATTTATTTTTACGGGTAAATGATGTTGATTTAATTGAAAAAATTAACAAAGAAACAAAATTGCAACACTCTGTGGCGCGATTTGCGTGGTTAAGGTCAAAGAAAGACGAATTCTGATATTTAATTCTTGTCATCGGCTAACTTCGCCGTTATCCTTGGTCGTCTTTTAAGCAACTATTGACACACACATGAAGGCACGAGCGATATTATTCGCCTCTGTCCTGCTGGTGGGGTGCCAGGCGTCTAAGCACGATGGCACCGTCGAACAGCGAGCACAGAGCCTTTCTGCGGCTGGTCAAGGGGAAGCAGGCAAGTTCACAAGTCAAGCGCGCTGGTTAGATGATGGAACCTTCTACGCGCAAGACCAGGATCTGTGGACTTCCATAGGCGACGAGCTAAAGATGGGAATACCGGATAACCCCCGGATTCGCGAGCAAAAACAGAAGTACTTAAGAAATAAGAGCTATCTCCACGATGTAACTTTACGGGCAGAGCCGTATATGTACTGGATAGCCGGGCAGGTTAAGAAACGTAACATGCCAATGGAACTGGTATTACTACCCATAGTGGAGAGCGCTTTTGACCCACACGCGACGTCTGGCGCCAATGCCGCAGGCATCTGGCAGATCATTCCGAGCACAGGGCGCAATTATGGTTTAAAACAGACCCGCAGTTACGATGCGCGTCGTGACGTTGTCGCATCGACTACCGCGGCGCTGGACATGATGCAACGTCTGAACAAAATGTTCGACGGCGACTGGTTGTTAACGGTTGCGGCATATAACAGCGGCGAAGGTCGGGTCATGAAGGCAGTGAAAGCGAACCGTTCGCGTGGCAAACCCACAGATTTCTGGTCGCTGTCTCTGCCGCATGAAACGAAAGTCTACGTACCGAAAATGCTGGCATTGAGCGACATCCTCAAAAACAGCAAACGTTACGGCGTAAAGTTGCCTACGGCTGATGAAAGCCGTGCGCTGGCGCGCGTTCGCCTCGACAGTCCGGTTGATATTTCTCAGCTCGCGGATATGGCCGGTATGCCGGTCAGCAAGCTGAAGACCTTCAACGCCGGCGTAAAGGGATCAACGCTGGGCGCTAGCGGGCCAAAGTACGTCATGGTGCCGCAGAAACACGCAGCCCAGCTGCGTGAATCGCTGGCCTCTGGCGACATTGCCGCCGTACAGCCGACGCAGCTCGCGGATAATACGCCGCTGACCAGCCGAAGCTATAAGGTGCGTTCCGGCGATACCATTTCCGGGATTGCTTCCCGTCTCGGCGTCACGACCCGCGATCTGCAGCAGTGGAATAACCTGCGCGGCTCTGGATTGAAGGTTGGACAGAACCTGGTTATCGGCGCCGGCAGCAGCGCGCAGCGTCTGGCGAATAACAGCGATAGCATCACCTATCGCGTTCGCAAAGGTGATTCGCTGTCGAGCATCGCCAAACGTCATGGCGTTAATATTCGCGACGTCATGCGCTGGAACAGCGATACCGACAATCTGCGGCCTGGCGATCAGCTAACGCTGTTTGTGAAAAACAGCGATCGACCAGAGTCCTGATACGTCAGGGTTCGATAAAAAGGCACCGACTTCCCCCGGTGCCTTTTTTGTTGTCCGTATTAAACCGCTTTATGCGCTTCAAACATGATGGTATCGCTGGTAAAGGAACCATCCTGCTGTAACTCAAAGTAGGCTTTCACCTCCGCCGAGGCGCTCTGCTGGTATAAACGAATCGCCTCCACCAGCGGCTCAGGGGTACGCATCCGCGCCACCCACGAACTGAACTCCAGCGGCAGGCGATCGGTCAACAGCTGATTAATCACCAGCCCCGCCTCCGTCGCCAGCGTCAGCCACTCACCGCTGGAATAATTACGCACGTGCGAGGTATCGCGCAAGGCTTCCACCGTCTGCAGCCAGACATCACGCACCACATGGCCCGGCGACATCACGTCCATCACGATCATCACCCCACCCGGCTTGAGGACACGTTTCACCTCGCGCAGCGCCTGGCCAACGTCATGCCAGTGATGAGCAGAATAGCGGCTGATAACGATATCAAAGCTGGCATCAGCGAACGGCAGCGTTTCGGCATACCCCTGCTGGGTCACGATATTGCTAAAACCTTTCTCCTTTGCCGCGGCGGCAACGACCTCCAGCATCTGGCTCGATAAATCATAGGCGGTCACCTCGGCAACCTGTCCCGCCGCGGTAAAGCTGGCGTGCCCTGCCCCGCAGCCCATATCCAGCACTTTCGCCTGAGGAAAATCAGCCAGTCGTTCCGCCAGCCGCTGCAGATCGCGACCAGAGGCGTGCACGGCGCTGGTCAGATAGGCGCTGGCCTGGGAGCCGAACTGCTTTTCGACGTTGTCATGGTGAGAGCGTGTTGTCATGTTGTCTTGTCCTTACGGTTTTTTGAGTAATAAAAGGCAGCACCATGCATGCGCAGGCCTGCCCCATGGCAGGCCTGACCAACCTTAAATTAATCAGGCTTGCCGGGACTGAATTCGACTAGTAGCGGGTTGTGGTCGGAGGCGCGGGTTACCAGCACGGAAGCATCGTGCACGCTTAACCCACGGTAGAACACAAAATCGAGCGGGCGACCAAACGCGCGGCGGCGCTGATCGTCCGGGAAACGAACTTCACGCAGCGACATCTCGCGTGCAAAGCGGTACAGGGCGTTCATCCGCGGGCGGCTCCAGGCATTGAAGTCGCCGGCCATGATCACCGGCCCGCTGTGATGGGCGATCTGATCGCCAATCGGCAGCAGCTGTTTGCTGTAGACGTCGACGCCAAGGCTGAAGTTAACGGCATGGATATTGACCACCATTAACAGCCGCGCATCGGGCAGCGGATAGACAGTCACTAATGCTGATTTAGGCAGACGCAAAATAGGTTCACGTTCGCGCAATGGGCAGCAATAGATAGGATGGGCGGAAGCCAGCGTCATCACGCCGGAAGGATGCTGCGGCAGCACCAGCGCAGGCACCTGATCGGCGGCCAGATAGTTGGTGGTCGCGAACCTGACCAGCTCCGGCGTCGTCTGCGCCTCCTGCAACAGGACTAAGTGCGCGTCTTTGCCAAAATTCTTAAGGACCGACTGCCACTCTGCGCGCTGCTGTTTGAAGATATTCCACACCAGCACGCGGATTTTCTCATCGCTGCTTAACGGCGTGCCGGCGGGATAAACCGGACTCACGCCCGCAAACGCCCCCGGAGGCAATATTCTCTCCGCAGGTTGTCCGGCGACATAGCGCATGGCGTAGGTGTTCTTTCGCAATTTGGGCATTAATCCTCGATAACAGAAACCAGCCCGACGACGACTGGTTATTCTGTTATAGGGATTTTCCCATACACTTTCAATGCAAATTGCAAGAAACCCTTAGCCTTCGGGAGAAAGCGCTGCCGAACGGCGTGGCAATTTATCTAAACGTCCGCTCAGGGCCACCAACAGCAAAGCGACCAGCACAATCACCGCGCCAATCCACGGCGTCTGCGCCAGACCGTACCGCTCGACCGTCTGTCCGCCGACGATCGACCCCAGCGCGATGCCGACGTTGAAGGCGGCAATATTCAGGCCGGATGCGATGTCGACAGCCCCGGGGGTGTACTGCTCTGCTTTTTGCACCACGTACACCTGCAGGCCCGGCACGTTGCCGAAGGCGAAAACGCCCATCACCAGCACCGTTGCCAGCGCGGCATAGTGAATGCTGGCGGTCAGCTGGAACACCAGCAGCAGCACAACCAGCGCGGCGAAGATAAACTTCAGCGCGGAGACGGCGCCATGCCTATCGGCCAGTTTGCCGCCCCATACGTTGCCAATAGCCACCGAGACGCCATAGCCCAGCAGGATCCAGCTCACGGCTGACGGGCTGAAGCCGGCCAGCTCCTGCATCATCGGCGCAAGGAAGGTAAAGGCGGTAAACACGCCGCCATAGCCCAGCGCGGTAATGGCATAGATCATCAGCAGGCGCGGATGGGTTAAGACTTTCAGCTGATCGCGCAGGCTGGCGCTGGCGCGGCCCGGGATATTATTCGGCACCAGAATCAGACTGCTGATAAGCGCAATCACCCCCAGAATCGATACCGCGAGGAACGTTTCCCGCCAGCCAAAATGCTGACCGATGAAAGTCCCGAATGGCACCCCGGTCACCAGCGCGACCGTCAGGCCGCCGAACATAATGGCGATAGCCGAGGCTGCTTTCTCTTTTGCCACCAGGCTGGTGGCGATTGTCGAGCCAATAGAGAAGAACACGCCGTGTGCCAGACCGGTCAGCAGGCGCGCCAGGATCAGCGTTTCATAGCCCGGGGCCTGCCAGGCCAGCACATTACCCGCCGTAAACAGGACCATCAACGCCAGCAGCAGCTGTTTACGCGGCATACGCCCCGTTAACGCCGTCAGCACCGGGGCGCCGATCGCCACGCCCAGCGCGTAGATAGAAACCAGCAGGCCTGCCGACGGCAGCGAAATAGAGAGTTGTTGGGCAATCGTCGGGACCAGGCCGACAATCACGAATTCAGTGGTGCCAATTGCGAAGGCACCGATGGTTAAGGCAAATAGCGCCAGTGGCATAATTTACTCCGTAGCATCAGGATTAAGATGACACGTAGTATGAAGGGTTGTATAAATAACAAAAACTATCAAAGTATCAATAGAATTTTGCTACAGGTGCAATAATGAGAGCCACATCCGAGGAGATCGCCATCTTTGTGGCGGTAGTGGAAAGCGGGAGTTTCAGCCGGGCGGCCGAACAGCTGGGTCAGGCCAACTCTGCCGTCAGCCGGGCAGTCAAAAAGCTCGAGTCCAAGCTTGGTGTTAGCCTGCTCAATCGGACCACCCGTCAGCTCAGTCTGACAGAGGAAGGCGAGCGCTATTTTCGCCGGATGCAGGTGGTATTGCAGGAGATGGCGGCGGCAGAAAACGACCTGCTGGAAACGCGCACGACGCCGCGAGGCCTGCTGCGGGTGGATGCCGCGACGCCGGTGATGCTGCATTTTCTCATGCCGCTGGTGAAGCCATTTCGCGAGCGTTACCCGGAAATGACGCTGTCGCTCGTGTCGTCAGAAACATTTATTAATCTGATTGAACGAAAAGTGGATGTGGCTATTCGGGCCGGAACCTTAACCGATTCCAGCCTGCGCGCCCGACCGCTGTTCACCAGCTATCGGAAGATCGTCGCCTCGCCAGAGTATGTTTCGCGCTACGGCGTGCCGCAGCATCCGTCAGATCTGAAACAACATCAATGTCTGGGCTTTACTGAACCCGTCTCTCTGAACACCTGGCCGGTATCCTGTTGCGATGGTCAGTTGTTAGAGATTGAGGCGGCGGTATCATCGAACAGTGGGGAAACGCTCAAGCAACTGTGTCTGACCGGGAACGGTATTGCCTGCCTGTCGGATTATATGGTGGATAAAGAGATAGCCAGTGGGGAGTTTGTTGAACTACTGGCCGACAAACGTTTGCCGGTGGAGATGCCCTTCAGCGCGGTGTACTACAGCGATAGAGCCGTCAGCACACGTATCAGGGCGTTTATTGATTTTCTGAGCGAATACGTAAAACAGCTCCCGAAGGAGCTGTCGTAGTACCCTCTGATGGGCATACCGGAAGCAGGAGATTAATCCCACTGCGGCGCCAGACCTTCCGGGCTCACCAGCCGATCGTTGCAATCCAGTGCGGCGATCGCCTGGCGATCTTCATCATCCAGCTTCAGATCCAGCGCTTTCAGGTTGCTGGCCAGGTTCTCACGCTTCGTCGAGGACGGGATCACCGCGTACCCCTCGCCCATCGCCCATGCCAGGATAACCTGCGCCGGAGTCGCATTATGTTTCGCCGCGATACGGGCAATCACCTCATCTTTCAGCGCCTTACCGTAGGCCAGGGTCATGTAGGAGGTGATATGGATACCGTGCTCATGCGCCCAATCGACGACTTTACGGTTTTGCAGATACGGCGAAAGCTCAATCTGATTGGTAGCAATGTTTTCAGCGCCAACGGCGGCAATCGCGCGCTCCATCAGTGGAATAGTGAAGTTGGAGATACCGATCTGACGGGTCAGGCCGAGCGCCTTCGCTTCCATCAGAGCAGCCATAAACTCTTCAACAGCTACCGCATCATTCGGTGACGGCCAGTGGATCAGCGTCAGATCAACATAGTCAGTGCGTAGCTTCTGCAGGCTCTCTTGCAGGCTGGCGATCAGCTTGTCTTTGCTCAGGTTTTCGATCCAGATTTTGGTTGTGATGAACAGCTCATCACGCGGCACGCCGCTCTCAACGAGAGCCTGACCCACCGCGGCTTCGTTGTCGTAGATTTGCGCGGTGTCGATAGTACGATAGCCCAGCTCCAGCGCGGTTTTTACGGATGCGATAACAACATCATCTTTCAGACGGAAGGTGCCAAGACCAAATGCAGGGATTGCCATGTTTTTCCTCGTTATTTGTTCATTTCGGTTAACGAATGAAATTATGGCTGATGGTGTGGTGGGGAAAAAGAGCGATTAATGCAGAGGATTTTTGCTGATTTAGCAATAATCGGAAACAGATCAAACAAAAAAGCCCTGAGCAGATGCTCAGGGCTCTTATTAAGTGGCGGAACGGACGGGACTCGAACCCGCGACCCCCTGCGTGACAGGCAGGTATTCTAACCGACTGAACTACCG
>NZ_JAKKOM010000036.1:0-54028 GCF_021739525.1 Klebsiella sp. 2019SCSN059 | reverse complement strand
GGCGTTAAGCGGGCGAAGTCGCCGGCGGGCGCAACGGCGGGCAGTGGCGTCGCTTTCGGCGCCGCAGCCGGTTCGGGAAAGAAGCGGTTGACGGCGGCGGACATCCCCCGGATGGCGAAAATCAGCAGAAACAGAAACGCCAGCACGAACCCCATGCCGAGGCACATCAGGGTGAAGCCTTCACCTAACAGGACGGCATCAGTCATACTCCACCTCAAAACATGGTAGAAAGAGAGGATATAAATTTAGGTAAGGTGTTAATCAAGGCGACGAGAGTGAGTAACAAACAAAAGAGATAGCTGATCACCATACATATTTGTAATAACCTTGGCGTCTTATATCCTTTATTAATATCCTTTCGCCACAGCAGCAGGCAGATAAACAGACCCGCGACAGGCGTCGACACCGCCGTTGCGACATTCGCTAAGTAAATTAACTGCACCGGAGAGCCGCCGAAGCTAAAGCAAATTAACCCCGCAACCACCAGCACCACCATGGATCCCCACTGCACCGCTTTACTTTCCAACGCAGTAGACTTATTGAACCCCGAATTAAGCAGAACAACCCCACGCTGAGTGTTTCCCAGCAATGATGAGAAACCCGCCCCCAATAACGCCACCCCCATAATGTATTTCGCGGCACGCCCCATGCTTGGCGTCAACAAATCCGCCAGTTGCGCAGGCGTATTAATCGATATCCCTTGGGGAAAAAGGACGATGGCCCCCACCAGAATAATCGCCCCGCTGATCAGCAGTACGCCGATGATATGGGCGACGGTATCGGCCACCATCACGCCATTAAAAAGGTCATCTTTCTTCCATTTTTTCTCTTTACCAAGATAGGTACCGTATATCCCGGTCGTCAGAGAGGCATTGGTGCTAATAAAGCCCAACGCCGCGACTAAACTGCCCGCGGGAAAGATCCAGTGCGTTAATCCTTCGCCACTGGCTTTCCAGTCCGGTCCTCCTGTTCCCACCAGCGTGATATAAAAGGCAAAAATCATTGCCACAATACAAATGGTGATCCCCTTCTCGACTTTGGAATAAACACCTTTAGAAAAATAGCAATAGATCATCACCGCAATCATTATTAGCGCGCCGAGCTTCCAGTCGATGCCGAAAACCAGGTTCATGCCCGCTCCGGTCCCCGAGATATTCCCCATGGTAAAAAAAAGGCAAGCTAAAAAAGTGGCGACGCCGACAAAGCCTGCGGCGACTTTGCCATAATAATGACGGATAGCTTCTATCGACGGCATCCCGGTGAGCATGGAGATACGATAGGTCGTCAACATGAAGGTGATCCCCATAAAGGCAATGGGGATCAGCAGCCATAGCAGGGAATAGCCATAGTCCGCCCCTAACATCGACGCGGTGGTGATGGCGCCGGGACCGACCACTACGCCGGTGAGAACAATTCCCGGACCAATACGGCGAATTAATTGAGAGAAGGGCAGTATTTCTATTTGTGCGGGTACAGCGGTAGATGTTTTTTCTAAATTACTCATGACAGCCTCATTATAGTATCTTTATAAAAGATTATACGGCCACACTGATATACTGAATAAAACCTGATTATCTGTATTAAAATCAACCCGTATTCATAATGAATACGGGCTCGGTATTCAAATAATAAATTAAATAACCGCTTTTTTAATTCCTGCAGCACGGATAGCCGCTTTGATCTCTTCTTCTGCGCCCGGTTCAAGCGGCAGCAGAGGTGAACGAACGGTCGCATGTTCCAGAATGCCACGTTCAACCAGGGCATGTTTCAACGCCACGGTACCTTCCATATGCGATCCGCGATGATAAACGGCCTTAGTAACTGGTAGCAGGCGATCGTGAACCGCTTTAGCCTTCACATAATCCTGCGCTTTACCAGCTTCCAGCAGTTCCAGCAGGAGTTCCGGAGCAATATTGCCATACCCCACAAGGAAACCATCAATATCAAAGGCGGTATGCAGCAGATATTCATCATGACAGCTGAGGATCTGTAAATCAGGGCGTTCGCGGCGAATAACCGGAATTTCCGTATCCCAGCGGCGCATATTACGCACACCATTTTTCATCGCAAAGACCCCGGGTTGCGCGGAAATATCCAGCATCGTTTCGAGGTTATACGTGGCTTTAGTGACATCCGGATACTGGAAGAGAATAAGGGGTAAGCCGCTCTCTTCGTATACTACGCGATAGCGATCCTGCGGAGCGCCTTTTTGATAGCCAAAACGCAGCCAGCCGTGTGAGGGATACAGCAGACCCGCCGAGGCGCCAGCTTCGACGGCGCGCTGCGCTTCCAGCGCCGCCACTTCCGTCCCTTCGCCAGTAATACCGGCGATCACTGGCACACGGCCATCGGTCGAGTCAACAAAACTACGGATGACGTCGGCCTGCTCCTGCTGAGTCAGGAAGGTACCTTCCCCGGCGTGTCCCAGCACCACCAGGCCTTTCACCCCTTTCACGCTGCCAAGCCAGGAACCTAAGCGTTTGATCGCTTGATGATCGATGCGGCCATCACGGGTAAAAGGGGTAACGGGGGCTGGAACAATACCACGCAAATCAAGTGCTTTCATGTTAACTCCTTTCAAATCACAATAGATAAAGATGATAAACCTTCTTTCTTGAAATCGATTGCAGGAACGATTGCAAGTCAATTGAAATGTCTTCCCTTTACCTCCCAAGATCAAGGGGACTCTGCTAATAAATGCAGTTGGAATCACAAAAATGAGCGGCTTAAATGTTTATCAATCTGCATTACGTGATCTATTTCCCACATTGTTACTTACCACCGCTCGCGCCAATTAAGTTGCGTGGAAGAAATAACTACGAATACAATCTCAGCTGAATTTAAACAGGGAATGGGCCATGGGAAATCAGTCATCTTCAGAACAAAACGGAAGAACAATCACGATGCAGGATGTGGCCCGCGCCGCAGGTGTGAGTGTTTCAACTGTTTCGCGCGTGCTGGATGAACGCCTTCCCCCTTCCCGTAGCCCCTCCGCTGAGAAAATACGTGAAGCGGCGAAGCAGTTGGGCTATCGACGAGACTACGTGGCGTCCAGTTTGCGCCGTGGCGATACGGGCACGATAGGCGTTCTGGTCCCGAGATTGACCGATACCGTCACGGCGATGTTCTATGAAGCGGTCTCTCAGGCCGCCGCGCGTCAGGGTTATTTCACGGTGGTAGCAACCTGCGGCAACGATCCGGAAACCGAAGAGCGAGCCACGCAATCTCTGCTTGATCGTCGGGTGGACGGCCTGATCCTTTCCACTTGTCGGCTGGGTGACCGCCTGCCCCAGCAGCTGCGGGAAAAACAGATCAACCATGTTTTAGCATTAAGGACCGATGGCATTAGCCCGTCAGCGGTGGGTGATGACGAACTGGGGGGCTATCTGGCGACCCGCCACTTACTGGATTTAGGCCACCGGGAAATCGGCATCATTGCCGGCCCGAATTTCTCATCGAGTACGTTAAACCGGCAAAAAGGTTTCCTGCGCGCCATGCAGGAAGCGCAGGCAGAGGTGAATCCCCACTGGTGGCGAGATTCCGACTTTACCATTGTGGCTGGTGAAAACGCCGGTTATGAAATACTGAATAGCCCTTCCCGCCCCAGCGCTATTTTCGCCGTCAATGATGACCTGGCTATCGGGGTGATGGCCGCCGCGCACCGGCTTGGCCTGCAGATTGGCAACGACGTGTCGTTGGTAGGCTATAACGACATTCCTTTGGTCAGCCGCCTGCCGATACCCTTAACGTCGGTGAAAACGCCCCTCGATCAGCTTGCCAGCCATGCCGTTGAGCTGCTGCTAAGCAATCACGCGGAAAATCCCCAGCGCTATTCTCTGCCCACGCTGATCCCCCGCGCCTCCACGCGACCATATCGCTAAACGGCGCGCAATCCTGGCCCAAAGGCGTGACTGGGCCAGGGGAAGCAACCAATATTATTTCTTGCGCGTCAGGGTGAGATTAAAGCGTAAACGTCATTCCAATTCGATAACGGGACTCTGAAATTTTATTTTGGCCGTCATGGTAACCCTGTTTCCCGAGATAATCATATTCGATATAGGGACTGAACCAGTCATTCCATTTATAGCGTAGCGTAAAGGCATTTTCTGTCGCCGACGATTTGTCATTCCTGTATTTATAATCGTCATTAACGTGTCGATAAACGGTGCCTTGATATAAGGCGCTCCATTGCGCGTTAAATTTATAGTTAACATAGATATCCAGGCGATTGACGCTGTCCCGATGCGACTCGCCGGCGCTATTGACCGTTTCGTAAGTGTTGTAGTCATAGCGGTAACGCAGGCCAAAGGTGAGGTCTGGCGTGGCTTTAACATTAACGCGCAGATAAGGCCGCAGTTGGGTACCTTTGCTGCTCCAGTGATAGATCCCGCCTGGTTGCAACGTCCATTTTTCGGCGAATGGCCAACTATAGTTGACCTCTATTTCATTGTAATCGACCGTACTGTCGCCAAAGGAGTGGGACCCATCGGCTTTATCGGTACCATTTTTTCCCTGGTGGTTATTTTTATTGTTTTTATTATCCATCTCCATACTCGCCCACCAGCCGTTTTGCCACCCCTGACTGACTTTATAGCGAGATTCGTAGGAGTGACTCCCTGCCCGATATCCACCTCTGACATCAAAAGTCAGGGCGTGACTGACTGTAGGTATCCCAAGCGCGCAACATACGATAAAACCGATTTTTTTATGCATATTTCATCCCTAAAATTGATCATTATTCAATGAAACGGAAAATAATATGACGGCACTAATATATTTATAAAATTAATGTGAGAACGTTTGCTATATCGTTTTCATTGGCCGGTATGATTCAATTTCCGAATATAAATGGTCAACCCGCTAAAAATACCCTTGCTATTGTCCTCACAAATTTTCAGGTTTTTTCATCAGGCACTGCGCATTTTTGTGATCCATGCGCGCCCTCTATTACCAGAGTAGACCTCACCTTTCGCCAGATCATCAGCACGCTTCCTGCTGTAAATAACTATTCATTCTCTTATCATCATATGTACGCTTTTACGATGAGGTGCGGAGGTGAGATACCCGCGTAATTAACAATGATTAATCAATACTCTGGCGATTTTACCGACTGTTACGCTATACTAGCCTCTGAAATTGCCAGCCCGCGCCTGTGGGCGGGTGTTCAAGTAGCTTCCTTTTAGTTCGATCAACTTCCCTTCCGAGGATCTGACCTCAACGGTCAGAAAAGATATGTTAAACAGTATTTTAGTAATACTCTGTCTGATAGCCGTCAGTGCCTTTTTTTCGATATCGGAAATCTCACTGGCCGCCTCACGTAAAATCAAACTGAAACTGCTGGCCGATGAAGGCAACGTCAACGCACAGCGGGTGCTGAAGATGCAGGAGAACCCGGGCACCTTCTTTACCGTTGTGCAGATTGGCCTTAACGCCGTCGCCATTCTGGGCGGTATCGTGGGCGACGCGGCCTTCTCCCCGGCGTTTTATAGCCTGCTCAGCGGGTATATGTCACCGGAGCTCTCCGAGCAGCTGAGCTTCATCATCTCTTTTACCCTGGTCACCAGCTTGTTCATCCTGTTTGCTGACCTGACTCCGAAACGCATCGGTATGATTGCGCCCGAAACCGTGGCCCTGCGCATCATCAACCCGATGCGCTTCTGCCTGTTAGTCTTCCGCCCGCTGGTGTGGTTGTTTAACGGCATGGCTAATATGATCTTCCGCATCTTCAAACTGCCGATGGTGCGGAAAGACGATATCACCTCCGACGATATCTATGCCGTGGTCGAGGCCGGCGCGCTGGCCGGGGTGCTGCGCAAGCAGGAGCATGAGCTGATTGAGAACGTGTTCGAGCTGGAGTCCCGCACCGTTCCTTCCTCCATGACCCCGCGTGAAAGCGTCATTTGGTTTGATTTACATGAAGACGAGCAGAGCCTGAAGAATAAAGTGGCCGAGCATCCGCACTCGAAGTTCCTCGTCTGTAATGAAGATATCGACCATATTATCGGCTACGTCGATTCCAAAGATCTGCTGAACCGCGTACTGGCGAACCAGAGCCTGGTGCTGACCGGCGGCGTGCAGATCCGCAACACGCTGATCGTCCCGGATACCCTGACCCTCTCCGAAGCGCTGGAAAGTTTCAAAACCGCCGGGGAAGACTTCGCGGTGATCATGAATGAATATGCGCTGGTGGTCGGGATCATCACCCTTAACGACGTGATGACGACTTTGATGGGCGACCTCGTCGGCCAGGGGCTGGAAGAGCAGATCGTCGCTCGCGATGAAAACTCGTGGCTGATCGATGGCGGTACGCCGATTGATGACGTGATGCGCGTGCTGGATATCGACGAGTTTCCGCAGTCCGGGAACTACGAGACCATCGGCGGCTTTATGATGTTTATGCTGCGTAAAATCCCCAAGCGCACCGACGCGGTGAAGTTCTCCGGCTATAAGTTCGAGGTCGTGGATATCGACAACTACCGTATCGACCAGCTGCTGGTGACCCGCATCGATAACAAGCCAACGGTGCTGGTGCCCAAGCAGTCGGAAGCGGCGGAAAGCCAGAACGCCTGAGCGTCATCTTTTCTCTCTCTTAAGGGCGGATGATCATCCGCCCTTTTTATTGCCCGAATGTGAAGCGGCTCACGCCCCTCTGCCGATAGCAGATTATTACTGCTCCATAGCGAAACGTTCATGACTCCCCCGTGCGCAAAAAGGTAACGTTGCTCGCGTCTACACGATCATATTCCTGAATAAAGGAAGCGAGGGTTACCATGATAACGTCGAATAAAAATTACTTTATCAGCTGTCTGTTTTTCCTGTTTTTCTTTATAGGCTGGGGATGCTGCTACCCCTATTTATCACTGTGGTTAACGGAAACCATCGGTATTAACTACACGGACGTCGGTCTGGTTTATTCTTTCACCGCCATTGTGGCCGTCTGCGTTCAGCCATTATTCGGTTTTATATCGGATAAGCTGGTGTATCGTAAGAATTTGATGTGGATGCTGGCGATCATTATCACCTTATTCGCCCCATACTGGATCTATGTCTTCGCGCCTCTGTTAAAAATAAATGTGTTCCTCGGCGCACTGGCTGGCGGCCTCTATATTGGCATGGCCTACGGCGCAGGCTGCGGGATTTGCGAAGCCTACATCGATAAGGTCAGCCGCGCCTCCGGCTTCGAATTTGGTCGGGCGAGGATGTTTGGCGGCATCGGCGCCGCGATCGGCACCTTTGCGGCAGGAAAGCTCTACGGCATCGATCAGAACATGATTTTCTGGCTGGCCAGCGCGGCAGGTGTCTGCCTGCTGGTGATTGTCTGGAAAATGCAGATCAGCACCCATCAGCAGCAGGGGCTACTGTCTGGCAAAACGTCTCCGGTCACCCTCCGCGATGCCGCCTCGCTGCTGAAAATTAAAAAATTCTGGTTCTTCGCGCTCTATGTGATTGGCGTGGGCGCGGTCTATGAAACCTATGACCAGCAGTTCGCTATCTACTACAGCCACTTTTTTGAGAGTAAAGCCCGGGGCGCAGAAGTCTTCGGTTATTTAACGACAGGGCAGATTTTCCTTGATGCCGTCGTCATGTTCTTTGCGCCGTGGTTTGTGAATAAAATCGGCCCCAAAAATGCGCTGTTATACTGCGGGCTGATTATGAGCTTGCGCATTATCGGTTCCGCGTGGGCTATTGGCCCGATATCCATCAGCCTGATTAAACTTCTCCATGGATTTGAAAGCTCGGTGTTACTCGTCGCGGCGCTTAAATATATTACCGCTAACTTTAACCCCCTGCTTTCAGCGACGGTTTACTTAATTGGTTTTCAGTTTTCAAAAAGCTTTAGCTCTATTTTCCTCTCCACCGGCATCGGCCATATGTACCAGAGAATGGGCTTTACCAGCAGCTATATCGTGCTGGGAAGTATCGCCCTGTGCTTCACGCTCATTTCGTTTATCACGCTGGATAAAGCGCGCGTGTTCTCTTCACAACCTGTGCCCGCGAATTAATGTCAGGAGGTAGTCTGCATGTCTCAGTTATTTTATGGCGTGGCGTATTACGATGAATATATGCCGGAAGATCGGCTGGCCAAGGATATTGCCTTAATGCGCGAAACCGGCATTAACGTAGTGCGTATCGCCGAGTCCACATGGAGTACGCTGGAGCCCGAAGAGGGCCAGTACAATTTCTACCATATCGACCGGGTGCTGGCGGCGATGCATGAGGCCGGCATCGCGGTCATCGTCGGGACGCCGACCTACGCGGTCCCGGCCTGGCTGGCGGCGAAACATCCCGATATTCTGGTCACCACCGTCACAGGGCAGCAAAAGTATGGCCCACGGCAGATCATGGATATCGTCAACCCGACCTTTCGCCGCTATGCCGAAAAAATTATCCGCACGCTGATGGCGCATGTGCAGCACCATCCGGCAATTATCGGCTGGCAACTGGATAACGAAACCAAGCATTACGACAATATCGGCCGCTATATGCAGGAGGGCTTTGTGCGCAGCCTGCAGGAGAAATATCCTGACCTCCGGCAGCTAAATCACGATTTCGGTCTGGATTACTGGAGCAACCGCATTGACCGCTGGCAGGATTTTCCGCCGGTGGAAAATACCATCAACGCCAGCCTCGCCTGCGCCTTTTTCCGTTATCAGCGCCAGCAGGTCACCGAGTATCTGGCCTGGCAGGCGGAGATCGTGCGCGAGTACGCCCAGCCGCACCAGTTCGTCACCCACAACTTCGATTTTGAATGGCGCGGTTACTCTTACGGCGTGCAGCCGCGGGTCGACCATTTTGCGGCAGCGCAGGCACTGGATATCGCCGGTGTTGATATCTATCACCCGAGCCAGGCGCACCTGACCGGGCGGGAAATCGCCTTCGGCGGCGCCATCACCCGCTCGCTTAAGCCGGGCCAGAACTACTTCGTGCTGGAAACGCAGGCGCAGGGTTTCGCCCAGTGGACTCCCTTCCCGGGCCAGCTGCGCCTGCAGGCGTTCAGCCATGTCGCCTCCGGCGCCGCCATGGTCTCCTACTGGCATTGGCATTCGATTCATAACGCCTTCGAAACCTACTGGAAGGGGCTGCTCAGCCACGACTTCTCGCGTAATCCGACCTGGCAGGAGGCCACCACTATCGGGGCTGACTTTGCCCGCCTGTCGCCGCAGCTGGCGGAGCTGAAGGCCGAAAACGACGTTGCGCTGCTGATAAGCAATGAGGCAATGGACGCCCTTAACCAGTTCCGCCCCGGCGACGCCGAGGGCAATATTTATAACGATATTTTCCGCCGCTTCCACGATGCGCTGTATGACCACAATATCAGCCTCGATATCATCCACGACGTCAACGAGGAGACCTCTCGCTACCGGGTGCTGATCGTTCCCGGACTGTACGCTGCCGATGATGGCCTGCTGGCGCGTATCAACCACTATATCGCCGAGGGCGGCAGAGCGCTTATCGGCTTTAAATCGGGCTTTAGCGATGAAAACGTCAAAGTGCGCCGCAGCGCGCAGCCTGGGATCCTGCGGCAGAGCTGCGGCGTCAGCTACAGCCAGTTCACCCTGCCGGAAGGGATAACGGTAAGCTCATGCTGCGCGGATATTGATTGCCGCAACGACAATCAGGCGGAGCTGTGGATGGAGCTGCTGACGCCCGATGCCGGGACCCGCACCCTGCTGCGCTATCAACATCCGGCATGGGGCGAGTACGCGGCCGCCACCGAAGCGGATTATGGCCGGGGACGATCGATGTACGTTGGCTTCCTGCCGCAGAAGCGATTGATTAGCCAGCTGTTTGATGTACTCACTGCCGATCTCGCATTGCGCTCGCGCACTTCCGCCTATCGCTACCCATTAGTGGTCAAAAAGATGCGTAATCGCGCCGGGAAAACCATCCACTTCCTGTTCAATTACTCTGGCGAGACGCTCGATTTCGGTAGCGAAACGGCGGGGAACGACCTGCTGAGCGGGGAAACAGTGCGCAGCGGCCAGCCGTTGCGCCTCAGGGCATGGGAATTTACTATCATCGAAAGGTAATGACGCTGCGACGCTCAGGTGGGAGAGAGAATGGAACTTGATATCAATGAGCTACTTAATTTCTCGCCATTGATGAAAACCTTTACCTTCAATGCCTGGGTTGTCGCGGGCTTCACGCCGATAACCCGCGGCTCCAAACTGGACTACTACATTAATCGTCCGCAGGGGATGAAAGGTTACATCATCAATCTGACCCTGCGTGGCCAGGCGCGGGCGAAAGCGGGCGATGGCTTTCTTCTGTGTCGGGAAAACGATCTGCTGCTGTTTCCCCCCGGCGTGCCTCATCATTACGGCAGAGACGAACACAGCGAGTATTGGGACCATCTCTGGATCTACTTTATTCCCCGCCCCTACTGGATAGACTGGCTAAAATGGGACCAAACCACACACGGCATCGGCAAAACGACCGTTGCTGACCCCGACCAGCTCCAGCACCTGCGCGATCTGTTCCATGAAGTGATACGCCACCACTCGGCCTCCGCGCCGCTGTCGGAAGCGCTGGCGATGAACGCCCTGGAAAGGTTGATCCTCCGCTGTTTTCAGCAACAGCCCATCAGCAACCGCCACGCCCACGATCCGCGAATTAACGCCGTCTGCGACTACCTTAACGCCCATATCGCGCAAGAGGTAAAAATCGAGACCCTGGCGGCGATGGTATTTATCTCTCCTTCACGTCTGGCGCACCTTTTCAAAAATGAGCTGGGGCAGACGGTTTACGCTTGGCGGGAAGCTCAGCGCATCAACCGCGCCAGGTGGCTCATTCAGAGCACCACACTCCCGCTTAACAAGATTGCCTTATCGGTGGGTTACAGCGATCCGGTCTATTTCACCCGCTTGTTCCGTAAACATAACGGCATTCCACCGGGGGAGTATCGCAAACGCTATGCGGAGATGAAGGGCTGAAAACATCAACGGCCCCCATCGGGAGCCGTCTTTTACCTACTACGTACTGCTACGTGTCAGGTTATGCCATCTCAGTTTGCAGACGCAACACCTGACGATTGACTTCGGACATCACTGACAGATGCAGCTTGTCCTTGACCTTCGGGATAAGGATTTTGCCCTTATCAAATTCAAATGCGCCAACGTCCTTGATGTACAACCGTCCACGAAACAGGATCTTCACGTACTTCGCCACTTGCAGCGGATTGTAGCGTTGGAAAATTTTCATTCTTCTCTCCTGCCAGGGTTACGCTCCTGTGGTGCCACAGTTAGCCCACGTATCGGGAGCGCAAATTTTAATGCCCTAAAACTATAGTCCAGAATCTCAGAGGGACCCAGTGTGTATAAGTTTATTTACCGTTTGATGACAATAATTCAGAATTTTCGTTTCGGACATACGATGAAGTAAGTATAAGTCGCCGTTTTTCGACTAATTTGTGCGTCAACACGCAAACTGGCATCCTCATTGCGGGTAATCGTCGCCAATCGCACTTATCATTAAACGAGACCAAGTGGTCGGATCACCTGCACAAAAATGATTAAGGATTCCGCATGACCCTACGTAGCATACTGGCCGCCTCGTTACTCCTCTTCCCGCTGCTGGCCTCAGCGCATAACTTTGTCGACGGCCAGCGCGTGGCGCCGGTCGGCGTCGCGGATCGGGGCGAACTTATTCTGGATAATGATAAGTTTAGCTATAAAAACTGGAATAGCTCGCAGCTGGTGGGAAAAGTGCGAGTCATCCAGCACATCGCTGGACGCTCGTCAGCAAAAGAGAAAAATGCCAACCTGATCGAGGCGATTAAAGCGGCGAGCTTCCCACACGATCGCTATCAGACCACCACCATTGTCAATACCGACGATGCCATCCCGGGCACCGGCATGTTCGTGCGCAACAGTATCGAGAGTAATAAACAGCTCTTCCCGTGGTCGCAATTTATCGTCGACAGCAACGGGCTGGTGCGGAAAGCCTGGCAGCTGGACGAGAAGAGCTCCGCGATTGTGGTGCTGGATAAGAGCGGGCGCGTACAGTGGGCCAAAGACGGCGCGCTCACCCAGCAGGAGGTGCAGCAGGTGATCGACCTGCTGCGTAAGCTGCTTAATAAATAGAGACCCGGAAGCCGGGGTTGAGGAAGGATTCACGCGGCGTGTAGTCGAGGGTTTTCCCCTGCCAGTCGTGAACATGCGCCCCGGCGGCGACCGCGACCGCATGGCCGGCGGCGGTGTCCCAGGTGCTGGTCGGCCCGAAGCGCGGATAGAGCTGGGCCTGACCTTCCGCCACCAGGCAGAACTTCAGCGAGGAGCCGATAGAGGTGGTCTGGTGCTCGCCCAGCTGCTCAAGGTACTCCTGCAGCTCCGGATCGTTGCCATGGGAGCGGCTGATCACCACCAGCGGCGGACGGGCATCTCGGACCTGGATCTGCTTGCGCACGCCGCACTCTTCTTTCCAGGCTTTGCCTTTTTCCGCGCTGTACATCACCTTCATCACCGGCGCGTAGACCACGCCCAGCGTCGGCTTGCCGTTTTCAATCAGCGCGATATTGACGGTGAACTCGCCGTTACGCTTAATAAATTCTTTGGTGCCGTCCAGCGGGTCGACCAGCCAGTAGCGCTGCCAGTGCTGACGCACTTCCCAGGCCGGCGGGTCCTCTTCCGACAAAACAGGAATGGTGGCATCCAGCGCCTGCAGGCCGCTGACAATGACTTTATGCGCCGCGATATCCGCCGCCGTGACCGGAGAATCATCTTTCTTGCTGGCGACGTTGATCGGTTGGTTTCCATCGTAAACTTCCATGATGGCATCGCCCGCGTTCCGTGCAAGCTGACATACTTGTTCTAACATTCTCCACCTCGTCTGGTTACAGTGGCGTTAACTCGTTGTTTTATTTATATCGCATCACCGCAAGTTCCGCTATCTGTGATAACGATGGCGGTTTCGCTGCCCACTTTTCTGGCAAGATTCACATTTCTGTAAGCAACAGAATATAAATACATTTTCTTCTGTGCTATCGCTCATAAAAAAAGGACGCCTCTGATGATTAAGTTTAGCGCAACGCTCCTGGCCACGCTGATCGCCGCCAGCGTCAGCGCCGCAACGGTCGACCTGCGGATCATGGAAACCACCGATCTGCACAGCAATATGATGGACTTTGACTATTACAAAGATGCCGCCACGGAGAAATTCGGCCTGGTGCGTACCGCCACCCTGATCGAACAGGCGCGGGCAGAAGCGAAAAACAGCGTACTGGTGGATAACGGGGATGTGATCCAGGGGAGCCCGCTGGGCGACTACATGGCCGCTAAGGGGCTAAAAGAGGGCGATGTTCATCCGGTGTATAAGGCGATGAACACCCTGAATTATGCCGTCGGCAACCTGGGCAACCATGAATTCAACTACGGCCTCGACTTCCTGCACAGAGCGCTGGCCGGGGCGAAATTCCCCTACGTGAACGCCAATATCATCGATGCCAAAACCGGCAAACCGCTGTTCACCCCCTACCTGATCCAGGACACCCCGGTTCAGGACAGCGACGGTCAATCCCATACCCTGCGCATCGGCTATATCGGCTTTGTGCCGCCGCAGATCATGACCTGGGATAAAGCCAATCTTAGCGGCAAAGTGACGGTCAACGACATTACCGAAACCGCGCGCAAATATATCCCGGAGATGCGGGCGAAAGGCGCTGACGTGGTCGTGGTGGTCGCGCACTCCGGCCTCTCCGCCGACCCGTATCAGGCGATGGCCGAGAACTCGGTCTACTACTTAAGCCAGGTGCCCGGCATTGACGCCATCATGTTCGGCCACGCCCACGCGGTGTTCCCCGGCAAAGACTTCGCCAACATTAAAGGCGCGGATATCGCCAGAGGGACGCTGAACGGCGTGCCGGCGGTAATGCCGGGAATGTGGGGCGATCACCTCGGGGTGGTCGATCTGGTGCTGAACAACGACAGCGGAAAATGGCAGGTGACTCAGAGTAAAGCGGAAGCGCGGCCAATCTACGACGCGGTGGCGAAGAAATCGCTGGCGGCGGAAGACGGCAAGCTGGTGGCGGTGCTGAAAGCCGATCACGACGCCACTCGCGAGTTCGTCAGTCAGCCGATCGGCAAGTCCGCCGACAACATGTACAGCTATCTGGCGCTGGTGCAGGACGACCCGACGGTGCAGGTGGTCAACATGGCGCAAAAAGCCTACGTCGAACACTACATTCAGGGCGACCCGGACCTGGCGAAACTGCCGGTGCTCTCCGCCGCCGCGCCGTTTAAAGTCGGCGGGCGTAAAAACGATCCGGCGAGCTTCGTGGAAGTGGAAAAAGGCCAGCTCACCTTCCGCAACGCCGCCGACCTCTATCTCTACCCCAACACCCTGGTGGTGATGAAGGTCAGCGGGAAGGAGGTCAAGGAGTGGCTGGAGTGCTCCGCCGGGCAGTTTAACCAGATAGACCCGGCCAGCAGCAAGCCGCAGTCGCTGATCAACTGGGACGGCTTCCGCACCTATAACTTCGACGTGATTGACGGGGTGAACTACCAGATCGACGTCAGCCAGCCGGCCCGCTACGACGGCGAGTGCCAGATGATCCATCCGCAGGCAGAGCGCATCAAGGGCCTGACCTTCAATGGCAAACCTGTCGATCCGCAGGCCACTTTCCTGGTCGCCACCAATAACTATCGCGCTTACGGCGGTAAATTCGCCGGCACCGGCGAAAGCCATATCGCCTTTGCCTCACCGGATGAAAACCGTTCGGTGCTGGCGGCGTGGATTGGCGCGCAATCGAAGAAGGATGGCGCGATCCATCCGGCGGCGGATAACAACTGGCGCCTGGCGCCGATCCACAGTAAGACACCGCTGGATATTCGTTTTGAGACCTCGCCTGGCGACAAAGCCGCGGCGTTTATCAAAGAGAAAGCCCAGTATCCGATGCGCCAGGTGGCCGCCGATGATATCGGCTTCGCCATTTATCAGCTGGATTTGAGTCAGTAATGCCTGTTCCCCGGTGGCGCTGCGCTTACCGGGGCTACAAACCGGAGCTGACGGGTAGCCCGGATAAGGCGCCAGCCGCTATCCGGGTACATCTCCCCGGTGGCGGGGCTACAGGGAGTGATACATTTTCACTCCCCGTGGCTCGCCAGCACCGCGGGCAGATTAACCTCGATCCAGTCCGCCAGGGCGGCCACCTTATCGCTCACCTGCAGACCGAGCGGCGTCAGGCTATATTCAACGTGCGGCGGCACCACCGGATAAGAGACGCGGTCGATAAAACCATCCTGCTCCAGGGCCTGCAGCGACTGCGCCAGCATCTTTTCGCTGACCCCGCCCATTTTGCGCCGCAGATCGCTGAAGCGATGGGTCCCCTCGCGCAGCGCCACCAGAATCAACACGCCCCAACGGCTGGTGACATGTTTAAGCACATCGCGCGACGGGCACTGTTCCGCAAACAGATTGCCGTTGCGCAGTTTATCGCTCAGCGTCGGTTCGGCCATTTTCATACTTACCTTTTTGTACGTACTTACTAAAAGTTAGTTAAGGTGTTAGCTTACCACAACTGCCAATAAACACGAAGGAGAAGCCCCATGATCGCCCTTACCGGTGCCACCGGCCAGCTTGGCCACTACGTTCTGCAAGACCTGCTTAAAACCGTTCCTGCCAGCCAGATTGTGGCGATTGTCCGCAACCCGGCCAAAGCCCAGGCGCTCAGCCAGCAGGGCGTCGTCGTCCGCCAGGCCGACTATAGCGACGAAGCGGCATTGACCGCCGCGCTGCAGGGCGTGAATAAACTGCTGTTAATCTCCTCCAGCGAAGTCGGCCAGCGTGCCGTACAGCACCGCAACGTCATCAACGCCGCCAAAGCCGCTGGGGTGACATTCATCGCCTATACCAGCCTGCTGCACGCCGACACTTCGCCGCTGGGCCTGGCCGCAGAGCATATTGAAACCGAGCAGATGCTGGCCGACTCTGGCATCGCTTACGCCCTGCTGCGCAATGGCTGGTATACCGAAAACTATCTGGCCAGCGCGCCGCCGGCGCTGGAGCACGGCGTGTTTATCGGCGCCGCCGGCGAAGGTAAAATTGCCTCCGCTACCCGCGCGGATTATGCCGCCGCGGCCGCCCGCGTTATCGCCGGTGAAGGCCATGCAGGGAAAGTTTACGAACTGGCGGGCGATAACGCCTGGACGCTGAGCGACCTGGCTGCCGAGCTGAGCACGCACAGCGGGAAAAACGTGGTCTATCAGAACCTCAGCGAAGCCGACTTCGCCGCCGCGCTGAAAAGCGTCGGCCTGCCGGCGGGTCTGGCGGATATGCTGGCGGACTCCGACGTCGGCGCCTCGAAAGGCGGGCTGTTTGACGACAGCCACACCCTGAGTACATTGATTGGCCGTCCGACCACTTCCCTTGCCGAAAGCGTGAAAGGCATGCTGTAACCGTCCCTCTCAGCTTTTGCGGTTGCGTCCCGGCGGTTCCTCTCTCATATTGAAGAGATCAACCGTCGGGAGGCAGGCATGCAGGGCGTACCACCCCAATTTAGTGATGAAAAAGATCGTGCGCGCTTTCGCCATCTCGAACAGCTTCCCGGGGTGGAGCTTTACCACGCCCATATCTCTCGCTACGCCTTTGAACCCCATACTCACGAAGCCTTCGGCATCGGCGTGATTGAGCAAGGCGCCGAGCGCTTTCGCTACCGTGGCAGCCAGCATATCGCCGCCGCGAACGCTATTGTCACCATGAATCCCGACGAGCTGCACACCGGCGAAGCGGAAACCGCCGACGGCTGGCGCTACCGGATGATTTATCTGGAGCCGGACCGTCTGGAAGCCATCACCGGGGTGCGCGACTGGTGGTTCAGCGAGGTGGTCCGCGAGGATCCCCTGCGGTCCCGGCGGATTGGCCAGCTAATTTATGGCCTGTGGCACAGCGACGATGCGCTGGCCCAGCAGGGAATGCTGCTCGACCTCATCGACACCTTCCGCCCTCTGGCCCACCATGCCTCGGCGCAGGGCGAGACAGGACATCGCTTCGACCGCGTGCGCGACTACCTGCACGATAACTATATGCGCCCCATCACCCTCGACGAGCTGGCTCAGGTGGCGGCGCTTAGCCCGTACCACTTTCAGCGCCAGTTTAAAGCCCACTATCATGTGACGCCCCATCAGATGTTGATGGCCATCCGCCTGTGGCGCGCCAAGGCGTTTCTCACCCACGGCATGCCCGCCGCCGAAGTGGCGATAGCCGTCGGCCTTACCGACCAGTCTCACCTGACCCGCGCCTTCACCCAGCGTTACGGCATTACGCCGGTACGCTATCAGAAGCAGGTCGCCAGGCGCTGATGCGCAATCTCATACAATATTCCCGCCCGCCCTCCTTCTACACTGCAGACAACAGTGATGACAATGGATGCAATGATGATTAGTGGTGTGTTGTACGCCCTGCTGGCGGGGCTGATGTGGGGATTAATCTTTGTCGGGCCTTTGCTGGTGCCCGAGTATCCGGCGATGCTCCAGTCGATGGGACGCTATCTGGCGCTGGGTCTGATCGCCCTGCCGCTGGCATGGCTCGGGCGCGCGCGTTTGCGCCAGCTGAGCCGGAACGACTGGTGGACCGCGCTGGGTCTGACGATGATGGGAAATCTTATCTATTACGTCTGTCTGGCCAGCGCCATTCAGCGCACCGGGGCGCCGGTCTCCACCATGATTATCGGCACGCTGCCGGTGGTATTGCCGGTCTTCGCCAATCTGCTCTACAGCCAGCGCGACGGAAAGCTGCCGTGGCGGCGCCTGTTTCCGGCGCTGGTCTGCATCGCCGTCGGACTGATCTGCGTTAACGTCGCGGAACTGCGCCAGGGGTTGCCTGATTTTAGTCCGTGGCGCTACGGCTCCGGCATTGCGCTGGCGCTGGGGTCGGTGGTCTGCTGGGCCTGGTATGCGCTGCGCAACGCCCGCTGGCTGCGGGAGAATCCGCATCAACCGCCGATGATGTGGGCTACCGCTCAGGCGCTGGTGACGCTTCCGGTTTCGCTGGCCGGTTATCTCGCCGCCTGCGCCTGGCTGCACGGTCAGCAGGCCGGGTTCCCCCTGCCCTTCGGCCCGCGCCCGGCGGTGTTCATTATGCTGATGCTGGCCATCGCGGTGCTCTGCTCATGGGTCGGCGCGCTGTGCTGGAATATTGCCAGTCAACGGTTGCCGACGGTGATCCTCGGGCCGCTTATCGTTTTCGAAACCCTGGCCGGGCTACTGTATACCTTTCTGTTGCGGCAAAGTTTACCACCGCTGCTGACCCTGAGCGGTATCCTGATGCTGGTGCTCGGCGTGGTCTCCGCCGTACGCGCCAGGCCGGACAAACCGACGTTGCAACCGCTGACGGACGAAAAAAAGTAGCCAGGCCTCCTTAAGGGGTATTCCCTCGCCACAAAGATGCATTTAAAATGCATCTTATATTCCTGATGACGAGGTAACTGCTATGGCTTTCCGTGACCAACCTTTAGGCGAGCTGGCGCTGACCATCCCGCGCGCCTCCGCCCTGTTCCGTCAATACGATATGGACTACTGCTGCGGCGGCAAACAGACGCTGGCGCGCGCCGCATCGCGTAAAGCGCTGGATGTCGCGGTGATCGAAGCCGAGCTGGCGAAACTGGCCGAGCAGCCCGTCACCCACGACTGGCGCGCGGCGCCTCTCGCGGAGATTATCGACCATATCATCGTTCGCTATCATGATCGGCACCGCGAACAGCTGCCGGAGCTGATCCTGCAGGCCACCAAGGTGGAACGGGTCCATGCCGATAAACCGAACGTGCCGAAAGGGCTGACGAAGTACCTGACCATGCTGCAGCAGGAGCTCTCCAGCCACATGATGAAAGAGGAGCAGATCCTGTTCCCGATGATCAAACAGGGGATGGGCGCCCAGGCCGGGGGCCCCATCAGCGTGATGGAAAGCGAGCATGACGAAGCGGGTGAACTGCTGGAGGTGATCAAACATATCACCCATAACGTGACGCCGCCGCCGGAAGCGTGCACCACCTGGAAAGCGATGTATAACGGTATCAACGAGATGATTGACGATCTGATGGAGCACATCAGCCTGGAAAATAACGTGCTGTTCCCGCGTGCCCTCGCAGGAGAATAACGAAAAAGGCGCCCGCAGGCGCCCTCGACATTGTCCGTCTTATTTGGCCACTCCGGGTGGCCTTTTTTATGACGGTCCGTTGCAAGCAACGTTAAAATGCTCTTTTATTTCGCCAGACGCTTTTTGCCGGCAAACAGCCAGCCCGCACCCAGCAGAACGAACCACAGCGGGGTGACCATCAGCGCTTCACGGGTGTCATCTTCGAGGGTCAACAGCACCAGTACGAAGACGAAGAAGGCCATGCACACCCAGCACATTAATTTGCCCAGCGGCATCTTATATTTGGACTTCTCGTGCAGCTGCGGACGCTTTTTACGGTAGACCAGATAAGAGCAAAGGATAATGGTCCAGACGAACATGAACAGGATCGCCGACACCGTGGTGATCATGGTGAACGCGGCGATCACGCTCGGGTTGACCATCAGCATCACCACACCGCCCAGCAGGCACATGCAGGAGAAGGTTAAGCCCTTCGCCGGCACCGCACGCTTCGACAGCTTGGCGAACATCTTCGGCGCCTGACCATCCTGCGCCAGACCGAACAGCATACGGCTGGTGGAGAAGACACCGCTGTTGGCCGATGAGGCTGCGGAAGTCAGCACCACGAAGTTAATCAGGCTCGCCGCTGCCGGCAGACCGACCAGCACGAACAGCTCAACGAACGGGCTCTTGCTCGGCACCACAGAGCTCCACGGCGTCACCGACATAATCACAATCAGCGCGAAGACGTAGAACATAATGATACGCAGCGGGATGGAGTTAATCGCCCGCGGCAGGGATTTTTCCGGGTCTTTGGTTTCGGCCGCGGTGGTACCGACCAGCTCAATCCCCACGAAGGCGAATACCGCAATCTGGAAGCCGGCGAAGAAGCCGCTCAGCCCTTTCGGGAACCAGCCGCCGTCATTCCACAGATGCGCGAAAGAGGCTTCGACGCCGGTCGGCGATTTGAAATGCATCATGACCATCACCAGGCCGACCACGATCAGCGCCACGATGGCGACGATTTTGATCATCGCGAACCAGAACTCCATTTCGCCAAACATTTTGACGGTGGCAAGGTTCAGGCCCAGCAGCAGCAGGATCACCGCCAGCGACGCGACCCAGTCGGAGAGTCCGGGAAACCAGAACTGCGCGTAGGCGGTGATCGCCACCACGTCCGCCATCCCCGTCACCACCCAGCAGAACCAATAGGTCCAGCCGGTAAAGTAGCCCGCCCAGGGGCCCAGCAGATCGGCCGCAAAGTCGCTGAAGGATTTATATTCGAGGTTCGACAGCAGTAATTCGCCCATGGCTCGCATAACGAAAAACAGCATAAAACCGATAATCATATAAACAAAAATAATGGATGGCCCGGCAAGGCTGATGGTTTTGCCAGAACCCATAAATAATCCAGTGCCGATCGCCCCGCCAATTGCAATCAGCTGAATATGTCGGTTTGTGAGATTTCGCCGTAGCGATTGTTCAGTCGGCTCCTGCTCGACAGCAGCGACTTTAACCTGATCTACCATGTGATTTCTTCCTGTTGTACCTATCTGTGTTGTTCAGGCTCTGATGGCCTGTCGTCTGTCATTAACCCCAGCAAGGGCTAGTCGATATTAGGTAAGAATCGGAGGGATGAATACTATGATTTAGATATAATGTTAATTTTATGTTTAAAGTGAGTGTTATATCACTCATCTAACGCGAAATAGCTCACAAAAATACACCCATACGCGATGAATGCAAAACATAATTCCAATTAATTTTTAACTTAAGGATTTTACGCTATTTTTGTGGCTTCCCCCGCCGCCGGGGAAGAGGAAGCCTCTGCTGTTTAGATAATATCCAGCAGTTCAACTTCGAAGATCAGGGTGCTGAACGGAGGGATCGACGCGCCAGCGCCGCGCTCGCCGTAGGCGAGGTTGTGCGGGATGGTCAGTTCCCATTTGGAACCTACCGGCATCAGGGTCAGCGCTTCAATCCAGCCGCCGATTACGCCGGTCACCGGGAACTCTGCCGGTTCGCCGCGAGCGACGGAGCTGTCGAAGACGGTGCCGTCGATCAGTTTACCGGTGTAGTGCACGCGTACGCGGTCGGTACGGGCCGGGATCGGACCTTCGCCCTGGGTCAGCACGCGGAACTGCAGACCGGACTCGGTGCTGTTCACACCCTCTTTCTCGCGGTTTTCATCAAGGTATTTCTGGCCGTCAGCGGCCATCGCCTGGAAACGCTCGCGACGCACGGCGTCGGCGCGCTCGTGGATTTCACGCAGCGCACGGTGGACGGCTTCTACCGGCACCTGCGGCTGGTTACCTTCCAGCGCATCGGCGATACCCGCCACCAACGCTTCCGGCAGCAGCCCCTGCAGGCCGGATTCGCTCAGCTGTTGTCCAACCTGCAAGCCGATACCGTAACTTGCCTGCGCTTCGATAGTGTCAAAAGTTGGGGTTGCCATCTTTGTTCCTTTTTTGGGTGATAAACATCAAGAGAAAAGCGTCCGGAAGCATAACAGCCATAGCGAAATGGGTAAAACTTTGTCGGCGGATGATGACAAATCTCAGCGAAAAAGAAACAATAGGCGGCATCAGGTTAACTTCACTTTGTTCCGGTCATCAGGACGTTAGCCATCTATACTCATAGGCAGGATAAAAATATGCGGAGCAGGAGGAAAGCCATGCCCGGGCGCTTTGAACTGACATCTACCCTGGCGAAAATCTGGCACGCCCCGGATCATTTTCGCCTCCTGGACCCACTGCCCCCGATGCACCGCCGGGGAATTATCGCTGGCTTCCTGTTGGTGATTATCGGCATTCTGCTTCCCTCAGACGATAGCCAAAACCCGGCGTCCACCAGCCGTGAAGCAAACCTGAATCTGCAGTCGCAGTCCCAGCCGCAAGCTGGCGGCAATCAGGCCGTTCCCCTGCCGCCGATCACCAATACGCCTACCGTGAGCGATGCCGACCAGATGGCGCCGGTCGCCCCGGAGCCGATTCAGGATGAGCAGCCGGATCAGGCGCAGACGCAGCAGCCCGCCGCCTCCCAGCCCTATCAATCCTCATCGCAGCAGTCCGCGCCGGGCATTGAGCAGCAATGGCGGACCTATCGCATCGAGTCAGGCAAAACCCTGGCCCAGCTGTTCCGCGATCATGGGCTGCCGGCCACCGACGTTTACGCCATGGCGCAGGTTGAAGGCGCAGGTAAACCATTAAGCACGTTGCAGAGCGGACAGACGGTGCAGATTCGGCAGAACGCCAACGGCGTGGTCACCGGGCTCACTATTGATACCGGCAACGGCCAGCAGGTGCTGTTTACCCGCCAGTC
Organism: Klebsiella sp. 2019SCSN059; assembly: GCF_021739525.1. Lineage (NCBI taxonomy): Bacteria > Pseudomonadati > Pseudomonadota > Gammaproteobacteria > Enterobacterales > Enterobacteriaceae > Klebsiella > Klebsiella sp. 2019SCSN059. The sequence continues at coordinate 31,642 of NZ_JAKKOM010000036.1, read as the reverse complement.
GAACGGCAGCTTTGTGCGTGCGCGCTAGCAGCGAAGACGACAGCGAGCGTTACGCCGCCGCAAAATGAAAGGCGCTAAAAAGCAAAACGCCGGCACAAGGCCGGCGATTTGTTGTTACCAGAACGTCAGAGGCCGATTACTCAGCAACCACGTTGATGATAACTTTAGCGAAAACTTCGCTGTGAACCTGGAAGTCCACTTCGTGCTCGCCAACGTTACGCAGAACGCCGTTCGGCAGGCGAACTTCGCTCTTAGCAACTTTAACGCCTGCTGCAGTGACAGCGTCAGCGATGTCGCGAGTACCGATGGAACCGAACAGTTTACCTTCGTCGCCAGCTTTAGACGCGATGGTTACGGATTCCAGGGCGTTGATCTGCGCAGCACGAGCTTCAGCAGCTGCCAGAACGTCAGCCAGTTTGGCTTCCAGTTCAGCGCGACGTGCTTCGAAGAATTCAACGTTTTTCTTGGTAGCAGGAACAGCTTTACCCTGCGGGACCAGGAAGTTACGAGCATAGCCCGCTTTAACGTTAACCTGATCACCCAGGCTACCCAGGTTTGCTACTTTATCAAGCAGAATAACTTGCATTACCTTATCCTCTCAAAGTCGTATTAATGGACCGTGACCGATTACTGATGACGATCAGTGTACGGCAGCAGGGACAGGTAGCGAGCGCGTTTGATAGCGCGAGCCAGCTGACGCTGGTATTTTGCACGGGTACCGGTGATACGGCTCGGGACAATCTTACCGCTTTCGGTGATGTAGTTTTTCAGCGTAGCGATATCTTTATAGTCGATCTCTTGAACGCCTTCCGCGGTGAAACGGCAGAACTTGCGACGACGGAAATAACGTGCCATATGGCTAGTCTCCAGAATCTATCAATTCAATCTGCTCGGCATGCAGAACCATTTTGCTCAAGCCGTTCTTTGCCTTATGGCAAGAGATGAACCCTCGAACGGTTACTGCGCTACCGACCGTTATACTGTGAGTAATGGCCTGGTTCTCGTGACCGCTAATAATAACGGGCATTTGACACCATGCCTGCCGGTGAAAACCGGCTTCCTCCTGCACTGAACGATGCTCAAGCACGAACTGGCAGTGAGGAATTCCTGACGGGCTGACCTTACGAAGTGGAGTCCTGCAAATAATGCCGGACAGCTCCAGACGGTTGGTCATCAGGATTACTCTTCAGAATCCCCAGCTTCAGAATCATCTGCGGTTTCGTTGGCGAAATCTTCGCGACGCTCACGGCGCTCGTCTTTCGCTTTAACCATCGGAGATGCTTCGGTAACAGCGTGCTTAGTACGCATTACCATGCTGCGGATAACGGCGTCGTTGAAGCGGAAGTTAGTTTCCAGCTCATCGATCGCTTCCTGCGGCGCTTCAACGTTCAGCAGAACGTAGTGAGCTTTGTGCAGTTTGTTGATCGGATAAGCCAGCTGACGGCGGCCCCAGTCTTCCAGACGGTGGATCGTACCTGCTGCTGCAGTGATTGCACCAGTGTAACGTTCGATCATGCCCGGAACCTGTTCGCTCTGGTCAGGATGGACCATAAAAACGATTTCGTAATGACGCATCGAATTGCTCCTTACGGATTATTCAGCCTCCTGTCTGGGTCAGCCGCGGCCCATGGAGGCAAGGAACGTGTTAAAGGGCGGCTGAAAAATTGACGCGTCATTCTAATGGCGGCCCCCCAGGAACACAAGCGCATTTGCACAAATAATTCGCACTAAGCGCCAAGTGGCGCTAAGTGGGTGATTTAAAATTAACCAGCAAAGGAAGCGGCATTTTTTTGAACAACTGCATCAGAAAAGGTCGCGATACGCCGTTCAATCAGCGATTACACTTAAATCAGAAACCCAATGACCACAGGAGAGCCCCGAGTCAGCGTCAGGACTGTCAGTCAGGAGCGTAGTATATGAAACTGAAAATCATCGCCATGATGGCTGCGCTTTTCTTCAGCGCCAACGCGTTGGCAGCTATCCAAATCACCGAACGACAGGCCCGCAACATGGACGATGTGCAGAGCCTCGGCGTTATCTATATCAATCACAATATGGCCACTGAGCACGAGGCCGAACAGGCCCTTAGCCAGTTGAGCGATGCGCAGGGGGCGAAATATTTTCAGCCCATCCTGATGCACGAACCAGAAACCAACGGCCCGCTTCGCGCCAGCGCGGTGATTTACCGCTAATGTCGGGCCCATTCTTCGCCTCTCCTCGCGAGGGGCGAAGCAAGGCCAGTGGCTAAACGCAATTGAGAATAATTTTATAAATCAACTTATCAGCGTCATCGCAACCTGATTTAATCATCAGTCTATTTTTTGATAATCAGGAGTAATGGATGGTTCCGCGTTTCGCCACCTTAGGCCGCATCCCCAAAGGCGTTTGGGTACTCGGCGGCGTCAGCCTGCTGATGGATGTGTCGTCCGAGATGATCCACAGTCTCTTACCGCTGTTTATGGCCACCACCCTCGGCGCCAGCGTGATTATCATCGGTCTTATCGAGGGGCTGGCGGAAGCCACCGCCCTGATCCTGAAAATCTTCTCCGGCGCGATCAGCGACTACGTCGGTAAGCGCAAAGGGCTGGCGCTGCTGGGCTACGGCCTGGGCGCGCTCAGCAAGCCGCTGTTTGCCATCGCCCCGACCGCCGGCGTGGTGTTTAGCGCCCGCATGATCGACCGCGTAGGCAAAGGCATTCGCGGCGCGCCGCGCGACGCGCTGGTCGCCGACGTCACCCCACCGGAGATCCGCGGCGCCGCCTACGGGCTACGTCAGGCGCTGGATACCGTTGGCGCCTTTCTCGGCCCGCTGCTGGCGGTGCTGCTGATGTTTATGTGGGCCAACGATTTTCACGCTATATTCTGGGTGGCGGTTATTCCCGCCGTGCTCTCTATTCTCCTGCTGGGTTTTGGCCTGCAGGAGCCAAAATCCGCCATCGACCATCAACGCAGTAATCCGCTGAAGCGCGAAAATCTGCAAAAGCTCTCCGCCGCCTACTGGTGGGTGGTCGCCATCGGCAGCATCTTCACCCTCGCCCGCTTCAGCGAAGCCTTTCTGGTGCTGCGCGCCCAGCAGATGGAGATCCCGCTGTTTACCATTCCGCTGGTGATGGTGGCGATGAACCTGGTCTACAGCGTTACGGCCTACCCGTTCGGCAAGCTCTCTGACAGCATGAGCCACAGCAAACTGCTGCAGTGGGGACTGCTGGTGCTGATCCTCGCCGATATCGTGCTGGCCCTCAGCGCCCACTGGAGCACGCTGCTGGTCGGGGTCGCGCTGTGGGGAATTCACATGGGGATGACCCAGGGGCTGCTGGCGGCGATGGTCGCCCATACGGCGCCGCCGGCGCTACGCGGCACGGCGTTCGGTATGTTCAACCTGATGAGCGGTCTGGCGCTGTTGCTGGCCAGTACCGGCGCAGGCGTGCTGTGGGAAACCTTCGGCGCCGCTTCGACGTTTTACGCTGGCGCGATAATTTGCGTGGTCACGCTCATCGGCATGCGCGCTATGCCGTCGGCTTATCGTCAGGGCTAAAAAACGGCTCCGGGGCCAGACCAGTTGCTTCACCGTGACGGTGAAAGCCCCGGAGCGCGTCGTTTACTTCTGCCCGTAGTAGGCGTTCGGCCCGTGTTTACGCAGAAAATGTTTTTCCATCAGCCAGCTGTCAATCGGCTGCAGCCGCGGATTAATGCCGCGGGCAATCCACGCCATGCGTGCCACCTCTTCCATCACAACCGCATTGTGCACCGCCTCGTGGGCGTCTTTCCCCCAGGAGAACGGCCCGTGCTGATAGACGACGATCGCCGGCGTATGCAACGGGTTTGCCTCGCCCAGGGTTTCGATAATCACCTTCCCGGTGTTCAGCTCGTAGGCCTCATCCACCTCCTGCGCGCTAAGCGCCCGGGTGCAAGGGATATCACCGAAAAAGTAGTCCGCATGGGTGGTGCCGAGCGCCGGGATCGCCAGCCCCGCCTGCGCCCAGGCGGTAGCGTGCGTCGAATGGGTATGCACCACCCCGCCAAGGCCGGGATAACGGCGATAGAGCGCCAGATGGGTAGCGGTATCAGAGGAGGGACGCCAGCGCCCTTCCACCACGTTGCCCTGCAGATCGACCACCGTCATGTCATCGACGGTCATGGCGTCGTAGGCCACGCCGCTGGGTTTGATCACCACCAGCCCGCGCTGCCGGTCAATCGCGCTGACATTGCCCCAGGTGAAGGTCACCAGGCCGTATCGGGGCAGATCCCTGTTGGCCTCGAACACCTGCTGTTTCAGTTGTTGCATTACGCCGCCTCCATCAGTCCGGCGCGGACCATCCGCGCTTTCACCCAGTCGCGCGCCTTCGCCACTTCCGCTAGCGGATCCGCGCTGGTTTCGCTCCACATCTCAATCAGATACGGGCCGCAGTAGCCGGTCTGTTTGAGAGTTTCGAAGCAGCGTTCAAAATCGACGACCCCTTCGCCGAACGGCACGTTTTTAAAGACGCCGGGCCGGGTATCTTTGACGTGCACCGCCACGATGTGCCCCATGCCGGCCTGCAGCTCCATCTGGACGTCGTTATCCCACGCCGACAGATTGCCGATGTCGGGATAAAGCTGGAACCACGGATTATTCAGGTAATGGGCGTAGCCCAGCGCTTTGCTGATCGAGTTCATCAGCGGGTAGTCCATAATTTCCATCGCCAGGGTTACCTGGGCCCGGCTGGCCAGTTCGACGCTCTCTTTCAGACCATCGCGAAAGCGACGCCGCGTCTCATCGTTCGCCTGCTGGTAATAGACGTCGTAACCTGCCAGCTGGATCACCCGGATCCCGACATCCTGCGCCAGCTGGATGGCTTTGCGCATGATTTCCAGCCCCTGACGACGCACCGCGTCGTCTTCGCTACCCAGAGGAAAACGGCGATGGGCGCTCAGGCACATTGATGGCACCCGGACGCCGGTTTCGGCCACCGCCTTGACCAGCGCCAGACGCTGCTCCGGGCTCCAGTCCAGCCGCGCAAGACGAGCGTCCGTTTCATCGAGAGACATTTCCACAAAATCAAAGCCTAGCGCTTTCGCCAGCTGCAGCCGCTCCAGCCAGCACTCCCCGGCGGGGAGCGCTTTTTCATAGATGCCGAGCGGAATTTGTTTCGCCAACATAGCCGCTCCTTAACCCCACAGCTGGGCGATAGAGCGTTTAAACTGGCGCGCCGCTTCCACCGGTGAAGCGGCATCGCGGATGCTACGCCCGGCAATAAAGACGTGGATGGGGATGCCGGCGAACAGCGGCAGGTCTTCCAGCGCCAGGCCGCCGGTGACGGTTACTTTGAAGCCCATATCGGACAGACGCTTAATCGCGCTGATATCCGCCTCGCTCCACGCCACGCCCGCCGCCTGCGCGTCGCGGCTGCGGTGGTAAACTACCTGCTGAATGCCCGCCTCGCGCCATGCCTGCGCCTGCTCCCAGGTCCAGAAGCCGGTTAGCTCAATTTGCACATCGCCGTTGAACTCTTTGGCGACATCCAGCGCCCCTTTGGCGGTGTTGATATCGGCGCAGCAGATCACCGTGACCCAGTCGGCGTTGGCTTCAAAGCACATCCGCGACAGGATCTTGCCGGCGTCGGCGATTTTGGCGTCCGCCAGCACGATTTTATGCGGATACAGCGCTTTCAGATCGCGCACCGCGCGCACGCCTTCCCCGACGCAAAGGATAGTGCCGACTTCAATGATATCCACCTCTTCGGCGATCAGACGGGTGGACTCGTAGGCGCTGGCCAGCGTTTGGTTGTCCAGTGCGACCTGCAACATAGGTAATGACATGATAGTGTTCCTTTTAAACAGCCGCCGCGGTGGCGTTTTTAATTAAATCCAGCACTTCCTGCTCGCTGCGGCAGGCGCGTAAACGGTCGAAATTGGCTTCATCATCAAACAGGTTAACGATCTGCATGATCCCCACCTCCTGGTGGGTGGTGGCGTCAACCGCCGCCATGGTGATCAGAATGTCGACCGGGTCGTTATCTTCATGGTTGAAAATCAGCGGTTTTTTCAGGGTCACCAGCGCAAAACCGGTTTTCCTGACGCCCTCTTCCGGCCGCCCGTGCGGCATCGCCAGCCCGGGGGCGATCACAAAATAGGGGCCGTGCTCGGCCACGCCGTCGAGAATGGCCTGGTAATAGCGCGGTTCCACGACGTCGGCGGCCACCAGCAGATCGACGCCGATTTTTACCGCCTCCTGCCAGGTTTCCGCTTCCGCCTGCAGGCGGATGGAGTGGTTCTGCGCCAGCGATTCATGGAGTTTCATGGCCGCTCCTTATTTCACGTCCTGCGGGAAGTGAGTTTTAATCACCTCCAGCAGCTTGGGACCGAAATCCGCCGGCGAAAGCATGTTACGCACGCCCACCACATGTTTATTACCGGAGACGGTAATCTCCCCCGCGATATGGGTTGAAGCGATGATGATATCCGCGCCGTTCAGCTCGCTTTTGTATTCACCTACCGCGCAGCTATTTACCGTGTGGTCGATGTTGGATTGCGTCAGGAACTGGTCCACCTTCATTTTCATGATCATGGAACTGCCTTGCCCGTTACCACACACAGCCAGAATACGTACGGTCATAATCAGAACTCCTTATTGGGCAGAGGCCTCTGCCAGTTGTTTTTCCGCGTCTTCCTCGGCACGCAGCGCGCGGCCGGCGAAGAACATATAAGCCAGTGCAATCAGGATGATGACGGCCATAAACGCCAGTCCGACGGTGGCGAAGCCCTGCATCATCGGCGGCGCCAGAATCGACCAGTCCGCCATTCCCATCCAGGCGCTCATGCCGGTGAGCTTCACTGCCCATACGCAACCGAAAATTTCAATCATGCCCATCACCAGGCAGATCTTGAGCGCCGCGCGCCAGCCGCCAAAGTGGTTGGCAAAGACGCCAATCGTCGCGTTGGAGAAGAACATCGGGATAAAGCCTGGAATAATCAGAATCGGGGAGCCGACGCCGACCAGAATGCCGACGGCAATCAACTGACCGATGGTGCCCCACATAAAGCCCCACACCACCGCATTCGGCGCGAAGCTATAGATGGCGGCGCAGTCGATCGCCAGCACCGCCCCAGGGATCAGGCGCTGCGAGATACCGTTGAAGGCTTCGGACAGCTCGGCGACGAACATCCGCACGCCCTGAGTGATGATGAAAATCGCCACCGCGAAGGAGAAACCGGTTTGCAGGATATAGACCGTCCAGTGGGTTTTACCCGCCATCGCCTGCACCACGTCAATGCCGAAAGAGAGCAGGATCGCACCAAAGAAGACGGTCATCACAATCGCGGTGGAAACGATGTTGTCGTGGAAGATGTTCAGCCAGCCAGGTAGCTTGAGGTCTTCGACGCTCTCCTCTTTTTTCCCCAGCCAGGGCGCCACTTTGTAGGCTATCCACGAGGCGAACTGCTGCTGGTGCCCGATAGAGAAGCCGCAGCCGTCGGTGACCAGCTGAGTAGGCTTGTACATCATATTGGAGGTAATGCCCCAGTAGAGTGACACCAGCACCGCCGTGCAGATGATGGTGGTCCACATGGAGTAGCCGAAGATAAACAACGAGACCGCAATCAGCCCCGCCTGCTGAAACATGATATGGCCCGTCAGCATGATGGTGCGGATGCCGGTAATCCGGCGCAGCAGGACGTAACAGATGTTTAGGGCCAGCGCCAGCAGCACCGCGTAGCCCACCCAGCTATAGGCCTCGCCCATCCGGTCGATGGTCGCCATCATCGAGGCATAGGTGTCAGAGATGGCGCCGTTAATGCCGTACACCTCTGACATTTTCGCCACCACCGGTTTAAAGGTGCTGGTGAGGATGCCGGAGCCGGCTTGTAACAGCATGAAACCGATAATGGTTTTGATGGTGCCTTTGATAATCACGCTGACGCTTTTACGCAGCAGGATATAGCCCAGGCAGGTCACGATACCCAACAGCAGCGGGGCATTGGTCATCACCTGATTAAAGAAAACGGTAAAGATGTTGTAGAGGATTGCCATAACACACTCCCGATGGTGAAGGCGCTGAACGCGCCTTACGCTCAGCATTTCTCGTTGCCCACTCTAATAATCAAAAATAATCACAACAAGATTGAATTTGATTAAATGTGACGCACGCCGCAATAAACCTTTCCTTCACTCAGGTTATTTCTATTCATTTATATCGAAACACAAATAAACATTTCAAATCATAGAGATAAAAATTAAATCAAGGCGCGTAAGCTGCGGAAAAGGCGGGAGAATATGCGCGTCAGCTCGCAAAACCAATGGAAAACATGATTGCAATCCTGGAAGGACAGTGACAACATAAATCAAAACCAATCAAATACTGATTACTTTTGAAAATGCATGAGGAAGACCGCGATGAGTAAAGTACAGACCATCACCCGTGAATCCTGGATCCTGAACACCTTTCCGGAATGGGGCAGCTGGCTGAATGAAGAGATTGAGCAGGAGCAGGTTGCGCCCGGCACCTTCGCCATGTGGTGGCTGGGCTGTACCGGCATCTGGTTGAAATCCGAAGGCGGCGCCAACGTCTGCGTCGATTTCTGGTGCGGCACCGGCAAGCAGAGCCACGGCAATCCGCTGATGAAAACCGGCCATCAGATGCAGCGGATGGCAGGGGTGAAGAAGCTCCAGCCCAATCTGCGCACCACCCCGTTCGTGCTCGATCCGTTCGCCATTCGCCAGATTGACGCGGTCCTTGCGACCCACGATCACAACGATCATATTGACGTCAACGTCGCCGCCGCCGTCATGCAGAACTGCCCGGCCAATGTGCCATTTATCGGCCCGAAAACCTGCGTCGATATGTGGATCGGCTGGGGCGTGCCGAAAGCGCGCTGTATCGTCATGAAGCCCGGCGATGTCGTGAAAATTAAGGACATCGAGATCCACGCGCTCGACGCATTCGACCGTACCGCGCTGATCACCCTCCCGGCGGATCAAAAAGCCGCCGGCGTGCTGCCGGACGGGATGGACCAGCGCGCGGTCAACTATCTGTTTAAAACACCGGGCGGCAACCTGTACCACAGCGGCGATTCCCACTACTCCAACTACTACGCGAAGCATGGCAACGAGCATCAGATTGACGTCGCCCTCGGCTCGTATGGCGAGAACCCGCGCGGGATCACCGACAAAATGACCAGCGCCGATATCCTGCGCATGGCAGAGTCGCTCAGCGCGAAGGTGGTGATCCCGTTCCACCATGATATCTGGTCGAACTTTCAGGCCGATCCGCAGGAGATCCGCGTCCTGTGGGAGATGAAAAAAGATCGTCTGAAGTACGGCTTCAAGCCGTTTATCTGGCAGGTCGGCGGCAAATTTACCTGGCCGCTGGATAAAGACAATTTCGAATATCACTACCCGCGCGGCTTCGACGACTGCTTCACCATCGAGCCGGATCTGCCGTTCAAATCCTTCCTGTAAACCGCCTCCGGCAGGCCCTGCCTGCCGGAAATACCCCGCCTGAGGGTTAGTATTTTCACATGATTTCAAATATCATCTTTGCCGTTCACTTTTAATCGGATTCGCTCATGACGGAAGCGCAAAGGCACCAAATTCTGCTGGATCTGCTCGCCCAAACGGGGTTTGTTACCGTAGAGCAGGTGATGTCGCGGCTCGGGATCTCACCCGCAACGGCCCGACGTGATATCAACAAGCTGGATGAAAGCGGCAAACTGAAAAAGGTACGCAATGGCGCGGAAGCCATTAGCGAGCAGCGCCCCCGCTGGACGCCGATGAACATCCACCAGGCGCAGAATCTGGATGAAAAAGTGCGTATTGCGCGCGCCGCTTCGCAGCTGATCGCCCCGGGTGAGAGCATCGTCATCAACTGCGGTTCCACCGCCTTTCTGCTGGGGCGTGAACTGTGCGGCAAACCGGTGCAGATCATCACTAACTATCTGCCGCTGGCCAACTACCTGATCGACCAGGAACACGACAGCGTGATTATCATGGGCGGGCAGTACAACCGCAGCCACGCCATCACCCTCAGCCCCCACGGCAGCGAAAACAGCCTCTATGCCGGGCACTGGATGTTTACCAGCGGCAAGGGGTTAACCGCCGAGGGGTTATACAAAACCGATATGTTGACCGCCATGGCCGAGCAGAAAATGCTCAGCGTGGTCGGCAAGCTGGCGGTGCTGGTCGACAGTAGCAAGATCGGCGAGCGCGCCGGGATGTTATTCAGCCAGGCCGGGCAAATTGACGTAGTGATCACCGGCAAACAGGCCGATGCCGCGATCCTCAAGCAGCTTGAGGACCAGGGCGTCAGCGTGATCCGCGTTTAAAGATGCTGCTGGAAAAAGGCGACCGTCGTGGCCAGCGCCTCCGGGGTGATGCGATGGCGGACGCCTTTCTGCCAGACGCAGGTCAGCCTGGCGGCAAGATCGCCCTGCCTGAGCGCCTGCTCAAGCCGGAAGGTCTCTGCCGGCGGCACCACGTCGTCGGCATCGCCATGCCAGAGCAGCAGCGGCCGCCGGGCGAGCGACGCCAGCTGATGACTGACATCCCACTCGCTGAGGCTGTCGCCATCAAAGCCAGGCGAGGGAAACAGGGTTTGCGACAGCGAACGAAAATAGCCCGACCCCATCAGGCAGGCGACGCTGTTCAACTCGGGATGATGCGTCATGATACCCAGGGCCGTCATTCCCCCCATCGACGCCCCCGCCACCGCCAGTCGCTCTCCTTCCAGCCAGCCTTCGGTGATAATCGCCTCGCGCAGCGCGGGAAACTCTCTGAAATTCTGCTGCAGGATCGGCCAGAAGCGCTGCATCCGCCCGGTATCATCACCGTGATAGCGCGCGCCATGCTCCGGCGCGTCCGGCATAATCACCCGGAAACCCGCCTGGGCCAGCGCCACCGCAAAGTAGCTGTAAACCAGTTTTGACGAGGTAAAGCCATGATAAAAGACGATACAGGGCAGTGGCTTATCCAGACTCTCCTGCGGGCAGGCATGCAAAATTTCGCCACCGCCGAGGTTGCGCATTTCGAGTGCAATCATTTATCGTCTCCCTTCTCTATTGTGGTTAGGCGGCATGGGAAAATGCATTCACCAGGCAACCCCGTTTGCTACGATTCATAATGTTGAGAACCCGGTTACGCTTTCACAACATTTTCATTCGAAAATCGCGTCAGAGATAACAGTTCGGGAACATTCCCCGGAAATCTTGTTAAGGCTACCACTACACTATCACTATCAGGAAACGAGATATGGTTATGCGCAGGTTTTGTCCGTGGTTACTGGCTATCGTCCTCAGCGGGTGTAGCGCTCTGCAGGGAACGCCGGAAGCCCCGCCGCCCGCCACCGACCATCCGCAGGAGATCCAGCGCAACCAGACGGCTGGCCTGCAGAAAATGGCCACGGTGAGCGTACTGATGTACGGTTCGCCGATGGATGTCGAAGCGGCGCTGAAGGCCAAAGCAGAAGCGGCCAAAGCCGATTACTACGTCATCATTATGATCGATGACACCATGGTACCCGGCCAGTGGTATTCGCAGGCGATCCTCTATCGTCGATGACGAGACGGCGTCTTTAAATCTGCTTTACACAGCTTTGCGTCCATTCACGTTCTCCTGTGCATAATAACGTTCGGCCAGCCACCTGGCAGGACGTTAGCAACGGACTGCCCTTGGGACTACGTGAAATGGAGCTGACGATGAAACGATCTTTTACCCTATCCAGCCTGCTGTTAACCACTGCGACGGCCAACACCTCCGCGCAGTCAGCCGAATTCGCCAGCGCGGATTGCGTCACCGGCCTGAATGAAATCGGTCTGATCTCCGTCGCTAATCTTTCCGGCAGCCAACAGGATGTGGAGCACGCCATTGCCCGCAAAGCGGACGAGCAAGGCGCCTCCTGGTATCGCATTATTCAGATGTACGAGGAACAACAGCCGGACAGCTGGCGCGTGCAGGCCATTCTCTACGCCTGAGGCGCCTGGCGCCCCCGCCCCATGGCCCGCAGCAGCAGGTCGTCGAGGGTCGGCGCGTCAAGACGTATGCCGCCGCGCGTGTCGAGCATCATCCGGCACCAGGCTTCGGCCAGCGGCGGCGAAGCGAAACGCAACATCTGCGCTCCCGCCCCCAGACGATAGACCAGCCGGGCAATCTCTCTGCCCTGCTCTTCTGCGGGTCGTTTCAGCAATTGCTGCAGCTGACGCCATGCGCGGTCGAGATGGCGGTTCTGTCCTTTCACCTCCGCACACTCCGCGGCCAGCAGCTCCATCGCCGCCGGCTGCTTGCTCAGCACCCGCATCACATCGAGGCACATAATATTGCCGGAGCCTTCCCAGATGCTGTTGACCGGCATCTCGCGATACAACCGCGGTAGCTCACTCTCCTCGCAATAGCCGATCCCTCCCAGGACTTCCATCGCCTCAGCGACGAACGGGATGCCGGCCTTGCAGATGGCAAACTTGGCCGCAGGCGTAAACAGACGCGCCCAGGCGCTTTCCCGGGCATCATCCCGACAGTCCCAGGCCCGCGCCAGACGAAACAGGAACGCGGTTTGTCCTTCAAGACGGAGCGCCATTTGCCCCAGCAGCTGGCGCATCATCGGTTGATCGACCAGATTTTTACCGAACGCCTGGCGCTGTAACGCATGATACAGCGCCACCGAGAAGGCCCGGCGCATCAGGGCATGGCTACCCAGCGCGCAGTCAAAGCGGGTCAGGCCGCCCATCCTGAGGATCTGCCGCACGCCGTCGCCCTCATCGCCCACCAGCCAGCCGCAGGCGTCATAAAACTCCACTTCGCTACTGGCGTTGGAGCGGTTGCCGAGCTTCTCTTTTAAGCGCTCCAGCCGCACGCCGTTGCGCTGTCCGTCGGGCAGCAGGCGCGGCACAAAGAAGCACGACAAGCCCGCAGGCGCCTGGGCCAGCACCAGGTGGGCATCGCTCTGCGGCACCGAGAAGAACCATTTGTGTCCCACCAGCCGGTAAAACCCTTCGGCCGTTTTCTCCGCGCGGGTGGTATTGCTCAGCACATCGGAGCCCCCTTGCTTCTCGGTCATCCCCATGCCAATCAGCAGGCCGCGCTTCTGGCCGCCCGGCGCGAGGTGGGGATCGTAACGGTCGCTCAGCAGCGGCGACAGCCAGTCGCCAAAAGGCGCAGGCAGGGCGTGCTGCAGCAGAGGCGTCGCGGCGAAGGTCATGGTAATCGGGCACAGCGTTCCGGCCTCTACCTGGGCGTGGAGCAGAAAGCGAGCGGCGCGCGCGACAAACGCGCCTTCACGGGCCTCCTCCTGCCAGGCGAGATTATGCACCCGGTTCGCGCACAGCCCCTGCATCAGCAGGTGCCAGGCGGGGTGGAAGCGAACGTCGTCCAGTCGGGCGCCGGTGGCGTCATAGCGCAGCAGCTCCGGCGGGTTGCTGTTGGCCAGGCGTCCCAGCTCCAGCGATTCTGCGGTCCCCAGCTGCTGGCCAATGCTGGCGAGCAGATCGCCATCCCAGCCGGCGCCTTCACGGACCACCGCTTCACGTAGGGCGGTATCAGACAGGAACAGATTGCTGTTATTCAGCGGGGTCGGTTGATTAAAAACGGTGTGCGTTTGCCAGTGCATCGTGTCTCCCTCCATCAATGGCGATAACCATAAGTATGGTTATCCAGGGAGATACTCGCCCGCGAGAGCGGTCACAAAAAAGCCATCCCGGAGGATGGCTTTTCAGTTCCGTCAGCGGATCAGCTTAGCTGCGCTGGCGTACCGCCTCAAACAGGCAGATGCCAGTGGCCACCGAGACGTTCAGCGAGGAAACGCTGCCCGCCATCGGGATGCTGATCAGCTCATCACAGTGCTCGCGGGTCAGGCGGCGCATACCTTCACCTTCCGCGCCCATCACCAGCGCCATCGGCCCGGTCATTTTGCTCTGGAACAGCGTATGGTCGGCTTCACCTGCGGTTCCGACGATCCAGACGTTCTCCTCCTGCAGCAGGCGCATGGTGCGCGCCAGGTTGGTGACGCGGATCAGCGGGACGTTCTCCGCCGCGCCGCAGGCCACTTTCTTCGCCGTCGCATTCAGCTGCGCGGAACGATCTTTCGGCACAATCACCGCGTGCACGCCGGCAGCATCGGCGCTGCGCAGGCAGGCGCCGAGGTTATGCGGATCGGTCACGCCGTCAAGGATCAACAGGAACGGCTGATCGAGCTGCGCCAGTAGATCCGGCAGATCGTTCTCCTGATACTGACGCCCCGGCTTCACGCGGGCAATGATCCCCTGGTGTACCGCGCCTTCGCTCTTCTCATCGAGGAACTGGCGGTTGGCCAGCTGAATCACCACGCCCTGCGCCTCCAGCGCGTGGATCAGCGGCAGCAGGCGCTTATCCTCACGGCCTTTCAGAATATAAACTTCCTGAAAACGCTCAGGTGCGCGCTCCAGCAGTGCCTGCACCGCATGGATGCCGTAAATCATTTCACTCATTGATGTACTCGTTTTAGGTTCTGTTATCCGCCCTTCACCCCGTCCTGCGTCAGCAGACTTCAGAGTGAAGGGTGGTCAATCACTCGGCGCTCTTCTTCTTTGCCGCGCGCTTGGCTTTGGTCGCGGCGGCGATTTTCTGCGTTTTCGCCGACGGTTTTTTCGCTTTCTTCTCGCCTTTCGGCTTCGCTTTCGCCTGGTCTTTTTCTTTGCGGAACGCGCTGTCCGGCTCGAAGTTCACCTGCTTACCAACCTGACGACGACGGCCGCCCGGTTTGCCGGAGGTGCTCTTTTTCGCTTTCTCACGGGCGGTTTTGCCGACATTACGCGGCGCGCGCTCGCTGGAGATCAGGGTAAAGTCGATTTTACGCTCGTCCATGTTGACCGCTTCCACACGGACTTCCACGCGGTCGCCCAGGCGATAGGTCTGCCCGCCGGACTCGCCGATCAGACGCTGCCCCACCTGGTCGAAACGATAGTAGTCGTTATCCAGGGAGGAAACATGCACCAGGCCGTCGATAAACAGATCGTTGAGACGAACAAAGAAGCCAAAGCCGGTCACGCTGGCGATAACCCCGGAGAAGATATTGCCTACCTGATCCTGCATGAAGTCACACTTCAGCCAGTCGGAGACTTCGCGCGTCGCTTCATCGGCGCGACGTTCGGTCATCGAGCAGTGCTCGCCCAGCTGCAGCATCTCTTCCATGCTGTAGTGCCAGCCGCCGGTCTCCGTGCTATTGCCTTTATGCCCCTGCTCTTTAGCCAGCAGATATTTGATGGCGCGGTGCAGCGACAGATCCGGGTAACGACGGATCGGCGAGGTGAAGTGGGCATAGGACTGCAGCGCGAGGCCAAAGTGGCCGCGGTTTTCCGGATCGTAGACCGCCTGCTTCATCGACCGCAGGAGCATCGTCTGCAGCATTTCCGCATCCGGGCGATCGGCGATGGAGGTCAGCAGTTCGGCGTAATCGCGCGGCTCCGGCTTGTTGCCGCCCGGCAGTTCCAGACCCAGCTCCGCCAGCACGCTGCGGAACGCGGTAATCGCCTCGGTGCTCGGCTTATCGTGAATACGGAACAGCGCCGGCTCCTGCGCCTTCTCAACGAAGCGCGCAGCGGAGATGTTCGCCAGGATCATGCACTCTTCAATCAGCTTGTGCGCATCGTTACGCTGGGTCTGTTCGATACGCTCGATACGGCGCTCGGCGTTGAAGATGAATTTAGCTTCTTCACTTTCAAATGAGATACCGCCGCGCTCTTCGCGGGCGCCATCCAGCACCTTGTAGAGGTTATGCAGTTCTTCAATATGCTTCACCAGCGGCGCGTAGTGCTCACGCAGCTCCTGGTCGCCCTGCAGCATATGCCACACCTTGGTATAGGTCAGGCGAGCATGTGAACTCATCACCGCTTCATAGAATTTATAACCGGTCAGACGGCCTTTTGACGAAATCGTCATCTCGCACACCATGCACAGGCGATCGACCTGCGGGTTCAGCGAGCACAGACCGTTAGACAGCACTTCCGGCAGCATCGGCACCACCTGCGACGGGAAGTAGACCGAGGTTCCGCGGCTGCGCGCTTCAGCGTCCAGCGGCGTCCCCGGACGCACGTAGTAGCTGACGTCGGCAATGGCTACCCACAGGCGCCAGCCGCCGCCGCGTTTCTTCTCGCAGTACACCGCGTCATCGAAGTCGCGGGCATCTTCGCCGTCAATGGTGACCAGCGGCAGGGAGCGCAGATCGACGCGCCCGGCTTTCGCCTCTTCCGGCACCTGCTCTTTCAGGCCGGAAACCTGGTTTTCTACCGCCGGCGGCCAGACGTATGGAATTTCATGGGTGCGCAGCGCCATATCGACGGCCATGCCGGTACCCATGTTGTCGCCCAGCACTTCGACGATTTTCCCCACGGCTTTGGTGCGACGGGTCGGGCGCTGGGTCAGCTCGACCACCACCACGTAGCCCATCCGCGCGCCCATAATCTCTTCCGGCGGGATCAGGATATCGAAGCTCAGGCGACTGTCGTCCGGGACGACGAAACCGACGCCAGCGTCGGTAAAGTAGCGGCCAACAATCTGGCTGGTTTTCGGCACCAGGACGCGGACAATGCGCGCTTCGCGGCGGCCCTTGCGGTCCGCGCCCAGCGGTTGGGCCAGCACCTGGTCGCCATGAATACAGGTTTTCATCTGCTCTGACGACAGATAGAGATCGTCTTTGCGCCCTTCAACGCGCAGGAAACCATAGCCATCACGGTGGCCGATAACGGTTCCTTTGAGGAGATCAAGGCGCTCCGGCAGCGCATAGCACTGACGGCGGGTGAAGACCAGTTGACCGTCGCGCTCCATCGCGCGCAGGCGGCGGCGCAGCGCTTCGGTTTGCTCTTCGCCCTCGATATTTAACTCGATGGCCAGCTCATCGCGGCTGGCAGGCTTTTCCCGTTTGGTTAAATGTTCGAGGATAAATTCCCGGCTCGGGATTGGGTTCGCGTACTTCTCAGCTTCGCGTTCCTGGAATGGATCTTGTGACATATCGGTTCCTCCGTTGTCATCTCCGGCAGAGTGGCGTCACTCCACCAGCAATAATTTATAAAGCGGTTGATTCTTCTCAACCAAATCAGCCAGCGTATAGTTATCCAGTTCCTTGAGAAAACTCTGCGCGGCTTCAGCTAGCGCCTGTTTCAAACGACAGGCTGGTGTAATGTGGCAAAACTCGCTGCTGCAGTTGACCAGCGATAAGGGTTCAAGGTCGCGCACCACGTCACCGACGCGGATCTGTCCTGCTGGTTTGCCGAGGCGAATGCCCCCGTTCTTCCCCCGCACGGCAGTTACGTAGCCCATGCGACTTAACTGATTGATTATTTTAACCATATGATTACGGGAGACGCCATAGACCTCGGTCACTTCCGAGATACTGGTCATCCGTCCTTCCGGCAGCGACGCCATATAAATCAGCGCCCGTAGTCCGTAATCGGTGAAACTCGTTAACTGCACATAAACCTCAGGGAAAAGAAAACAGGGTATGTCGAGCGACATCATTATTATTGATGATAAACCAGCCAGCGCTCAGGCCGCTAATTTATTTAAAATGGGGCGGGCGAACAGCAAAAACAAGGGCGCCCGAACGGCGCCCCTTGCGAGTGATTATGCGTCGAACGGGTCGCGCAGAATCATGGTCTCGGTACGGTCTGGACCGGTAGAGATGATATCAACCGGAACGCCGGTCAGCTCTTCAATACGCTGAATGTAGTTCAGCGCTGCCTGCGGCAGGCCGCTGCGCTCTTTCACGCCGAAGGTGGTTTCAGACCAGCCCGGCATGGTTTCGTAGATAGGCTCGATACCTTCCCAGTTGTCGGCTGCCAGCGGAGTGGTGGTCACTTCGCGGCCATCCGGCATACGGTAGCCAACGCAGATTTTCACTTCTTTCAGGCCGTCGAGGACGTCCAGTTTAGTCAGGCAGAAGCCGGACAGGGAGTTAATCTGCACCGCGCGACGAACCGCGACGGCGTCCAGCCAGCCGGTACGACGACGACGACCGGTGGTGGCGCCGAATTCGTTACCCTGCTTGCAGAGGAACTCGCCGGTTTCATCAAACAGCTCGGTCGGGAACGGACCCGCGCCTACGCGAGTCGAGTAAGCTTTGATGATACCCAGAACGTAATCCACATAACGCGGGCCCAGGCCGGAGCCGGTCGCCACGCCACCGGCGGTGGTGTTGGAAGAGGTTACGTACGGATAAGTACCATGGTCGATATCCAGCAGCGTGCCCTGCGCGCCTTCGAACATCACGAAGTCGCCACGTTTACGCGCCTGATCCAGCAGGTCGGAAACGTCCACCACCATGCCGGTCAGGATGTCGGCAATCGCCATCACATCGTCCAGCACTTTCTGGTAGTCAACGGCTTCTGCTTTGTAGAAGTTCACCAGCTGGAAGTTGTGATATTCCATCACTTCTTTCAGTTTATCGGCGAAGGTTGCTTTATCGAACAGATCGCCAACGCGCAGACCGCGACGAGCGACTTTATCTTCGTAAGCCGGGCCGATGCCGCGACCGGTGGTGCCGATAGCCTTCGCGCCGCGCGCTTTTTCACGTGCCACGTCCAGCGCCACGTGATAGTCAAGGATAAGCGGGCAGGCTTCAGAGAGCAGCAGACGCTCGCGAACCGGGATACCACGGTCTTCCAGGCCCTTCATCTCTTTCATCAGCGCAGCCGGAGACAGCACGACGCCGTTACCGATGATGCTGGTGACGTTTTCACGCAGAATGCCTGATGGAATAAGATGGAGAACGGTTTTTTCACCGTTGATTACGAGAGTATGGCCGGCGTTGTGACCACCCTGGTAGCGCACAACATATTTAGCCCGTTCTGTCAGGAGATCGACGATCTTCCCTTTACCTTCGTCACCCCATTGGGTGCCCAGTACGACGACGTTGTTACCCATTTTTCAAAATCACCGTTTGCTTAAAAATGGATTCTACCATCGCTTTTTCAGAGTTACAGCACTTTTTGCATCCAAAATAAGGCAAATCCGACCACTTTTTGATCAGCCAATCGATTTCCTCAACATGTAGTAGATCACAATCCCGGCAACCACAAGTCCGCCGCCAAAGCGCCGCAATAAATTATCCGGGAGCTGGCTCAGGCTGGCGACCATCTTGCGCCAGGCGCGCGGATAAAGTAGCGGGCCAAGCCCTTCGAGTACTAAAACCAGCGCCAGCGCCAGCCAAATGGTGGAGTTCATCGTCAACCCTAATTGAAAAGTATCATCGCCGCCTTCGCAGGCGTCATCGGCCAGCACAGTGAATTCATTCACTCATTTCACATTGTCCCGTATTTCAGCTTCATTATGAACCAGCAAAGTGAAACATAATTCACAACCAATTGTATTGATGGATATTTTTTAAACTGTAACTATGCCGTCGCGTACTACAACCCGGTACGTCTACATAATCAGGAAGATTATCATGAGAGAATTAACCGCATTTGAAATCGAAAATGTGAGCGGCGCAGGTTGGTTACAGGATGGCCTGGCCTCCTTAGGTAGTAAGGTCGGCGCCGCCGTATGGACGATGGGCACCGATGCCCTGAGCATCAACCTGCCGCTGCTTGGCACCATTAATCTGGCCGATCTGGCGCCGGACCTGGGCAAAACCCTGGGCGAAAGCGTTGGCTCATCTATCGGCGGCACCATCGAGAGTACGCTGGCGAGCCTGCCGGTGATCGGTGGCCTGCTGAACAAGCTGCTCGGCAACTAATTCACGCCGTCGTAGCATAAAAAAAGGCGCCTGTCTCAGGCGCCTTTTTGCATTAACCACTGTAGGTTACTGTCATCTTCGACTTATTTACGCACCGAATCCGGTGAACGCATATAGCGGAAGAAATCGCTATCCGGGCTCAGGACCATGACATCCTGATTGCTCTGGAAGCTCTTCTCATAGGCGCGCAGGCTACGAATAAAGGAATAGAAGCCCGGATCCTGGCTGAACGCGTCGGCAAACAGTTTTGCCGATTCCGCATCGCCTTCACCACGCAGGATACGGCCCTGGCGCTCGGCTTCCGCCAGCGTCTTGGTGACTTCATAGTCCGCGGTCGCGCGCAGTTTTTCCGCCTCTTCCTGACCCTGTGAACGGTGGCGACGAGCAACCGCTTCACGCTCCGCGCGCATACGGTTGTAGATCGCTTCCGACACTTCCGCCGGCAGGTTGATCTGCTTGATACGCACGTCGACGACTTCAATACCCAGCGCCGCCATACTGTTCGGGTTGATCACCTGCACTTTGCCGTTGGTTTCAGCTTCCACGCGCTCTGCCGCTTTGGCAATCGCGTCGTCAGCTGCCGGCGTGCTAACCTCGTCTTCCGTACCGGCCGACCCTGAGTTCAGCGCATCACGCACTTCCAGCGTCAGGCGGCCACGGGAGTCGGTGACGATGTCTTTCACATCCAGACGGCCGATTTCAGAACGCAGACGGTCCGAGAATTTACGCTTCAGCAGCACCTCTGCCTGGGAGACGTCGCCGCCGCCGGTGGCCAGGTAGTAACGGCTGAAGTCGCTGATGCGCCATTTAATATAGGAGTCGACGATCAGGTCTTTCTTCTCTTTGGTGACAAAACGGTCAGCCTGGTTATCCATGGTCTGAATACGCGCATCCAGCATTTTCACCGATTCGATAAACGGGATCTTGAAGTGCAGGCCTGGCGCGTATACCAGCGGCTTGTTTTCGTCGTCGCGCAGAACTTTACCGAAACGCAGCGTGATACCGCGCTCGCCCTCCTTCACGACAAAGACTGACATGTAGAGCACTACCAGCACGATGACAATGATCGCGATAACAGATTTACGCATCGTTATTCCCCCTGACGCTGGTAGTCGTTACGCTGCGCGTTAGCGCGGCGTTGGTCCATAATGCTACCCCCGGTTGAGCTCGAGGTTGATGAGGTGCTGGCGCTGCCAGTGCTGGATGCAGGCGGCAGACGCAGCAGATCGCTGGCGTCACTGCTATCGCTCTTTGCTGCCGGCGCAGCGGCGCCTTTCAGCATCTGGTCCAGCGGCAGAACCATCAGATTGCCGTTTTTGCTGTCATTAACCAGCACTTTACGGGTGTGGCTCAGCACTTTTTCCATCGTTTCGATGTACAGACGCTCGCGGGTAATCTCCGGCGCGGCTTTGTATTCCGGCAGGATCTTAGCAAAGCGAGCCACTTCACCCTGGGCTTCCAGGACGGTCTGGGTCTTATAGGCGCGTGCCTCTTCGAGGATACGCTGCGCCTGACCATTCGCGCGCGGCTGGACTTCGTTGGTGTAAGCCTCCGCTTCACGAATGTACTGCTGTTCGTTCTCACGCGCGGCAATGGCATCGTCAAACGCGGCTTTCACCTCTTCCGGCGGACGTGCCGTCTGGAAGTTGACGTCCAGCAGAGTGATGCCCATGTTGTACGGGCGAATCGTCTCTTCCAGCTCACGCTGAGTATCGCTACGGATCACGGTACGACCTTCGGTCAGAATGCGATCCATGGTGTATTTACCGATCACCCCGCGCAGCGCGCTGTCGGTGGCCTGACGCAGGCTGTCGTCCGCGCTGGTGACGCTAAACAGATAGCGCTCCGGATCGGTGACGCGGTACTGCACGTTCATCTCAACGCGCACCACGTTTTCGTCAGAGGTCAACATGACGCCGGACGCCGCCAGTTCACGTACCGACTCCACGTTTACTGCCTGCACGTTATCGATAAAGGTCGGCTTCCAGTTCAGGCCCGGCTCAACCAGATGGCTGAACTTACCAAAACGGGTGACCACGCCGCGTTCGGCTTCTTTAATAGTATAGAAACCGCTGGCCGCCCAGATAATCACTGCCGCCGCGGCAACGATGCCGACAATACGCCCGCCCATCGGTCCGCGAGGTCCCTGCGCGCTATTGCCGCCGCCCAGTCCGCCCTTGCCGCCGCCGAGCCCGCCAAGTTTTTTACTTAACTTGCGGAAGATATCATCCAGATCCGGCGGCCCCTGCTCGCGACCGCCTTTGTTGCCATTTCCCTCAGAGTTGCCGCCAGGTTTGCTGCTCCCCCACGGGTCGCGGTCCTGTCCGTTATTACCGGGCTGATTCCACGCCATGTATATGCTCCATATTTGTTTTTGATATCCCCACAGGGGTCAATATCTTCAGGCAAGCTGCAAGGTCAAACCACATAGTCAACAAGCGTTGGCTCTTGCTTACAGAGGCGCCGCCAGTCAACGATCGGCATGCGCACCTGCAGACTCACGCTGCCGTCATCCTCCATCCACTCTTTTTCTATCGCCTGAAGCTGATAGAAACGGCTTCTCAGTCGCCCTTCTTTCGGCGGTAAGCGCAGCGTATGCTGGGCCACTTCACCGGAAAGGCGCTCCGTTAACGCCTGAAAAAGCAGTGGTACGCCAACCCCGGTCTGAGCGGAAAGCCAGACCCGAATCGGTTTATTTTCATCGTCGCGATCGATGCGCGGTTCAAAATCGTCCAGCATGTCGATTTTGTTCATCACCAGCAGCGCCGGGATCTCATCGGCCTCAATTTCAGCGAGAACCGTATTTACCGCATCAATGTTTTCCTGCACGCGGACATCCGCCGCGTCAATCACATGCAGCAGCAGCGTCGCCTGACGCGTCTCCTGCAACGTCGCTTTAAACGCGGCCACCAGATCGTGCGGCAGGTGGCGAATAAAGCCGACGGTATCGGCCAGCACCGTTTCGCCGACGTCAGGGACGTCAATGCGGCGCAACGTCGGGTCCAGGGTCGCGAACAGCTGGTTCGCGGCATAGACCTCGGCGGCGGTGATCTGGTTAAAGAGCGTTGATTTTCCGGCGTTGGTGTAGCCCACCAGCGACACGGTTGGAATATCGGCTTTCGCGCGCGACCGCCGCCCCTGCTCACGCTGTTTTTCGACTTTTTCCAGCCGCGACAGGATCTGCATGATGCGGTTACGCAATAAACGACGGTCAGTTTCGAGCTGGGTTTCACCCGGGCCACGCAAACCGATCCCGCCCTTTTGTCTTTCAAGGTGGGTCCAGCCGCGGACAAGGCGGGTCGCCATATGGCGCAGCTGCGCCAGCTCGACCTGCAGTTTCCCTTCATGGGTGCGCGCGCGCTGAGCGAAAATATCTAAAATAAGACCGGTACGATCGATAACCCGGCATTCGCACAGGCGTTCCAGGTTGCGTTCTTGCGCCGGACTCAGGGCATGATCGAAGAGCACGACCGAAGCGCCGGTCGCTTTAACGGCTTCCGCAATTTCGACTGCCTTACCTTCACCAACAAAATACTTCGGGTGCGGTGCTTTACGGCTACCGGTAATCACCTGCATTGCTTCGACACCGGCGGAAGAGGCCAGAGTTTCAAACTCCTGGAGGTCTTCCATATCTTTGTCTTGCGAAAAATAGATGTGTACCAGTACCGCCTGCTCACCGGCGTCATAACGGTCAAACAAGCGTAAACCCCTTATAAAATACCAGCGGGGAACGCAGAAAACCTGGCTCCCCGGCGTGGAAAAACAGCACTAGCCTTATTCGGCGTCGTCGCTGTCTTGTTGTGGCGCAGAAGAGCCCTGCGCGCTACCACCGTGGTGATAGTTACTGGAACCGCCGCCAGCATTGTTGCTGTGGTGAGACACCGGGCGAGACGGGACAACAGTAGAAATTGCGTGCTTATAGACCATCTGGCTGACCGTGTTCTTCAACAGGATCACGAACTGATCGAAAGACTCAATTTGCCCTTGCAGCTTGATACCATTCACCAAATAAATAGAAACCGGAACGCGTTCCCGACGCAAAGCGTTCAGGAACGGATCTTGTAAAGATTGCCCCTTAGCCATTCTCTCTTTTCCTTATATGTATGCTTGTTTTGTACTCAGAACCTTACGATTCTCAAAAAAAATTACGCACGATACCGTTTAATTGTACACGTTCAGTTCTGGCTCGCACCAACAACCTGTAATACTTTGTTGAGCGCTTGTTCAGGTTGTTCACTGTCTAACCAGTGCACACCTTCCCAACCGCGCAGCCAGGTGACCTGACGTTTGGCTAACTGTCTCGTGGCGCAAACACCTCGATAAACCATTTCATCATATGGGATCTCGCCATTGAGATATGACCACATCTGGCGGTATCCGACACAACGGATGGAAGGCATATCCGTATGCAAATCTCCGCGGGCAAAAAGCGCCCGTACTTCTGCTTCAAAACCTGAAGCTAACATCTGATGAAAACGCTGTTCTATGCGTTGATGGAGCAGTTCACGGCTCGCCGGGGCGATGGCGAACTGATGCACCTGATATGGCAGAGCGTCTCCTGACGTTTGCGTCAGTTCCGTTAAAGTTTTACCCGAAATGAAAAAAACTTCCAGTGCCCGGGAAAGCCTTTGCGGATCATTTGGATGAATACGCGCAGCCGCCACGGGATCGATCTCCTGTAACTGCTGATGTAACGCGTTCCACCCCTGCTCTGCGGCCTGTTGCTCAATCCGCGCTCTGACCTCTGGGTCAGCGGACGGTAAGGGCGACAATCCTTCCAGCAACGCTTTGAAATACAACATCGTCCCGCCGACTAACAGCGGAATTCGCCCGGCGGCGACAATTTCCGCCATCGCCGCCAGCGCATCGCGGCGAAAATCCGCCGCGGAATAGGCCTCTGCAGGATCCAAAATATCCAGCAGCCGGTGCGGCGCGGCGCTCAGCTCTGCGGCATCCGGTTTGGCGGTGCCAATATCCATTCCCCGATAAATGAGGGCGGAATCAACACTAATCAACTCTACTGGCAAAACTTTACGTAAGGCTATCGCCAGCGCGGTTTTGCCGGAGGCCGTCGGGCCCATTAAAAAAATTGCCTTGGGCAGGCTCGCCTCGGTTACATCATTCATCTTTCAGGGCATTCATCGCCGAATGGAGATCTACAGGTTGTAACAGGCCACCCGGCGGCGTTCTCACCAGCTGCGGGCAAAGACGCTCAACGTCCGCCAGCAGCGCAATCGCCTGCGCCATATTCCATGACGTCTGTTCGCTCGTCAGATTACGCGCCATCCATTGGGCGATATTGCCGACGTCGAATGCGTTTTGCTGCGCCAGGTAGCCTATCAGTTCAGGAATCAAGATTTGTAAATTTTGTTGTCTTAAGGGTAAAGGGACCGCGCGCACCGTCACGTGCAGGGCATCGGTATGCATATCGATCCCCAGCTGCGTCAGCGCCGACTGCGCGGCGGCCAGCGCCTGTTTTTCCCCTTCCGTCACTTTTAACCGCAGGGGGATCAACAGCGGCTGGGCACAGACGGCCTCTGCTCCCGGGGTTAACTGCGCCTGGCGCAGCCAGCGCTCGGCAACGGTCAACGACAGCAGCGCCAGGCCGCCCTCGCGCTCCAGCAGCGCGCAGTCGCGGCTCACAATCGTCAGCACTCTGCCAAAGCTCTGGCTGTGACCGGCCAGTTCCGCCGTGGCCGGAGTCTGTAACGCGGGCTTTGGCGCCGTTGGCGTGTCGAGCAACTGACGATAAAGCGCCCCTTGCTGCTTCTGGTAACCCGGCTGCGCGTGCGGCCAGCTCGCGCCGCCCGGCCTGCCGCTGGAGGCCGCAGACTCACGCGATGGCGTGATGCTGAAACGGGTTGCCGGTTCACGCGCTTCCGACGGCCGCGCAAACTGGTTGCCGCCCGCCGCGATCCGGTTCTCCGGCATCGCACGGGGCGCCGGCGGGTCGTCTTTTTCCGCCAGCGGCGCGTCAAGTTGCTGCTGCAGCACGCTCAGTACGCCCTGGTAGATAAAGTCATGCACCAGGCGCGACTGATGGAAACGCACCTCATGCTTAGCCGGGTGGACGTTCACATCCACCTGATGGGGATCGATCTCCAGATACAGCACAAACGCCGGCTGCTGATCGGCCCCCAGTTTGTCTTCACAGGCCTGGCGGATAGCGTGGTTGATCAGCCGGTCGCGCATCATCCGCCCGTTAACATAGCAATACTGAATTTCCGCCAGCGCAGGGGTGGTATGCAGCGGATCGGCGACCCAGCCGCGCAGGGTCAGATCGCCATGCTGCCACTCAATCGCCAGGGCATGTTCAAGAAAGGCGGCGCCACAGATGGTTCCCAGCCGCCGCTCCCGTTGGCCATCCTGAGCGACTGCCCGATACTGGCGCATCACCTTGCCGTTATGGCTGAGGTTGATGGTGACGTCGAAGCGCGCCAGCGCAATGCGGCGGACCACCTCGTCAATGTGGCCGAACTCAGTCTTTTCGGTACGCATAAATTTGCGCCGCGCCGGGGTATTGTAGAACAGATCGAGGACTTCCAGGGTGGTGCCGACCGGGTGCGCCGCCGGCTTCACCGTCACCGCCTGATCGCGGCCTTCGGCATACGCCTGCCAGGCTTCCTGCTGTTCCGCCGTGCGCGAGGTGAGCGTCAGACGCGCCACCGAGCTAATACTGGCCAGCGCTTCGCCGCGAAAGCCGAGGCTGATAATGGCTTCGAGATCGTCGAGCGAGGCGATTTTGCTGGTCGCGTGGCGAGCCAGGGCCAGCGCCAGCTCGTCTTTTTTGATGCCGCAGCCGTTATCGCGAATGCGAATGAGCTTCGCGCCGCCGCGTTCGATATCAATATCAATTCGCGTGGCGCCCGCATCAAGGCTGTTTTCAACCAGCTCTTTCACCACCGACGCGGGCCGTTCCACCACTTCGCCGGCGGCAATCTGGTTGGCGAGCTGCGGCGGCAGAACCTGAATCGGCATCCCCTGCTCCTTAGTTAATCAACATCCCGCCTGGCGCTGCGGCGCTGGCGGTCTGCGCCGCCTCGCCGCGAGGCGCCGACTGCAGCGGATGCTGCATAAAGTAGTTGCGCAGACCGTTGTAAATCGCCTCCGCAATCTGCTCCTGGTAATCATCGCTCCCCAGCAGCCGTTCTTCCCCGTTGTTACTGATAAAGCCTGTTTCCACGAGGATCGACGGAATGTCCGGCGAGCGCAGTACGCCGAGGCTGGCATGCTCAGGACGGCGCTTATGCAGATTGCCAATCCGCTGCAGCTGGCTGAGCACGTTGGTCGCCACATCGTAGCCGACGCGCTGGGAGTGACCGAACTGCAGATCCAGCACCGCCTGGCTCAGGTAGGGATCGGCCTGGCTGTTCGCCAGCACATCGCCCGCGCCGCCGAGCAGTTCAGACTGCTTCTCATGCTGCTCCAGCCAGCCGGCCATTTCACTGTTGGCGCGACGGTTCGAGAGCACCCATACCGAGGCGCCGGTGGCATCGCGGTTTGGCGCGGCGTCGGCATGGATTGAGACGAGGAAGTTGGCGTTTTGCTTACGCGCCACATCCGAGCGCCCCATTACCGAAATAAAGTAATCCCCGTCACGGGTCAGCACCGGTTTAAACTGCGGATCGGCGTTCAGCAGCGCCCGCAGCTTGCGCGCGATAGCGATAGTCACGTTCTTCTCTTTGGTGCCATTCGGACCAATCGCGCCAGGATCCTGACCGCCGTGCCCGGCGTCGATGGCGATAATCACCTTATCCTGCGCCGACACCGTGCGGGCCGCCGGACGGGTCACGGTCTGATTGTTGGTCATCGCCGGCTGAGAGGGGGTCATCACCGTCTGCCGATCGTGGCCCGACGAGCTAAACGGATTGCGTCCCGCCGTCGCCGTCCGGGAAGGCATTACCGGCGGCGGGTCGGCCCGTTTCACCACCACAGGAGGCGGCGGCGGTGGCGGCGGCACGTCGGCGTTGATGGTAAAGACCACCGTGTAATTCGCCCCGTTCTGCTGCTTCACCGCCCGGGTTTTGCCATCTTCCGTCAGATCCACCAGCAGACGCAGCGTCTGCGTATCCTGCGGCGTACCGGCGCGAATACTCTTCACCAGGTTGCTGCCGCTAAATTTCAGCGGCAGTCCCTGCAATACGCCGGTCTGCTTGATATCCAGCGCCACCAGTCGTTTGCCCTGCGGGGTAAAGGAATACTCCGGTTCACCGACAAAGCTAAGAGTAATACGGGCCTGCTGGTCTCCGTTGGAGACCTGGATATCGGATAAACTCGCCGCAGTGGCGTGAAGACTCGACAGCATCAGCGCAGCGGCAAGCCAGGTGGTTATGCGATACTTCATCCCGTCATCCTTCAGGCTAAATGGCTAAACGCGCCAGTAAAGATTCACCCCGTGAGGAGATCGCGGTCATGCGCGCCTCACGCCCTTGTGCCTGGTAATCAAGGTGAATTTCAACGTCCGGGTCAGGCAGGACACCTGCGCCTTGCTGCGGCCATTCCACCAGGCAGATGGCATCGTCGGCAAAATAATCGCGGATCCCCATAAATTCCAGCTCCTCAGGATCCGCCAGGCGGTAGAGATCGAAGTGATACACCATCAGTTTGTCGAGGGTGTACGGCTCCACCAGGGTATAGGTTGGGCTTTTGACATTGCCGCGGTGACCGAGCGCCTGTAAAAAGCCGCGGCTAAAGGTGGTTTTCCCCGCGCCTAAGTCACCATACAGGTAAATCACGGTGGCGCCGGTACAGGCCTGCGCAATACGGTCGCCCAGGGCCAGCGTGGCCTGCTCATCGGGTAAAGGAATCACTCGGTTAATCATGGTCTACGTCAATCACATCCGGGTTAACAACACGCCTGAGCGTGGAAAAGAGATCGGTCGCCAGCATGCCGCGGGTGCCCTCGCGGGCGGCCAGTCGGTCGGCGGCATCGCCATGCGCGACGCACCCGGCACAGGCAGCATCATACGGCGTCAGGTGCTGTCCTAACAATGCGGCGATAATGCCAGTGAGCACATCGCCCATTCCGCCGCTGGCCATCCCGGCATTGCCGGCGTCGATAATGCCCATCGCCCCGCTTTCACTGGCCACCACCGTGCCCGCGCCTTTCAGCACGACCACGCCGCCATACCGTTTTACCAGACGCTGCGCAGAAAGTAAGCGATCGTTTTCAATTTCTGCCACGCTGACGTTCAGCAGACGGGCCGCTTCGCCGGGGTGCGGCGTCAGCACGCGATTGTGACGTTTATCGGGATTGAATGCCAGCAGGTTCAGCGCGTCTGCGTCCCAGACCATCGGTTTGTTAACACTTTCCAGCATGCGCAGGGCGCTGCGTCCCCACTCGTTCTGCCCCAGGCCCGGGCCAATCGCCACCACATCCGCCCATTCCAGCGCGGCTTTCAGGGTCTGCGGCGTCAGTTCATCCACCATTAATTCCGGCCGGGCGGTGACAATGGGCGCCACGTTCTCAGGGTGAGTGAGTACTCGCACCAGCCCTGCGCCGGCGCGTAAAGCCGCTTCACCGCACATGCGAATCGCGCCTGCCGTGCCGCGATCGCCGCCGACGATCGCCAGCTTGCCGTGATCGCCCTTATGGGAGGTAGCCCGGCGCGGCGGCAGCCAGTCGGCAAGGTGGGCGGCGCAAAATCGCGTCAGGGGAGTACTTTGTCCGGCGAGCCAGCGCTCAAGCCCCAGCGCATGATGGTGGAGCTGCCCGACGACATCCCGCGCCTTGCCGGTCAGCAGCCCCGGCTTGAGCGCAATAAACGTCAGCGTATGGTCGGCCTGAATGACCGCCCCCGGCGTCGCGCCGGTCTGCGCATTCAGGCCGGAAGGGATATCCAGAGCCACCACCGGCGCAGGATGGTGGTTCGCCTGGTGGATGAGCGCCGCGATGGATTCGCGCGGCGCACTGCGCAACCCGGTGCCAAGCAGGCCATCAATAATCAGTGAGATATCGTCTGGCCAGGGGACAGTGGCCGCATGGATCACGCCGCCGGCGTTAAGCCATGCCTCCCGCGCCGCCTGCGCCTCTTCCGGCAGCGGGTTGTCACTCTCCACCGCCAGCAGCGTCACCCGCCGCCCGGCGGCCTGGGCCAGACGCGCGACGACATATCCGTCGCCGCCGTTGTTGCCATGCCCGCAGAGGATCAGCCAGTGCGCGCTGTCAGGAAAAGCGCGGCTGGCCAGCTGGAACGCCGCCTCGCCCGCGCGCTGCATCAGTTCAAACAGCGTCAGTCCCAGGCTGTCCGCCGCCTCTCGTTCGGCCAGGCGCAGCGCCTCCGCAGGCCAAATGTTGTATGGTATACTGTCAGGGTTTTTCGTCATTGTATGGTCCATCATGTCACAGCCCCTCGATCTCGTTCAGTTAGCGCAACAAATCAAACAATGGGGCACAGAGCTCGGGTTCCAGCAGGTCGGTATCGCCGATACCGACCTTAGCGCCAGTGAACCCAAACTGCAGGCATGGCTGGATAAACAATACCACGGCGAAATGGAGTGGATGGCCCGTCACGGTATGATGCGCGCCCGCCCCCACGAACTGCTGCCCGGTACGTTACGCGTCATCAGCGTGCGGATGAACTATCTGCCCGCCAACGCCGCCTTTGCCCGCACCCTGAAAGATCCCGCGCTGGGTTACGTCAGCCGTTATGCCCTTGGGCGTGATTATCATAAGCTGCTACGTAATCGCCTGAAAAAACTGGGTGAGAAGATTCAGGAACAGTGTGCTTCGCTCAATTTTAGACCTTTTGTCGATTCCGCGCCTATTCTGGAGCGGCCCATCGCAGAAAAAGCGGGCCTTGGATGGACAGGTAAGCACTCACTTATCTTAAGCCGCGACGCCGGATCCTTCTTTTTCCTCGGCGAACTGCTGATTGACCTGCCCCTGCCGGTCGACAGCCCGGTCGCGGAGGAGTGTGGACGCTGCGTCGCCTGCATGACCATCTGCCCCACCGGGGCCATCGTCGAGCCCTATACCGTCGACGCCCGCCGCTGCATCTCCTATCTCACCATCGAACTGGAAGGCGCGATCCCGGAGGAATTCCGTCCGCTCATCGGCAACCGGATCTATGGCTGTGACGACTGCCAGCTCATCTGCCCGTGGAACCGTTTCTCACAGCTCACCGATGAAGAGGATTTCAGTCCGCGCCAGGCACTGCATGCCCCGCCGCTGGTGGAGCTGTTCGCCTGGAGCGAAGCGTGGTTTCTGAAGGTGACCGAAGGGTCGGCGATTCGTCGCATTGGTCACCTGCGCTGGCTGCGTAATATCGCCGTCGCGCTGGGTAATGCGCCCTGGGATGAAGCCCATCTTCGCGCGCTGGAGAGTCGCCTGGGCGAGCACCCGCTTCTCGACGAACACATTGAGTGGGCGATGGCCCAGCAGCTGAAAAAACGGAGCGCCGACGCCGTTGAAGTACAGCTGCCGAAAAAATTACGTCTGGTCAGGGTGGTAGAGAAAGGGCTGCCGCGCGACGCCTGATTCATTCACAGGCTGTGAATAAAATCTAAAACACATTGCGTTTCAAGGCGCAGACCGAGGTCAAGTGATCGAATTAACATTTCGAAATGAAATTTAATTGTTAAATTTCAATTAGATATAAAGATATTATTTACAAAGCGAAGCATTTACGCCGTCAGAGACGAAACGACAACCTGTGGATAACTCTGTTCACAGTATTTCTGCAGACCAAACGAAAATCATCCCCGGCGCTGGATTGCACTGTGGATAAATAAGAGATGGAAGAAAATTTGGAGCGGGAAACGAGACTCGAACTCGCGACCCCGACCTTGGCAAGGTCGTGCTCTACCAACTGAGCTATTCCCGCTTAATCATCGTCATTCAAGCTACTGTGTAGCAACCTGAAAACTGCGACTGGTGTGGTGTGTCATTCAAATTTTGGAGCGGGAAACGAGACTCGAACTCGCGACCCCGACCTTGGCAAGGTCGTGCTCTACCAACTGAGCTATTCCCG
>NZ_JAKKOM010000035.1:0-55487 GCF_021739525.1 Klebsiella sp. 2019SCSN059 | reverse complement strand
ATCGGCTCAAACATGAAGAAATGAAATGACTGAGTCAGCCGAGAAGAATTTCCCCGCTTATTCGCACCTTCCCTAAAATAAACACATCCCCCTGCGGAGTGTTCCTCCATGAACGCCAACTTGCTATCACGCCTGTTTATCGCCTGGCTCACCTGCCTCGCGACGCTGTTATTCGCCCCTATCCTGCTTGCGGCGGAGGCGGAAAAAGCGCCGCCGGTGGCAACCGAAGACAACACGCTGTCGATCCATATCGACGACATGCTGCAGCCGTGGAAAGGCGATCTGCCTGGCATGCTTGATCGGCGCACCATCCGGGTATTAACCACCTACAGCAAAACCTTCTTTTTTATTGATAAGGGAACCCAACGCGGAGCGACGCACGACATTTTCATGGCGCTGGAAAACGATCTGAATAAACAGCTGGCGAAAGATAAAAAGCTGAAACAGCGCCACCTGAAGCTGCATATCGTTTTCGTGCCGGTCAGCCGGGATAATCTCTTCACCGCGCTCAATGAAGGTAAAGGGGATATCGTCGCCGCCAACCTGACCATCACTCCGTCGCGGGAAGCCCAGGCCGCTTTCGCTCAGCCGCTCTACAGCGGCGTCAAAGAGTTGCTGATCTCCGGCCCGGCGTCGCCAAAGGTCGACAGCCTGGAGCAGCTTTCCGGTCAAACGGTCTTTGTTCGCCGCTCCTCCAGCTATTACGACAGTCTACAAGCACTGAACGCCCGATTTGCCAGTGAGTCAAGACCGCCGGTTATCCTGGAAGCGGCGCCGGAAGCGCTGGAGGATGAAGATCTGCTGGAAATGCTCAACGCCGGGCTGGTGCCGTTGATCGTCGTCGATCAGCATAAAGCTGTTTTCTGGAAACAGGTGTTTCCGAAAATCCAGGTCCATGACAACGTGGTGCTGCGCGACGGCGGCAACATTGCGTGGGCGGTACGCCAGAACAGTCCGCAGCTGCTGGCGCTGCTGAACAACTTTGTGAAAAAGAATCGTCAGGGCACCACGCTGGGCAATACTCTCCTGCTGCGTTACCTGAAAAACGCTAAATATGTCAAAAATGCCGCAGCGAGTCAGGAACGGCGCAAGTTCCTCGCCATGGTGGACGTCTTCCGTAAATATGGCGATCGCTACGATGTCGACTGGCTGCTGATGGCGGCCCAGGGATACCAGGAGTCGCGGCTGAACCAGTCGGTTCGAAGCCACGTCGGCGCCGTCGGGGTGATGCAGGTGATGCCCAGCACCGGAAGAGAGCTGAAGGTGGGCGATATTAAACAGCTGGATCCCAACATTCATGCTGGCGTGAAATATATGCGCTGGATGATAGATCGATACTATGCTGATGAGCCCATGACCCGGCTGGATAAAGCGCTATTTACCTTTGCTTCCTACAACGCCGGTCCAGCGCGTATCGCCCGCCTGCGCACCATGACCAAACAGCGCGGGTTTGATCCAAACGTCTGGTTCGGTAATGTCGAAAATCTGGCGGCAGAAAAAATCGGCGCGGAAACGGTGACCTACGTCAGCAATATCTATAAGTATTACATCGCCTATCGGCTGATCGTCGATGACATGGCCCGCAAACAGAAAGCGACGGCCGCGCCGCGGCAGAGGCCAGCGACACAGCCCGCCGCACCGCAGCCAGGCGTGGCGACGCCCGCAACCGCTCAGGTGCCCGCGGCCTGAAGCGCTCGCGATCCGCGATCAGTGGTCAAAACGACTCCTGAGGCGGTGGTGGAATAATCATAAAAAAAGCCCCGGCGAAACCGGGGCTTTCTGTTTTAACTACGCGAATATTGCGTCTAAGGCAAGCCTTAGAACGGGATATCGTCGTCGAAGTCCATCGGCGGTTCGTTGGAAGGCGCTGCCGGAGCCTGCTGCTGCGGACGGGACTGCGCGCCGCCGCTGAACTGGTTGCCGCCCTGCGGCTGCTGAGGCTGACCCCAACCGCCCTGCTGCTGGCCGCCGCCTGCCGGTGCGCCGCCGCCCTGACGGCCGCCCAGCATCTGCATGGTGCCGCCAACGTTCACCACCACTTCAGTGGTGTATTTGTCCTGACCGGATTGATCGGTCCACTTGCGGGTACGCAGCTGGCCTTCAATGTACACCTGAGAGCCTTTACGCAGGTACTCACCAGCGACTTCCGCCAGTTTGCCGAACAGCACAACGCGGTGCCATTCAGTCTGCTCTTTCATTTCGCCGGTCTGCTTGTCACGCCAGGATTCGGAAGTTGCCAGCGTGAAGTTGGCGACTGCGCCGCCACTTGGCATGTAGCGTACTTCCGGGTCCTGCCCCAGATTACCGACGAGAATCACCTTGTTTACGCCTCTGCTGGCCATGATCGAATCTCCTGAATAATACGTTTTGTATAAGTGTAAACCGGGAATTCTAACACCACAAAGGGACAATTTGATAGCTGCTAAGCCAATTCCAGAAAACATGCCGCCGCTATGCAAATTTTCACACGCTTCCCGCAGCGCCATTCCAATACTGTATATCCAGACAGGTTAAATTGTGTCATAATTAGCCGTTTCTGCCGTTTGTCCTTCAAGCAAACCAGGCAATCCGTGTATCTACCTACCGGGAAAGGTGAATGGATAAGATCGAAGTTCGGGGCGCCCGCACCCATAATCTCAAAAACATCAACCTCGTTATCCCGCGCGACAAACTCATTGTCGTCACCGGGCTTTCCGGGTCTGGCAAATCTTCACTGGCTTTCGACACCCTGTATGCCGAAGGCCAGCGTCGCTACGTCGAATCGCTCTCCGCCTATGCGCGACAGTTCCTGTCGCTGATGGAGAAGCCGGACGTCGACCATATCGAAGGGCTGTCGCCGGCGATTTCCATCGAACAGAAATCAACCTCTCACAACCCCCGCTCGACGGTGGGTACTATTACCGAAATTCACGACTACCTGCGTCTGCTGTACGCCCGCGTCGGCGAGCCGCGCTGTCCGGACCACGACGTGCCGCTGGCGGCGCAGACCGTCAGCCAGATGGTCGATAACGTCCTCGCCCAGCCGGAAGGCCTGCGTCTGATGCTGCTGGCGCCCATTATTAAAGAGCGTAAGGGCGAGCACACCAAAACCCTGGAAAACCTCGCCAGCCAGGGCTATATCCGCGCACGGATCGACGGCGAAGTCTGCGATCTCTCGGATCCGCCGAAGCTGGAGCTGCAGAAGAAACACACCATTGAGGTGGTGATCGACCGCTTCAAGGTCCGCGACGATCTGGCGCAACGTCTGGCCGAGTCGTTTGAAACCGCGCTGGAGCTCTCCGGCGGTACCGCCATCGTGGCCAATATGGATGATGAGAAAGCGGAAGAACTGCTGTTTTCCGCCAACTTCGCCTGCCCGATCTGCGGCTACAGCATGCGCGAGCTGGAGCCGCGCCTGTTCTCCTTCA
This sequence comes from Klebsiella sp. 2019SCSN059, assembly GCF_021739525.1. Lineage (NCBI taxonomy): Bacteria > Pseudomonadati > Pseudomonadota > Gammaproteobacteria > Enterobacterales > Enterobacteriaceae > Klebsiella > Klebsiella sp. 2019SCSN059. The sequence goes on along the minus strand of NZ_JAKKOM010000035.1, from coordinate 52,080 downwards.
ACAACCCGGCGGGCGCCTGCCCGACCTGCGACGGCCTCGGCGTGCAGCAATATTTCGACCCCGATCGCGTGGTGCAAAATCCGGAGCTGTCGCTGGCCGGCGGCGCCATCCGCGGCTGGGATCGGCGTAACTTCTACTACTTCCAGATGCTGAAGTCGCTGGCGGAGCACTACAAGTTCGACGTCGAAGCGCCGTGGGGCACTCTCAGCGCCAGCGTGCAGAAAGTGGTCCTGTACGGTTCCGGTAAAGAGAATATTGAATTCAAATACATGAACGACCGCGGCGACACCTCGGTACGCCGCCATCCGTTCGAAGGCGTGCTGCATAACATGGAGCGCCGCTACAAAGAGACGGAATCCAGCGCGGTGCGCGAAGAGCTGGCGAAGTTCATCAGCAATCGCCCGTGCGCCAGCTGCGACGGTACGCGTCTGCGCCGCGAGGCGCGCCACGTGTTTGTGGAAAACACCCCGCTGCCGACCATTTCCGATATGAGCATCGGCCACGCGATGGACTTCTTCAACAATCTGAAACTCTCCGGCCAGCGGGCGAAAATCGCCGAAAAAGTGCTGAAAGAGATTGGCGATCGCCTGAAGTTCCTCGTCAACGTCGGCCTCAACTACCTGACGCTCTCCCGTTCGGCGGAAACGCTCTCCGGCGGCGAGGCCCAGCGTATCCGTCTGGCAAGCCAGATTGGCGCCGGACTGGTTGGCGTGATGTACGTCCTGGATGAGCCCTCCATCGGCCTGCACCAGCGCGATAACGAGCGCCTGCTCGGGACCCTGATCCACCTGCGTAATTTAGGCAACACGGTGATCGTCGTTGAGCATGACGAAGACGCCATTCGCGCCGCCGACCATGTGATCGATATCGGCCCTGGGGCTGGGGTCCACGGCGGCCAGGTGGTGGCGGAAGGGCCGCTGGAGGCCATTATGGCCGTCCCGGAATCCCTGACCGGCCAGTTCATGAGCGGCAAGCGCAAAATTGAAGTGCCGAAGCAGCGCGTGCCCGCCGATCCGGAGAAAGTCCTCAAACTGACCGGCGCGCGCGGCAACAACCTGAAAGACGTGACGCTGACTCTGCCGGTGGGCCTGTTTACCTGCATTACCGGCGTCTCCGGCTCGGGTAAATCAACGCTGATCAACGATACCCTGTTCCCGATTGCCCAGCGTCAGCTTAACGGGGCGACCATCGCCGAACCGGCGCCGTATCGCGATATTCAGGGGCTGGAGCACTTCGATAAAGTCATCGATATCGACCAGAGCCCGATCGGCCGTACGCCGCGCTCCAATCCCGCGACCTATACCGGGGTGTTTACGCCGGTGCGCGAGCTCTTCGCCGGGGTGCCGGAATCACGTTCCCGCGGTTATACGCCGGGTCGTTTCAGTTTTAACGTCCGCGGCGGTCGCTGCGAAGCCTGCCAGGGCGACGGAGTGATCAAGGTCGAAATGCACTTCCTGCCGGATATCTACGTACCGTGCGACCAGTGCAAAGGTAAGCGCTATAACCGCGAAACGCTGGAGATTAAGTACAAAGGCAAAACCATCCACGAAGTGCTGGATATGACCATTGAAGAAGCGCGCGAGTTCTTTGATGCCGTACCGGCGCTGGCGCGTAAGCTGCAAACCCTGATGGATGTCGGCCTGACCTATATCCGTCTCGGCCAGTCGGCGACGACGCTGTCCGGCGGCGAGGCGCAGCGCGTGAAGCTGGCGCGCGAGCTGTCCAAGCGCGGTACCGGCCAGACGCTGTATATCCTCGATGAGCCGACCACCGGTCTGCACTTCGCCGATATCCAGCAGCTGCTGGAAGTGCTGCACCAGCTGCGCGATCAGGGCAATACTATCGTGGTGATTGAGCACAACCTCGACGTGATAAAAACTGCCGACTGGATTGTCGATCTCGGCCCGGAAGGCGGCAGCGGCGGCGGCGAAATTCTGGTTTCCGGTACGCCGGAAACCGTCGCTGAGTGCGAAGCCTCGCACACCGCGCGCTTCCTGAAGCCGATGCTGAAATAATTAGCGGGAAAGCTGCTGCCGGACCGGCTCCGGCAGCATTTTCACCGCCTGCTGGTAAGACGCATCGACCAGGTAGTAGATTTGCGAATCCGGCAGCGAGCCATCCAGAAAGACGGTGCTCCAGTGCGCTTTATTGAGATGCTTGCTGGGCCGGACGTCGCGATGCTGCTGCCGCAGCAGCTCCGCCAGCTCCGGACTCGCCTTCAACGCAACCGCCGGCCGCTGGTCTTCGACCTCCTTCACCATGGCAAACAGCACGTCCGAGACCTTAATCTGCGTGGCTTTCCAGTCGCTGTGGACGCTCTGCTCTGCTCCCGGCTTCGCCATGCAGTACTGCAATAACTCCGAAATTGTCATCTTTTATTCCCCCATGAGCGTCGCAACGATGTGCCGCGAACCGCCGTGTATCCGATGCTCCCCCAGCCAGATGCCCTGCCAGGTCCCCAGCCTGACGCGTCCGTCCTCGACCGGCAGCATCAGCGACACGCCAAGCATCGATGATTTGATGTGCGACGGCATATCGTCAGGGCCTTCATAATCATGTTCGTACGGCGCATTGTCCGGCACGGCGTTAAGAAAATACTGCTCCATGTCATACCGGACGGTGGGATCGCAGTTTTCGTTGAGCGTCAGGGAAGCGGAAGTATGCTGGAGCAGGAGGTGTAGCAGGCCGACCTTCACCCCGGACAGCCCGCGGATCTGGCCGAGGATTTCGTCGGTGACCAGATGAAAACCACGGGATTTGGGCCCAAGCGTCAGGGTTTGCTGATACCACATCATCGACTCCTTTTTGCGAATGAATCCCTCTAAGTGTGCAGCAATACGTGAAAAGGTAAAACCTTCCACCCCGGATTTTGCATAAAAAAACGGCAGCGTCACCGCTGCCGTTTATCCCGTTCAGGCGCCCATCAGTATTCGGAATTGACGATCACTTCTTCGCCCAGCGCGCCCGCCATCGGCAGCGGCTTGTAGGAGGAGTTGGCGGCGCGCAGCACGCGGATCCCGCGGGCGCCCGCCTCGCGGGCAGCGGTAATGTCGTTATCCGAGTCGCCATAGAAAACCTTTATCTGCTTCGCCTGCAGCCACTGGGTCTTGGTGTTCTGACCCGGCTTATCGCCAGCGAAAATCACCGGGTTCATATTGGCGGCCGGGATGAGGAAATCATCCTGCAGGGTTTTAGAAACGGTTTCTGTTTTGGTCTGGCTGCGGCCGGTGACGAACCAGATGCTGTCGCCACGCTTCACATGCATGGCAATCAGCTGGCGCGCCACCTCTTTTGGCATGCTGAATTCGTCCCAGCCGTTGTTCATTTTTTCCCAGAACTGCGGGTTTTTCAGGTAATCCTCACTGCCGGGGGAGAAGGTTTTTTGCCCGCGCCAGAAACCGGGACTGGAGAAGAGGACGGTATCATCGATATCAAAACCGACGGCCATCGGCGGGCGCCCCAGCAGGCTGTTCTCAATTTGCGCCACCGAAACCCAGTGGATCGGCGCCTGCTCGGCCAGCTGGGCCACGTTGGTACCGACCCACAGCGGCTGCGGCGTGGAGGCGCGCGCCACGACGGCGCTGTTCAGCGTGAACAGGAGAGAGGCCGCCGCAAGGGCGAGAGTAAGTTTGCGCATATTTATCCCTAAATCTATCAATCATTATTGTTTTCAATAATGTGCATGCTTAGTAACGTCCCGACCTTACCCGCAGGCGGCAGGGATGAAAAGCCTTTTTCGCGCAGATGTCATAGAAAAAGAGGATGATCACAATCAGAGGGGGTTGCCCCTGCCCGTTGACCGGCAGAGACAACCTGCTGGAGAGCGGCTTACATTACCGCGGCAAAGGCTTTCGCTACCTGCTGAACATTACGTGAGTTTAACCCCGCCACACACATACGTCCGCTGGCAATCAGGTAGACGCCAAACTCGTCGCGCAGGCGATCCACCTGCGCCGCGCTGAAGCCGGTGTAGCTGAACATCCCGCGCTGCTTGAGCAGATAATCCACTTTGCTGCCCGGAGCAACCTGCTGCAGCGCGTCGACCAGCGCCTGACGCATGGTCAGGATATGCGCGCGCATGGCGTCCACTTCCGCCTGCCAGGTGGCTTTCAGCCCGGCATCGTTCAGCACCGTCGCCACCACCTGCGCGCCAAAGCTCGGCGGGCTGGAGTAGTTGCGGCGCACGGTGGCCTTCAGCTGGCCCAGCACGCGGCCTGCGGTTTCACTGTCTTCACAGACCACCGACAAGCCGCCGACGCGCTCCCCGTACAGGGAGAAAATTTTGGAGAAAGAGTTGCTGACCAGCATCGGCATCCCGGCGCTGGCGATGGCGCGAATGGCGTAGGCATCCTCTTCCAGCCCTGCGCCAAAGCCCTGGTAGGCGATATCGAGGAACGGGATCAGCTGACGCGCTTTCAGGATCTCCACCACACGATCCCACTGTTCCGGCGTCAGATCGGCGCCGGTCGGGTTGTGGCAGCAGGGGTGCAGCAGCACAATGTCGCGCGTCGGCAGCGTTTGCAGCGTCGCCAGCAGCGCTTCAAAGCGCACGCCGTTGGTAGCTTTATCAAACCAGGGGTAAGTACTTACTTCGAATCCAGCCCCTTCAAATATTGCGATGTGGTTTTCCCAGGTCGGGTCACTGACCCAGACATGAGACTCAGGAAAGTAGCGTTTGAGGAAGTCGGCCCCGACCTTCAGCGCGCCCGAACCGCCGACCGTCTGAATGGAGGCGATGCGGTTTTGCTTTAGCGCAGTATGCTCTGCGCCAAACAGCAGCGGGGCAATCGCCTGGCGGTAGCCGCTCAGCCCTTCCATCGGCAGATACAGCGAGGCGCCGTGCGGCTCGGCGTTCAGGCGCGCTTCCGCTTCCGCCACCGCCTGCAGCTGCGGGATAATGCCGTCATCGTTGTAATACAGCCCGATACTCAGGTTGACTTTGTCGCTTCGCGGGTCTTCTTTGAAGCGTTCCATCAGAGAAAGAATTGGGTCGCCGGCGTAGGCGTCAACTTTTTGAAACACGCGATGTATCTCCAGGTTTACATAGGGCAGGTTCTTACACAATAAACCGGATATGACGGCAGGTCGAGAGGATGTTGAGGGGAAAGTGACTGCGCAGCGGTATAAACCGCTTTTTTGTCCGCGGCTATACCGATTGCGTACCGGACCAGCGTCTGAGCTATCCGGTACGAACGAGGCTTAGTCGAGGTATTTCATGGCTACGCGGGAGGTCAGTCGCGTAATAAGTTCGTAAGCGCTCACTTTCGTTATCTCGGCGATGCGCTCTACCGGGAGTCCCTCTCCCCACAGCACCACCGCGTCGCCGGCTTTATCCTCGGCCTGCGGGCCGAGGTCAACACAGATCATATCCATCGCCACCCGGCCGACAATCGGCACTTCGCGGCCATTGACCAGCACTGGGGTGCCCGACGGCGCGGCGCGCGGATAACCGTCGCCATAGCCCATCGCGACCACGCCGAGCCGAGTGTCGCGTTCGCTGATCCAGGTGCCGCCGTAGCCGACGGGCTCCCCTGCTTTATGCTCGCGCACGGCAATCAGGCTGGACGTCAGGGTCATCACCGGCTGACAGCCAAAATGTTTCCCGGTGGAGCGATCGTCCAGCGGCGACACGCCATACAGGATAATGCCCGGACGCACCCAGTCATAATGCGACTGCGGCCACAGCAGGATGCCACCCGAGGCGGCAATAGAGCGCCATCCCGGCTTGCCTTCGGTAAAGGTGGTGAAGATATCCAGCTGCCGTTCGGTGGCGCCGCAGGTCGGCTCATCGGCGCGGGCGAAGTGGCTCACCACGTTGACCGGCTGGCGGACGTTTTTGCACTGGCTCAGACGCTGATAAAACGCCTCAGCTTCCTCCGGGCGCACCCCTAAGCGATGCATACCGGTATCCAGTTTCATCCACACGGTCACCGGCTCGGGGAGGTCGGCTTGCTCCAGCGCCGCCAGCTGTTCGGGGCTATGCACCGCCGTATGCAGACGCTGAGCGGCGATCACCGCCAGGTCTTCCGCCGCAAAAAAGCCTTCCAGCAGGAGGATCGGCTGGACGATCCCCCCCGCTCGCAGGCGTAGCGCCTCTTCCAGGCGGGCGACGCCAAAAGCGTCGGCGTCGGTCAGCGTTCGCGCGGTCTCAAGAAGACCGTGTCCGTAGGCGTTCGCTTTCACCACCGCAACCAGTTTGCTGGCAGGCGCCAGTTCACGCAGACGTTGCAGGTTGTGTCGCAGAGCGCGGCGGTTGATAACTACAGTTGCCGCTTGCATTTGAATTCCTTAATTAAAGAAGGAGGAAGGATTACTCATCATCATACTGAGGGCCAGCATAATTATCGAAACGCGACCACTGGCCGTTGAAGGTCAGTCGCACGGTGCCGATCGGGCCGTTACGTTGTTTACCAATGATAATTTCCGCGATGCCCTTCAGATCGCTGTTCTCGTGATAGACCTCATCACGGTAAATGAACATGATTAAGTCGGCATCCTGTTCGATAGAGCCGGACTCACGCAGGTCGGAGTTGACCGGGCGTTTATCGGCACGTTGCTCCAGCGAGCGGTTCAGCTGCGACAGCGCCACCACCGGCACCTGCAGCTCTTTGGCCAGCGCCTTCAGCGAGCGGGAGATTTCGGCGATCTCGAGGGTACGGTTGTCGGAGAGCGACGGCACGCGCATCAGCTGCAGGTAGTCGATCATAATCAGCCCGATACCGCCGTGCTCGCGAGCGATACGCCGCGCGCGGGAACGCACTTCCGTCGGCGTCAGGCCGGAGGAGTCATCGATATAGATGTTACGTTTTTCCAGCAGAATGCCCATGGTGCCGGAGATCCGCGCCCAGTCCTCATCGTCCAGCTGACCGGTACGAATGCGGGTCTGATCGACGCGCGACAGCGAGGCCAGAGAACGCATCATGATCTGTTCCGAGGGCATCTCGAGACTGAAGATGAGTACCGGCTTGTCCTGCAGCATCGCGGCGTTTTCCACGAGGTTCATGGCGAAGGTCGTTTTACCCATCGACGGACGGGCGGCGACGATAATCAGATCCGACGGCTGCAGGCCGGCGGTCTTTTTGTTGAGGTCGTCGTAGCCGGTGTTGACCCCGGTAACGCCGTCGTGGGGCTGCTGGAACAGCTGTTCGATTCGGGCGACGGTGGCGTCGAGGACATCGGCGATGTTTTTCGGCCCTTCGTCTTTATTGGCCCGGCTTTCAGCGATTTTAAAGACGCGGGACTCGGCGAGGTCGAGCAGATCTTCGCTGGTTCGCCCCTGCGGGTCGAAGCCGGCCTCGGCGATCTCATTGGCCACCGAGATCATCTCGCGCACGACCGCGCGTTCGCGCACGATGTCGGCATAGGCGCTGATGTTTGCCGCGCTGGGGGTATTTTTGGACAGTTCAGCCAGATAGGCGAAGCCGCCCACGCTGTCCAGCTGTCCCTGACGCTCCAGCGACTCCGCAAGGGTGATCAGGTCAATCGGGCTGCCCGACTCCTGCAGGCGCGCCATCTCGGTAAAGATATGACGATGCGGACGGGTATAAAAGTCATCGGCAACGACGCGTTCGGCGACGTCGTCCCAGCGCTCGTTATCCAGCATTAAACCGCCCAACACCGACTGCTCCGCTTCAATCGAGTGCGGCGGGACTTTCAGCCCGGCGAGCTGCGGATCGCGTTCGCGGGTTTCTGTCTGTGGTTTGTTGAAGGGTTTATTTCCTGCCATAGCCTAACGTTTCACCGATACGGAAAAGAGCGTGACAGTATAGCGAGAAAGCCATTGCCGCTAAAGAACCCATTCAGCGTGACTGGCCTGAGGCGGGTAAGAAAATCCGTCGCCGCCGCCGCAGGCTGTTAAGCTTACTGGATAATCTCAGAACAACACAGGAGCGAACATGGCAACACGCATCGAATTTTCAAAACACGGGGGGCCGGAGGTGCTTCAGGCGGTTGAATTCACGCCCCGCGATCCCGCTGAGCATGAAATTCAGGTCGAAAACAAAGCCATCGGTATCAATTATATCGACACCTATGTTCGTGGCGGCCTCTATCCGCCGCCGTCGCTGCCGAGCGGCCTCGGCACCGAAGCGGCCGGCGTCGTCAGTAAAGTTGGCCATGGGGTATCGCACATTAAGGTAGGCGATCGGGTGGTGTACGCCCAGTCGGCGCTCGGCGCCTACAGCACGGTGCACAATGTGCTGGCCGACAAAGCGGCGGTCCTCCCGGACGCCATCTCTTTCGAACAGGCCGCCGCGTCGTTCCTCAAGGGATTAACGGTCTGGTATCTGCTGCGCAAAACCTATGAAATTAAGCCTGATGAGATGTTCCTGTTTCACGCGGCCGCCGGCGGCGTGGGGCTGATAGCCTGTCAGTGGGCGAAAGCGCTGGGGGCGAAACTTATCGGCACCGTCGGCAGCGCGCAGAAGGCGCAGCGCGCCAAAGCGGCGGGCGCCTGGCAGGTGATTAACTATCGCGAAGAACCTATCGCGGAGCGGCTCAAAGCGCTCACCGACGGTAAGAAAGTCGCCGTGGTCTATGACTCGGTAGGGAAAGATACCTGGGAAGCCTCTCTGGACTGTCTGCAACGCCGCGGCCTGATGGTCAGCTTTGGCAACTCCTCCGGCCCGGTAACCGGCGTTAATCTGGGGATCCTGAACCAGAAAGGTTCTCTGTACGTCACCCGCCCATCGCTGCAGGGCTATATCACCAACCGGGAAGAGCTGGCGGAAGCCTGCAGTGAGCTGTTTTCGCTGATCGCAAGCGGCGTGATTAAAGTGGACGTGCCCGAGAGTCAGACCTATCCGCTGACCGAAGCGCGACGGGCGCATGAAGTTCTGGAGAGCCGGGTGACACAGGGGTCGAGTCTGCTGCTGCCGTAAGCGGACTAAGGGACAAAAGTTTAGGGCTTCCACCTGGGAAGCCCTTACTTTTTTTTAGTTCGGCTGTATGTAGGGTACAGCGCGATGAATTCGTTAACGCGCTAATAGTGACAGATTTGCGCAGTAATGCCTACGCGGTTCTGTGCAAAATTGTTCAGGTTGTGACATACCCCTCAATACCTTAGTAACGCCAACGGTTATTGTCGCGAAAAGCGTTTCCGTCCGGGGTTTTCAGTGCCCGAATAACCCACACCACCACCACCGCCAACAGCAGCCACGGCAGCAATTTAATCATTAAAGCAAACAAACCGCCGACGAACATCAGCGCCGTAGCCACCACGATGGCGGCGATAATCCCCAACAGCGATACGCCGGTGACCAGCAGCATGACAAAAAATCCGATGACAAATAACAGTTCCAGCATGGCTCTCTCCCCACAGTCATTAATATGTCGCTCTGCAGGTAATACAAAAAACATGCCAACAATAAATAATTGAATTTAAAAGAAAACGCCCCGCAATGGTGTGCGGGGCGTGGTCAATTTCACCAGGTTTTGGTGAGAAACTAACGCTTATCGGCCACCAGCTTCAGGGCCTGCTCCAGCACCGCAATGTCGGCGCCGGCTTTATGCGCATTCTCGCTCAGGTAGCGACGCCACTGGCGGGCGCCCGGGATACCTTGAAACAGTCCCAGCATATGACGGGTGATATGGCCCAGATAAGTGCCCTTGCTGAGCTCGCGCTCAATATACGGGTACATGGCCCGCACGACGGCCACGGGATCGGCATCCGCGCCGGCGACGCCGAAAATCTCCCGGTCGACCGAAGCCAGAATGCCCGGATTCTGATAGGCCTCACGCCCGACCATCACCCCATCCATATGCTCAAGCTGTGCTCTGACTTCATCCAGCGATTTGATGCCGCCGTTAATCGCCATCGTCAGATGGGGGAAGTCGCGCTTCAGCTGCCAGACGCGGGGGTAATCCAGCGGCGGGATCTCGCGGTTCTCTTTCGGGCTCAGACCGGAGAGCCAGGCTTTGCGCGCGTGAATAATAAACATCTCACATTCGCCCTTGCCGGAGACCGTCTCAATGAAATCGCAAAGGAATTCATAGCTATCCTGGTCGTCGATGCCGATACGGGTCTTCACCGTGACCGGGATCGACACCACATCGCGCATCGCTTTGATACAGTCGGCCACCAGCTGGGCGTTCCCCATCAGACAGGCGCCAAACATCCCGTTCTGCACCCGATCGGAGGGGCAGCCGACGTTGAGATTGATCTCATCATAGCCGCGCGCCTCGGCCAGCTTCGCGCACTGCGCCAGGGCCTGCGGATCGCTGCCGCCGAGCTGCAGAGCAACCGGGTGTTCTTCTTCGCTATAGGCCAGATAGTCCCCTTTGCCGTGAATAATCGCCCCGGTGGTCACCATTTCGGTATACAGCAGCGTATGCCGCGACAGCAGCCGCAGGAAGTAGCGGCAATGCCGGTCAGTCCAGTCGAGCATCGGCGCGATGGAGAAGCGGTGAGCAGGAAAAACAGGTGACGTTGATTCAGGCATCATGGCGAATAAATAAGCATCCGGGTAAAAAGGGGCGCTACTATAGCATAAAGATAAACCACAGGCGCGTAGTGCGCCGCGCTTCGCCCCTTCCCGGAGTCGATTACTTTATCCGCGGTTTGCCGTCATGTGGGCCAAAGAACTGCGGCGGATGATCAACCCAGCGATCCTGGCGCGTCGCGGCATAGCCGGGATTGAGCGGGTAGTAAATTCGGTTGTACTTTTTGTTGGCCTCACCCACCACCAACAGACGAACCTCCTGCTCGGTGTTATTGAGAAAGGTGTGGCAAACACCGGTGCCGGCGGGGAAACCCACGCTATCGCCCGGCTCCAGCTTCCAGAGATAGCCGTTTATCCACACTTCCGGATAGCCCTCCAGCACATAGATGAACTCTTCCTCATCGCTCTCCGCGTGCGGGTAAGAGGTGCGCCGCCCGGGCGGCAGTCTCTCGTGGTGGATCCCCAGCCGGTTGAGGCGTAAACCGCGCCCCAGCGGCGCGCCAATGGAAAAACGCTCCGGGCTGTCGGGATAAGTGGCATCGTCGGGCCCTTCCAGTTCGCGCCAGTGGCGAATGCAATCAGGTCGTTTCATCGTTTTCTCCCGAAAATGAGACACTTCAGATATAGCATACCCTGGGTCAGGCGTGTTGCGATTAAATCGGGCATACGGTTTTAACGACCGGCTAAGGCGCAGCCTCCACGAGCGTCAGCGGCCAGCGCCAGGGAGTGGACTGGCGCCGACAATCTGAAGTATGACCCGCATCACCCGTCGGGTCTCGGCGTTTTCCGCGGAACGTGATAAAGTAACAGATTCAATTTCACGCAACCTGAGGATGCTCATGGATAAGACCCCTTCGCAAGAGATGTTAGCGCATGCTGAAAAGCTGTGTGCGCAACGCGGCGTACGCCTGACCCCACAGCGTCTGGAAGTGTTGCGCCTGATGAGCCTGCAGCAAGGGGCAATCAGCGCCTACGACCTGCTGGATCTGCTGCGTGAGAAAGAGCCGCAGGCGAAGCCGCCGACGGTCTACCGCGCGCTGGAGTTTTTACTCGAGCAGGGTTTTGTCCACAAGGTGGAATCGACCAACAGCTATGTGCTGTGTCATCTCTTTGACCAGCCAACCCACAGCTCGGCCATGTTTATCTGCGACCGCTGCGGCGTGGTGAAGGAAGAGGCGGCTGAAGGGGTGGAAGATATCATGCATACGCTGGCGGCCAGAATGGGCTTCGCCCTGCGCCACAACGTGATTGAAGCTCATGGCCTTTGCGCGAGCTGCGTGGAAGTGGAAGCCTGCAGCACGCCGGGACACTGCCAGCACGATCATACGATTCAGCTCAAAAAGAAAGCCCGCTGAGCGGCAGCCGCAGCGGGAAAAAGGGTTAACGGCGCGTCCCTGCGCCATTTAGACAGGCACTAACACAAATGCTTCATTCTTCGGATCACGGAACGCTACCAGCGATAGTCGTTCTTATGCTCCCAGTCTGAGACTTCTTTCTCAGCCTGATCTTTCTCATAGCCGTAACGCTCCTGAATTTTGCCGACCAGCTGGTCGCGTTTCCCTTCGATTACGGTCATATCGTCATCGGTAAGTTTGCCCCACTGTTCCTTGGCTTTACCTTTCAACTGTTTCCAGTTACCGCCGATTTCGTCTTTATTCATGATAACGTCCTCATCATTCGGTGGGTTTACAGCCCGTTTTGTGCCGGACATGGTATTAACTATAGATGAGAATGCTGGCGCCGATTCGTTATTCGGAATTTTTAACCATAGCCCTCATTGGAAACGCTGAAGGTGGTTTTCCCGGCACGCGCTACGCTCGGCCGGGCTACTGAGTCGCTCCGGCAAGCCTGGCGCTACCGGAGGACGTTCCCCGATAATGGCGAGCTAGAGAAAGGGCTAACTAAACCAGGTGCCGCGTCGCCAGTGGCGGCGCCAGATCAGCGCCAGCGACAGGCCTCGCAGCGCGAGAAACACCGCCAGCGCCAGCCACAGGCCGTGATTGCCGAGCGCCGGGACCGTAAGCAGCGTCACGGCGAAGCCGGCCGCGGCGACCGCCATACTGTTCCGCATCTCCGCGCCGCGCGTCGCGCCGATAAACATGCCGTCCAGCAGATAGCACCAGACCCCGACCACCGGCAGGATGGTCTGCCAGATCAGATAGCGATCGGCCAGCTGCTGCAGGGAAGGCAATGAGGTTAACAGCGCGATGATGTACTCCCCCGCCAGGCTGTAAACCAGGGCAAACGCCAGCGCCACCATACCGGACTGCCGGCAGGCCGCCCGCCACACCTCCAGCAGCTGGCTGCCGTCGCGCGCGCCGTAGGCCTGGCCGGAGTGGGCCTCCACGGCATAGGCAAAGCCATCCAGCGCGTAGGCGGTAAAGGTCAGCATGGTCATTAGTACGGCGTTGACCGCCACGATATCGCTGCCCAGACGGGCGCCGTAGACGGTCAGCGCGCCAAAGCACAGCTGCAGCAGCAGGGAGCGCAGCATGATGTCGCGATTCAACGCCAGCAGACGGCGCATGTCCCCGCGCCAGGCGTTTTTCAGCATCGCCAGCGACACGCCGCGCAGCGTCAGCACCCGCTTCGCCATCATCAGGCCGATAATGAGAGTGGCGTACTCCGCGGTGACCGTGGCCAGCGCCGCCCCCTGGACGTTCATCCGCAGGCCCATCACCAGCCACAGGTCTAGCACAATATTCAACAGATTACCGACCACCAGCAAAATCACCGGCGCCCGGGCGTACTGGACCCCCAGCAGCCAGCCGAGCAGCACAAGGTTGGCCAGCGACGCGGGAGCGCTAAGCCAGCGGATATCGAGAAACCGTCTCGCCTGCTCGAGAACCGCCTCGCTGCCGCCGACGATATGCAAGGCGAGGTTAATCAGCGGCAGGCGAAACAGGATAATCAACGCCCCGGCGCCCAGCGCCAGAGCCAGCGGCTGCACCAGCGCCCGCGCCAGTCGCAGCGGATCTTTGGCCCCCCAGGCCTGAGCGGTCAGCCCGGTGGTGCTCATGCGAAGAAACAGCAGCAGCATAAACAGGAAACTGGTGGCCGTCGCTCCGACCGCGACGCCGCCGAGGTATACCGGGCTGTCAAGGTGGCCGATCACCGCGGTATCCACCAGCCCCAGCAGCGGGACGGTGATATTGGAGAAAATCATGGGGAGTGCAAGGCGCCACAGCGCTTTATCGGCAGCGTTGAGCAGCATGTTCGGAGACCTGATTGAGGACAAACGTCGCAGCGTCATGCATCAGATGACGCTGCGCGGGGGCAGGCGTTACAGCCATTCTCCATTACGGATCACGCCAACGGCCAGACCCTCAATGGTAAAACTCTGCTGACGCAGATCGACAACGATAGGGGTAAATTCGCTGTTTTCCGGCAACAGTTCGACGACGTTGCCCTGCTTTTTCAGGCGCTTCACCGTCACTTCATCGTCAATGCGCGCTACCACCACCTGGCCGTTACGCACATCCTGGGTTTTGTGGACCGCCAGCAGATCGCCATCCAGAATACCGATGTCTTTCATCGACATCCCGCTGACGCGCAGCAGAAAATCGGCGTTGGGCTTGAACATCGACGGGTCGACCTGATAGTGGCCTTCAATATGCTGCTGCGCCAGCAGCGGCTCACCGGCGGCGACGCGGCCGATCAGCGGCAGGCCGTGCTCTTCTTCCGTCAGCAGGCGGATACCGCGCGAGGCGCCGGAGACGATCTCGATTGCGCCTTTACGCGCCAGCGCTTTCAGGTGTTCTTCCGCCGCGTTTGGGGAACGGAACCCCAAGCGCTGAGCAATCTCCGCACGCGTCGGCGGCATGCCCGTCTGGCTGATATGATCCCGAATGAGATCAAACACCTCTTGCTGCCTGGTCGTTAACGCTTTCATTCCGCCCCCTGGGTGTATATACAGTTATGCTGTGAGTATATACAGCTAACGGTGATTTTGGAACCACATGGCACACAAAAATCGGCAGATTGTTTATATTTTGCGAGGGTTAGCGAAGAACGTTAGTGAAAATGGCTCCACAGCAGCGTTCCCCAGGTGATCAGCGCGATGATAATCGCCAGCAGGACCGCCGCCGACCCCATGTCTTTGGCGCGCCCTGAAAGCTCGTGATAATCCGAGCCAATACGGTCCACGACCGCCTCAATCGCGCTGTTGAGAATTTCGACTATCATCACTAGCAGGACCGAGCCAATCAGCAATACGCGGGTGATGGCGTCGACGTCCAGCCAGCAGGCTATCGCGACGGCCACGATGGCGGCGACACCTTCCTGACGAAACGCGGCCTCGTTGATCCACGCCGCGCGAAATCCTTTCCAGGAGTAACCTGCCGCCTTAATGATTCGGGTTAACCCGGTGGTATTATTGGCCATCACAAAACCTTTTTATGTAAATGACGTCGATGAGTGTACGCGTTTGCCGCGCGGTAACGGAAATTTTGCCCGCTTTCTGTTATTCTTGCCGCGCATTTGCATGATTAACCAGAGGCTTCACATCGTTTATGTCCGGCTGGCAACGAATTTACTATAAATTACTGAATTTACCATTACGGGTGCTGGTAAAAAGCAAGTCTATTCCGGCAGAGCCTGCTCAGGAATTAGGACTCGATACCTCGCGCCCGGTCATGTACGTCCTGCCCTATAACTCCAAGGCGGACCTGCTGACGCTGCGCGCCCAATGTCTGGCACATGATTTACCTGACCCGCTTGAACCGCTGGAAATCGACGGCGCCCTGCTGCCGCGCTACGTATTCATCCACGGCGGGCCGCGCGTATTCACCTACTACACGCCAAAAGAAGAGTCCATCAAGCTGTTCCACGACTACCTCGATCTGCACCGCAACCATCCGGATCTCGATGTGCAAATGGTGCCGGTGTCGGTGATGTTCGGCCGCTCGCCGGGTCGTGAGAAAGGGGAAGTTAATCCGCCGCTGCGGATGCTTAACGGCATTCAGAAATTTTTCGCCGTCTCCTGGCTCGGCCGCGACAGCTTCGTGCGTTTCTCGCCTTCCGTATCGCTGCGCCGCATGGCGGATGAGCACGGTACCGATAAGATCATCGCCCAGAAACTGGCTCGCGTCGCGCGGATGCATTTTGCCCGCCAGCGCCTGGCCGCCGTCGGCCCGCGTCTGCCGGCCCGCCAGGATCTGTTTAACAAGCTGCTGGCGTCGAAGGCCATTGCCCGGGCGGTGGAAGACGAAGCGCGCAGCAAGAAAATTTCCCACGAGAAGGCCCAGCAGAACGCGATTGCGCTGATGGAAGAGATTGCCGCGAACTTCTCTTACGAGATGATCCGCCTGACCGACCGCATTCTCGGCTTCACCTGGAACCGCCTGTACCAGGGCATCAACGTGCATAACGCCGAGCGCGTACGCCAGCTGGCGCACGACGGCCATGAGATTGTCTATGTCCCCTGCCACCGCAGCCACATGGACTATCTGCTGCTCTCTTACGTCCTGTACCACCAGGGGCTGGTGCCTCCGCATATCGCGGCGGGTATCAACCTTAACTTCTGGCCAGCCGGGCCAATCTTCCGCCGCCTCGGCGCATTCTTTATTCGCCGCACCTTTAAGGGCAATAAGCTCTACTCCACGGTGTTCCGCGAGTACCTTGGCGAACTGTTCAGCCGCGGCTATTCCGTGGAGTATTTCGTCGAAGGCGGCCGCTCCCGTACCGGCCGTCTGCTCGATCCGAAGACCGGTACGCTGTCGATGACCATCCAGGCGATGCTGCGCGGCGGCACCCGGCCGATCACCCTGGTGCCGATTTACATCGGCTACGAGCACGTGATGGAGGTAGGGACCTATGCCAAAGAGCTGCGCGGCGCCACCAAAGAGAAAGAGAGTCTGCCGCAGATGGTGCGCGGCTTAAGCAAGCTGCGCAATCTTGGCCAGGGCTACGTTAACTTCGGCGAACCGCTACCGCTGATGACCTATCTGAACCACCATGTGCCGGAGTGGCGGGAAGCGATTGACCCGATCGAAGCGGTCCGCCCTTCCTGGCTGACGCCGACGGTGAATAACATCGCCGCTGACCTGATGGTACGCATCAACAACGCCGGCGCGGCCAACGCCATGAACCTCTGCTGTACGGCGCTGCTGGCCTCCCGCCAGCGTTCGCTGACCCGTGAGCAGCTCACCCAGCAGCTGGAGTGTTACCTCGCGCTGCTGCGCAATGTGCCCTATTCGCCGGATGCCACCGCGCCGTCCGCTTCGGCCAGCGAGCTTATCGACCACGCGCTGCAGATGAACAAGTTCGAAGTCGAGAAAGACACCATTGGCGACATCATCATTCTGCCGCGCGAGCAGGCGGTGCTGATGACCTACTATCGCAACAACATCGCCCATATGCTGGTGATGCCGTCGCTGTTAGCCGCCCTGGTGACTCAGCATCGTCATCTCAGCCGCGCCGAAGTGCTGCGCCATGTGGAAACGCTCTATCCGTTCCTCAAAGCCGAGCTGTTCCTGCGCTGGGAGAAAGCGGAGCTGGCCGGAGTGATGGATGCGCTGATTGCCGAGATGCTGCGTCAGGAGCTGATCGTCATCGATGGCGATGTGATGAGCCTCAACCCGTCGCACTCTCGCTCTCTGCAGCTGTTGGCCGCAGGCGCCCGCGAGACGCTGCAGCGCTACGCCATTACCTTCTGGCTGCTGAGCGCTAACCCGTCGATCAACCGCAGCTCGCTGGAGAAAGAGAGCCGTACCGTGGCTCAGCGCCTGTCGGTGCTGCATGGCATCAACGCGCCGGAGTTCTTCGATAAAGCGGTGTTCAGTACCCTGGTGTTGACCCTGCGCGATGAAGGCTATATCAGCGATACGGGCGATGCCGAGCCGGAAGAGACCCTGAAGGTCTATCGGATGCTGGCGGATTTGATTACGTCGGATGTACGTCTGACGATCGAAAGCGTCACGCAGGACGACGCGTAACGCGGCGTTTGCTGTCCTCCTCGCCCCCCGGCAAACCGGGGGGATGGGGACAGGGATTTTACAGGTAGCTCATCGCCAGGCCGAGGAACAGCACCAGCCCGACGTAGTTATTGTTCATAAACGCTTTAAAGCAGTTATCGCGGTCGCGATTGAAGATAAGCTTCTGCTGCCAGCCAAACAGACCCGCCGCCACGAACAGCGACCAGTAGTATTCCCAGCCCAGCCCGTTCAGCCAGCCTACCGCGCCCATCAGCGCCAGCACGGCCACCTGCAGGATACCGATAATCAGACGATCGTTTTCGCCGAACAGGATCGCCGTCGATTTAATGCCGATCTTGACGTCGTCATCGCGATCCACCATCGCATACTGGGTATCGTAGGCCACCGCCCATAGAATGTTGGCGAGGAACATCAGCCAGCAGCTCAGCGGCAGCGATTCGCTGACGGCCGAGAAGGCCATCGGGATCGACCAGCCAAAGGCCGCCCCCAGCACCACCTGCGGCAGATGGGTGTAGCGCTTCATAAACGGATAGACCCACGCCAGCGCCAGCGCTGCCACCGACAGCAAAATCGTCATGGTGTTGAGGGTGAGCACCAGCAGGAAGGAGAGCAGCACCAGAACGATAAACAGCGTTCGCGCCTCTTTCTCGGTGACGTCGCCGCTCGGCAGCGGACGGCGGGCGGTACGCTTTACGTGACCATCAAATTTTCGATCGGCATAGTCATTCACCACGCAGCCGGCGGCGCGCATCAGCCAGACGCCGGCGACGAACACCGCCAGGATCCACAGCGGCGGGACGCCCGGCGAGGCCACCCACAGCGCCCACAGCGTCGGCCACAGCAGCAGCAAGGCGCCGATCGGTTTGTCAGTGCGCATCAGGCGATGAAACGCCAACAGCTTATTCTGCGACAGACTCCACTCCATTTTTTCTTCCTCTTAGTACAACGGCGACGCAGGCAAAAACAGCTCGGTCAGCAGCAGGGGTTTGCCGCTCAGCCGCAGACGGGAACGACGCCCCCACAGCGCTGCATCGCGACCAATTTCAATAAAATCGCGGGTTAACGTCGACGACGTGAACAGGTATCGGCCCAGCGGGGTCTGCCCGAGCTGCTGTAGCGCCAGCTCCGGCCCACACAGCGTCGACTCCGGCACCACCGTGCGTCCGGCCAGCCAGGGCTCGCCATCGGCATTGAGTATAATCTCCCGCAGCCAGTAGCGCGGCTCGTCGGGCAACAGCGCCGCTTCGTCAGCCAGCGCCTCACGCCCGATATACCCTTCGTTAACCAGGGTGACGGTGACCTGCTTTCCTTGTTGCTCAAAACGCTGGGTCATTGAGTCCTCCAGCAGCAGCCAGTCACTCAGGGGCGGCGCCAGGGGCGGCATAACGGCAAAATAGCGCAGCGCACGCAGTCGCGTAAGCGCAGGATGGGACATGCCTGATTCTCCGGTACATAACGTGAGAGCATTGTATCGCAGAATAGGCGGTTGGTGGCGGGCAAACGTCAATATACGATCATTCACGCAACAGCCATGCAACAGACCGCCGCGCGTGAAAAAAAGGTGCATCCCGGAGGATGCACCTAAAGGCTGTGCCTAAACATCAGCATTGTGGGGAGACGATTACCCCTTGCCTTTTACACTGCTGATAAAGGTGGAACGAGCGGATTTGGAGCCGAGGCGCTCAGCTTCGTTCATCAATTTCAGGGCTTTGTCGATGTCACCTTGTTTCACCGCCTGCTTAATACCGTTGTTGAAGTAGGTCTCGGTATCGCTGAGCATCGGTTCGCTTTTGGCGGCCGGCGCCGCAGCGGCTGCGGCGGCTGGCGCAGCTACCGGCGCCGCGGTGTTACCGACGGTGACCGGGCCCGGGCCGGAGGAGCCGAACAGCGGCCCCACCAGCACGCTGGAGGTGCTGTTGGTTTTCACTTTCAGCTTCAGCACACCATCGGTGGTATGTTTGGCGATCGGATCCGGGATGTCCGGCGCCGCATTGCCTGCGCCTTTGGCATAGGCCTTCGCCGGATCCAGCAGGGTGGTGGTCTGCTGGAGATCTTTTTCAGTGGTAAACACCAGCACATAGAGCTTCTGCTGGCCCAGCGCCGGGGTCAGGCGCATCACACCGCCCAGGCGATCGGCAGTCATCACGCCCGGCTGCTGATAGGTAAAGTAGTTGCTGGGAAAGAACGCCGCTGGCGTCATGTTCTGGTCGAGAATCAGCACGTTCGGCGCAAAAATCTGCTTATGTTTGTTCAGTTCGCTGTCGAGGGTCAGGGTCAGCTCACCGATATTGGCCGGCACGCTCCAGGCGGCGACCGGTCCGACGATCCCTGGAACATCCAGGCGTTGACCGCCGGTGGTTAAATCTACGCTCTGCGTCTTCGATTGATCGGCAGGCGTCCAGATCAGCTGCTGCAGCGCGCTGGCTGGAATAGACGGCGCGGCGCTGGTGTTCTGCGGTACAAAGTTAACGTCGGCAAGGCTCATCCCCGGCACGCATGCCAACATCCCTGCGGATAAACACAGAGCGACGAGAGTTTTCTTCATTTTCATTCTTCTCACCTTGGATAGCATCGGTTTAGCGGTAGCCAGGCAATAGCGCGCTAACCCTGAATAGTCAGGAGGGGCCGATGCCCCTCCCAGGTTACACCCGTCCTGCGGACGATATTACCACCACACTTCCATCTGGGCACCGAAGGTAACTTCGCTGTCGTCACCGCGGCTGGAGGTGAAAGCGCCGCTTCCGCTGCTGTCTTTCGTCTGCAGACCAGAGGTGTTGCTGTAGCCCCAGTTTTCATCCCACTTCGCGTAGGTTGCGAAGATACGGATAGCCGGACGAGACCAGACGCTGTTGCCTGCCTGCCACTGTTGAGCCAGAGTAATTTTGTACTGGTTGTTGTTTTCGCTGGTACGCTGAGATTTCACGTTGTCGTAACCGATTTCCAGCTGGGTGCTCATGATCGGCGTCCATTTGTACATCGGACGAACACCCACGGTGTACCAGGTGGAGCCGTTTTTGCTGTCCAGATCCACGTCCTGGTACATCGCAACGTACATCAGGCCCCAGTCATCGTTGAAGTCCATCGCGCCGTGATCAAGAACGCGGATCATGCTGCCGTTGTTATCGATGCTGGTTCCCTGAGAGTGGCCGCTGTTCCAGGAGGTCATTGCGTCAGTGGCGTACTGAACCACAAACTTGTTGAAGCCGCCCCAGATGGACTGAGTATGTTCACCGGTCCACATCCAGCCGTCTTTCGACGCGCCGTCTTCCAGGCGATAGTCATCCTGCGGGTTCGCACGGCCGTAATCGACGCCTAACTCCAGTACGCCGCCCGGGTTGGTTTCCAGGCCCGCCAGACGGATGTCAAAGACGTCGTTGGCAGTTTTCGCAGCATATTTCTTGGTGTCATCGCTGGAGAAAGTATAAGAACCGCCGCTTTCTGAGTTACGGGTAGCGGCCAGAGAGAGCTTACCGAAGCCAAGGTCAACGTTTTCCAGACCTGCACCCGGGCCGGAGATATCCCAGTAGTAGAAGTCGATCATGTGAACGTCATGACGCTGATAGAAGCGTTTACCCGCCCACAGCGTGGAGCCCGGCAGCCAGTCGATCAGGTTTTTACCTTGGATGTTGGCTTCACGGAACGCCGGAGAGGTGCTTTCCCAGTCATCTTCCTGATTCACGGAATAGGCAACGTTAGTATCGAAATAAAAACTCTTATCTCCTTCCTTCCACAGCTCCTGGCCCAGCTTCAGTTCCGCATAGGTTTCACATTCGTTACCAAGACGGTATTTACTTTGAGCGCCGGTCGCTTTGAAGCACTGTTGCTCGCCGCCGCTGCCGGTCCAGCCAATGCCGGAACGCGCGTAGCCATGGAAATCGACAGCCAGCGCCTGAGCAGACATAACGCCTGCCGCGACGGCGACCGCCAGTGGAAGTTTGCGCAGAGTAATCATCATTCTATCTCCTGAGATCATTGCTTTTCTTTGCACGCTTCGCCGGTGTACCGTCAGCCGGGTTCGCGCCTTTTTTTAATGGGAAGCCTTACACGCCCGGCTCTTTATGCAGCCGACGACAAGCGGTGCCATCCTCACGGAATAAATGGCAACGTTCTGGCGGCAAACCGATAGCGAATGTGGCTCCCTCTTCTACCAACACCACGTCGTTCTGGCGGTAGACCAGGTTTTGACGGATGGCGGGGATCTGGATATGAATTTGCGTTTCGTGACCTAACTGTTCGACAACCTGAACCTCGCCTTCGAGGGTCACATCGGCGATATCGCTGGGCAGTAAATGCTCCGGGCGGATACCTAAGGACATGTTGGCGCCCGCCTGAACGTTGGCGCTGTCCACCGGTAGCCAGATTTGCTGACGGTTTGGCAGTTCAACCTGCACCTGATCGATAGCCGTCGCGGTAACTTTGACCGGCAGGAAGTTCATCTTCGGTGAACCGATAAAGCCGGCGACGAAGCGGTCAGCCGGATAGTGATAGAGTTCCAGCGGTTTCCCGACCTGCGCCACACGGCCGGCGTCGAGGACCACGATCTTGTCCGCGAGGGTCATCGCTTCCACCTGATCGTGGGTCACATAGATCATGGTGCGGCCCAGTCGCTTATGCAGACGGGAGATTTCGATACGCATCTGAACGCGCAGGGCGGCATCGAGGTTGGAGAGCGGCTCATCCAGCAGGAAGACGCTCGGCTCAGCCACCAGCGTACGGCCAATCGCCACACGCTGGCGCTGACCGCCGGAGAGGGCTTTCGGTTTACGCTCCAGCAGATGGGCCAGCTGCAGCACTTCCGCCACCTGGGTCACCCGCTGGTTAATCAGATCTTTTTTCGCGCCGGCCAGCTTCAGGCCAAACGACATATTTTCCGCAACGGAAAGGTGGGGATAGAGCGCATAAGACTGGAATACCATCCCAACGCCGCGTTCTGCCGGTGGGATCTCGTTCATGCGGGTGTCACCGATAAACAGGTCCCCGCTGGTAATAGTTTCTAACCCGGCAATCATACGCAGCAGGGTAGATTTGCCGCAGCCCGATGGCCCGACAAACACGACGAATTCCCCTTCGTGGATATCGAGATTGATATCTTTCGATACCACCACGTCACCCCAGGCTTTCGTTACATTTCGCAGCTGTACGCTCGCCATGCCCTTCTCCCTTCGTTACAACCTGTCACTAACAGTCACATTCAAGATGGGTCGACTATGCGGCATTCATTAGCCGGGCAAATCCTCCACCCCCCGGCTTTTTTATGGGGGAGGAGATGGGAGGATGAGAGATTGGCTCTCGCCGCGGGGGATGGCGGGCAGCGGGTGATTTCGTGATGGAGGCGACAAAATTGGGCGCTTTTTTCTGTGCTCCAGGACGCAATACGGCCGTTTTTGCAATGGAGATCACACAACCAGCGGGTGGGGCGTAGACCTGGGGAGGATGGAAAGGGGTTGTTAAAAAAGGAAACTCATCATCGTTAAGCCACCGAAGTGTATCCACGAGTACAACACCAAAAAGGACGGGTATATGAAAATCAAAACTGGCGCTCGCATCCTCGCGCTGTCGGCACTGACCACGATGATGTTTTCCGCCTCTGCCCTCGCGAAAATTGAAGAAGGTAAGCTGGTTATCTGGATTAACGGCGACAAAGGCTACAACGGCCTCGCTGAAGTGGGTAAAAAGTTTGAAAAAGACACCGGCATTAAAGTTTCTGTAGAACACCCGGACAAGCTGGAAGAGAAATTCCCGCAGGTTGCGGCGACCGGCGACGGCCCGGACATCATCTTCTGGGCGCATGACCGTTTCGGCGGCTACGCGCAGTCCGGCCTGCTGGCGGAAATCACCCCGGACAAAGCGTTCCAGGACAAACTCTATCCATTCACCTGGGATGCCGTTCGCTATAACGGCAAACTGATCGCCTACCCGATCGCGGTGGAAGCGCTGTCCCTGATTTACAACAAAGACCTGGTGCCGAACCCGCCGAAGACCTGGGAAGAGATCCCGGCGCTGGATAAAGAACTGAAAGCGAAAGGTAAGAGCGCGCTGATGTTCAACCTGCAGGAACCGTACTTCACCTGGCCGCTGATCGCTGCCGACGGCGGATACGCGTTCAAGTTTGAAAACGGCAAGTACGATGTGAAAGACGTCGGCGTGGACAGCGCAGGCGCGAAAGCGGGCCTGACCTTCCTGGTTGACCTGATCAAGAACAAGCACATGAATGCCGATACCGATTACTCCATCGCGGAAGCGGCCTTCAACAAAGGTGAAACCGCGATGACCATCAACGGTCCGTGGGCGTGGTCTAACATCGATAAGAGCAAGGTTAACTACGGCGTAACCCTGCTGCCGACCTTTAAAGGCAAACCATCGAAACCGTTCGTTGGCGTGCTGAGCGCGGGGATCAACGCCGCCAGCCCGAACAAAGAGCTGGCGAAAGAGTTCCTCGAAAACTACCTGATGACCGATCAGGGTCTGGAATCCGTTAATAACGACAAACCGCTGGGTGCGGTGGCGCTGAAATCCTTCCAGGAAAAACTGGAAAAAGATCCGCGCATCGCTGCCACCATGGCGAACGCCCAGAAAGGCGAAATTATGCCTAACATCCCGCAGATGTCTGCCTTCTGGTATGCCGTTCGTACCGCGGTTATCAACGCCGCCAGCGGTCGTCAGACTGTCGATGCTGCGCTGAAGGATGCCCAGAGCCGTATCACTAAGTAATGCTGTAGCGCACGTGCCGGATGGCGGCATGAATGCCTTATCCGGCCTACACAATCCGTAGGCCGGATAAGCGCAGCGCCATCAGGCACTGACGCCGACAGATGTTTAACGCTGTAGAGGATGATCCCCATGGATGCCGTTAAAAAGAGACACTGGTGGCAAAGTCCGCAACTCACATGGTCTGTGATTGGCTTACTGTGCCTGCTGGTGGGTTACCTTGTTGTTTTGATGTACGCCCAGGGGGAGTACCTGTTCGCCATCATGACGCTGATTTTAAGCTCAGTTGGCCTGTATATTTTCGCTAATCGCAAGGCCTATGCCTGGCGCTATGTCTATCCCGGCCTCGCCGGCATGGGCCTGTTTGTCCTGTTTCCGCTGATCTGTACTATCGCTATCGCGTTCACCAACTACAGCAGCACCAACCAGCTGACCTTTGAGCGCGCGCAGCAGGTGCTGATGGATCGCTCCTTCCAGGCCGGCAAAGCCTATAACTTCACGCTGATCCCGGCAGGCGACGAGTGGAAGCTGGCCCTGGCCAATGGCGAGAGCGGTAAAAACTACCTTTCCGACGCCTTTAAATTCGGCGGCGAGCAGAAGCTGGCGTTAAAAGAAACTGACGCCCTGCCGGAAGGCGAGCGCGCCAACCTGCGCGTCATTACCCAGAACCGCACCGCGCTGAACCAGCTGACCGCCGTACTGCCTGATGACAGCAAAGTGATCATGAGCTCGCTGCGCCAGTTCTCCGGCACCCAACCGCTGTATACGCTTGGCGAAAACGGCGAGCTGACCAACAATCAAACCCACGTCAAATACCGCCCGAACAACGACGTTGGTTTCTACCAGGCAATCAACGCCGACGGTAGCTGGGGCACAGAAAAGCTGAGCCCGGGCTACACCGTGACTATCGGCTGGGATAACTTTACCCGCGTCTTCCACGATGAAGGCATCCAGAAACCGTTCTTCGCCATCTTCGTCTGGACGGTGGTGTTCTCGGTTCTGACCGTGGTGCTGACCGTCGCGGTGGGGATGATCCTCGCCTGCCTGGTGCAGTGGGAAGCGCTGAAAGGCAAAGCGATTTACCGTGTCCTGCTGATTCTGCCGTATGCCGTACCGTCATTTATTTCGATTCTGATTTTCAAAGGCCTGTTCAACCAGAGCTTTGGTGAAATCAACATGATGCTCAGCGCGCTGTTCGGCATTAAACCGGCGTGGTTTAGCGACCCGACCACCGCGCGCACCATGATCATCATCGTCAACACCTGGCTGGGCTACCCGTACATGATGATCCTGTGCATGGGGCTGCTGAAGGCGATTCCGGACGATCTGTACGAAGCGTCGGCAATGGATGGCGCCGGCCCGTTCCAGAACTTCTTTAAAATTACCTTCCCGCTGCTGATTAAGCCGCTGACGCCGCTGATGATCGCCAGCTTCGCCTTTAACTTTAACAACTTCGTCCTGATTCAACTGTTGACCAACGGCGGTCCGGACCGTCTCGGCACCACCACCCCGGCCGGTTATACCGACCTGCTGGTGAGCTACACCTACCGTATCGCCTTTGAAGGCGGCGGCGGTCAGGACTTCGGCCTGGCGGCGGCTATCGCAACGCTTATCTTCCTGCTGGTTGGCGCGTTAGCGATTGTGAATCTGAAAGCCACACGCATGAAGTTTGATTAAGGGAGATAACGATAATGGCTATGGTCCAACCCAAATCGCAGAAGCTACGTTTATTTACCACGCATCTCCTGCTACTGATTTTTATCGCCGCGATTATGTTTCCGCTGCTGATGGTTATCGCTATCTCGCTGCGCGAAGGCAACTTCGCCACCGGCAGCCTGATCCCGGATACCATCTCCTGGGAGCACTGGCGTCTGGCGTTAGGCTTCAGCGTCGAACACGCGGATGGCCGCGTCACGCCGCCACCGTTCCCGGTCCTGCTGTGGCTGTGGAACTCGATTAAGGTCGCCGGGATTACCGCGATCGGTATCGTCACCCTCTCCACCACCTGCGCCTACGCTTTTGCCCGTATGCGCTTCCCGGGGAAAGCGACCCTGCTGAAAGGGATGCTGATTTTCCAGATGTTCCCGGCGGTGCTGTCGCTGGTTGCCCTGTACGCGTTGTTTGACCGCCTGGGCCAGTACATCCCGTTCGTCGGCCTCAACACCCACGGCGGCGTGATCTTTGCCTACATGGGCGGTATCGCCCTGCACGTCTGGACGATTAAAGGCTACTTCGAAACCATCGATGGCTCGCTGGAAGAAGCGGCGGCGCTGGATGGCGCGACCCCATGGCAGGCGTTCCGCCTCGTGCTGCTGCCGCTGTCGGTGCCGATTCTGGCGGTGGTCTTTATTCTGTCGTTCATCGCCGCCATCACCGAAGTGCCGGTCGCCTCGCTGCTGCTGCGCGATGTGAACAGCTATACCCTGGCGGTAGGCATGCAACAGTATCTCAACCCGCAGAACTATCTGTGGGGCGATTTTGCCGCCGCGGCGGTACTCTCCGCCATCCCAATCACGGTAGTGTTCCTGCTGGCGCAGCGCTGGCTGGTGAACGGCCTGACGGCGGGTGGGGTGAAAGGTTAAGTTTTTTTTGTAACACCGGCCCCAAATTTCAGATGGGGGCCGACGGTCTAGCCGCAATACACGACCCCAACCGGGTATTGTCGCCGTCGCCCTCAGCTGAAAAAGTAAGGCCAATGCCACTGCTATCCTCAACTGGACCCTACATAAATTCTATTTGTGACTGTTGGTCAGCGGCCCTGGAGGCCGCTTTTTTTTATTCGCGTTTCAGGCGATTGGAGTTACACAGCCAGAGCGTAATCACCAGGATCAGGATCGCGGCGGAGTATATGAGCACCGCCATCGGCGATTCATGATCGATGATGATCAAACGCACAATCGCGGTAATGCCGATATAGACGAAATAGCGCAGCGGGAAGTGGAACCCCGACTGAAAATACTTGACGATCAGCGCGATAAATTCGAAGTAGAGAAAGTAGACCACCAGTCCTTCCACCAGCCGGTACTTACTGGTCGGCTCCGGGGTAAAGAGGACATCGGCCAGATGCAGCGTCTCTTTACCGAGGAAGACGATCAGGATAATCCCCAGGCACAGCAGCCCCAGATTCAAAACCGTTTGCATCGCAGTGGCGATAAAATTCACCAGTGGGCGATAAACCGACGACATATTCACACCTCATAATCAGTCCTTGTTGCGTCCGGTATAGCGCAAAAGTGTGATCCAGATCTACAGTTACCCCTCACCGCGTGGGCTTTCCACGTTTGCGCCCTCAGGACAGGATTTCGGCAAAAGAGAAAAATGCTCTCCTTAACGGCGTGTGATCGACATAACTGAATCCCCTTTTTTGTATAAAACTATCCCTGCACAATCATTGTTAATCAATAACTTAATTTACATACAGGCCTGCATGTTTTGATAAGGCTAAAAATAAAACTTTTCTCCATACCTCAATAAATAAAGGGTTATTTGAGAAAGTTTTTTTCTGCCGATTCCCTTAGCATATTTCCTCATCATCTTACGTCCAGGAATCATAATAATGTCTGACCAAGCATCCTCACTTTTTATTCGCTGGCTACAGCGAGAAGTCGCACCAGCATTAGGTTGTACGGAACCTGTTGCTATTTCATTTACCACCGCTTACGCCGCGAAACATTTAGCGACACCCTGCGAAAAAATTAGCGGTTTTATTTCTGCCAACCTGTATAAAAACGCCACGGGCGTCACGATTCCCGGCACGACAGTTAATGGCGTCGCGCTGGCCGCCGCCATCGGCGCCTTTGGTGGCGATGCCGATAAGGGATTACAGACCCTGGCAGGCATTACTTCACAGCATGTGGAACAGGCACAAGCGCTGGTGGATGCCGGCCACGTTACTATTGACGTCCAGGATACGCCTGACTTTATTCATCTCGATCTCACCCTCAGCGCCGGTGACCAGACCTGTCGCGTCGTGGTAAAAGGCACGCATACCAATGTGGTCGAGTTATATATTAATGGCGAACAGCAGCCATTACACGCCGGGGAAAATAGCGCCACAGCGCAGACTGAACTGCCAACTTTCTCTCTCCAGGAAGCGTATGACTTTATTATCTCCACCCCGGTTGAGAATATTACGTTTATTCTGGAAGCCGCCCGCCTCAATAGCGCACTGGCTGCAGAAGGCAAATCGAAAAAGTATGGGTTGAATATTAACGGAACATTCTCTGAAGCCGTTAAAAATGGTTTGTTAAGTAATGACTTAATGAGCGAGGTCATTATCAACACCGTCGCAGCTTCCGATGCGCGTATGGGTGGAGCCCCGGTGGTCGCCATGTCGAACTTCGGCTCTGGCAACCAGGGGATCGCAGCGACCATGCCGGTAGTTACCGTCGCCGAGCATCTGAATGCCGATGAAGAGACGCTCGCTCGCGCGCTGGCGCTCTCGCATCTGACGGCCATTTCCATCCATTCGCGCTATACCCGCCTGTCCGCACTGTGCGCGGCCTCCACCGCCGCCATGGGCGCCGCCGCCGGTATGGCATGGCTGTTTACCCGCAATATCGAAACCATCAACACCGCCATCATCAATATGATTAGCGATGTTACCGGCATGATTTGCGATGGCGCTTCCAACAGCTGCGCGATGAAGGTCTCCTCGGTGGTTTCCAGCGCCTTTAAATCTGTGTTGATGGCGATGCAAAACCGCTGCGCCAGCGCCAACGACGGCATTGTCTGCGCCGACGTCGAACAGTCGATTAATAATCTGTGCCGCCTCGTGATTAAGCCTATGGC
This sequence comes from Klebsiella sp. 2019SCSN059, assembly GCF_021739525.1. Classification (NCBI taxonomy): domain Bacteria; kingdom Pseudomonadati; phylum Pseudomonadota; class Gammaproteobacteria; order Enterobacterales; family Enterobacteriaceae; genus Klebsiella; species Klebsiella sp. 2019SCSN059. The sequence continues at coordinate 23,207 of NZ_JAKKOM010000035.1, read as the reverse complement.
GCAAACCGATAAAGAGATCATTCGCATTATGGTCAGCAAATAAGACCAGCCCTTTTGTACCCTACGCAATAATGATTTATTGCCTGCACCAACAGGTATTTTACGATGAATAAAAAAGTCATATTACGCGGCGCCAGCGCCATTATGCCCCTGTGCATCGGGGACTTTCCTTTCTCGTTCATTGTTGGCGCATTAAGCGTCAGCGCCGGCATGAGCGTCTGGCAAAGTACCGCGTGGTCGGCGATTGTGATTGCCGGTTCGGCGCAAATGCTGGCACTGAATATGTTAAAAACCGGCGCCACGCTCGGCGTGATTATTTTCACCACATTAATTATTAATCTTCGCCATGTGCTGTATAGCGCCTCTATTTCCGGCACCGTGCGCGAAGCCTCATTCTTTAAAAAATGCTTTATGTCCTATGCGCTCACCGACGAAGTGTATGCCACCACCGTCAAAGAGATGGAAGGAAATAAAAAGGAAAAATATCTGTTTTATGGTTCGGCGATGGTCACCTTCTGGGCGATTTGGGTGCTGGCCGATTTTCTTGGCGCGCTGGTCGGCGCCTCGTTTCCCCACATTGAGAAATACGGTCTCGATTTCGCCATGGTCGCCGCCTTTATCGCCATCGTGGTGCCGCAAATTAAAAGCCAGGCCTGCACCGTCGCCGCGGTAGTGGCCGCCGTTTCCGGCGTGCTGTTAGTGGTCCTGCCCTACTCGCTGGGTATCGTCGTCGCCTCCGTACTCGGCGTCCTTGCCGGCCTGTGCGTCGACCTGGCGGAAGAGCGCAAGCAGATGGCAACAACCGAATCCGATATGCCGTTAGTGGAGGCGCTGGAAAATGAGTAATAGCTATTTTATCGCCCTGACGCTGGGCATGGCCGCGGTCACTTTTCTTATTCGTTTCTCGTTTATCGGCCTGGCCGGCAAGATCCAGATGTCTGAGCGGGTGACCAAAACATTGCGCTTCGTGCCGGTCACCGTCCTGCCGGCCATCATCACCATTCAGATCCTGAGCGTGAATTCCAGCATGGAGTTCGACTTAAAAAATCCGAAGGTGATCGCCGCCATTATCTGTACGCTCGCCAGCTTCCGTTTAGGTCTGGTGTGGGTGGTGGTGAGCGGCGTCGGCTCGCTGGTGCTATTGAATTATTTTCTGTAACTGTTTGAAGGGGTAAACACATGATTATTACTACCGCTGACGCGCCCGCCGCGATTGGTCCGTACGTTCAGGGCGTCAATCTCGGCGCGATGACCCTCACCTCCGGCCAGCTGCCCATTAATCCGCAGGACGGCACCATGCCCGACGACATTGCCGAACAGGCGCGCCAGTCGCTGGAGAACGTGAAAGCCATCGTCGAAGCCGCCGGCCTCACCGTTGGTCAGATCGTCAAAACCACGGTGTTTGTGAAAGACCTGGCGGATTTTGCCGCCATTAATGCCGCCTACGAGGCCTTCTTTACCGAACATCAGGCGGCCTTTCCGGCGCGCTCCTGCGTGGAAGTAGCCAGGTTACCGAAAGACGCTGGCGTCGAAATCGAAGCGATCGCTTTCGCCCGTTAATCCCCCCGGCTGGAGGAAGAACCTCCAGCCCCTTCCCCACCGATTTTTGTCGTTCCACGTTGTTCATATTACAGGCACTATAGCCACTGAACGACCCGAGGAACGCAGCATGTTAACTATCCGAAAGGCATTGCCCGAGGACGCGCCACAACTGAGCGCGATGGGTTATGCCAGTTACCAGCACCACTTCGCCCATCTCTGGCGCAATGCCGATGAACTGGCGTTATTTCTTAAGCAAGAATATGCCGAAGATGCGCTACGTCGGAGTCTTACCGATGCCAACCATCATTGGCTCATCGCCGAAGCCGCTTCCCCCGTTGGTTTCGCTAAATATAGCTTTCAGCAGCGAATGGCTGAAGATGGCACGATGGGTACGCTGCTGCATAAGCTCTACCTGATGCCGGGGGAGACTGGCCACCGCTACGGCGAGCAGATTTTTCACGCCGTCGAGACGCGAGCAAAAACGGCCGGCGAACGCTGGCTGTGGCTGGAAGTACTCGCCGCGAATCCCGCCGCGCGCCGTTTTTACGAACGCCAGGGGATGCAGCACATCAGAGACACGACTTTCCATTCCGCCAGCCAGCAAAGCACCTTGCATATTCTGGCCAAACCGCTGTGAGAGGAACTATGCCTGAGCTTCGTGATACCGGCGTACGTAACGTCGTCTGTGGGAAAAATGTCGTTATTTACCAGCCCGCCAACCTGTACGACTGCACGCTGGGTGATAACGTCTTCGTTGGACCGTTCGTTGAGATCCAGGGGAATACCCGCATCGGCGCGGAGAGTAAAATCCAGTCGCATACCTTTATCTGCGAGTACGTCACCATTGGCCGGCGCTGTTTTATCGGTCACGGGGTGATGTTCGCCAACGACCTGTTTCGCGACGGCAAACCAAACGCCGACCGCGCCAGCTGGGGGCGGATTGAGATTGGCGATGACGTGTCGATCGGTAGCGGCGCCACGATTCTGGCCGTCAGCATCTGCGACGGCGTGGTGATTGGCGCGGGCAGCGTGGTGACGAAGTCCATCACCGAGAAAGGCGTGTGGGCGGGGAATCCAGCCCGCCTGCTACGGCGGCTGTAAAAAAAATGCCGACCATAAGGTCGGCATTCCGTCTTAACGGCGCAAGCGTTATGCGCGCCAGGCTTTATAACGGTTAATCAGACCGTTAGTGGAGCTGTCGTGGCTGCTGACTTCGCTGCCGTCTTTCAGCTCCGGCAGGATCCGGTTAGCCAGCTGTTTGCCCAGCTCAACGCCCCACTGGTCGAAAGTGAAGATGTTAAGGATCGCGCCCTGGGTGAAGATTTTGTGCTCGTACAGAGCAATCAGCGCCCCGAGGCTGAACGGGGTGATCTCACGCAGCAGGATAGAGTTAGTCGGGCGGTTGCCTTCGAACACTTTGAACGGCACCACGTGCTCCAGGGTCGCCGGATCTTTACCCTGATCGCGATATTCCTGCTCCACCACTTCACGGGATTTACCGAAGGCCAGGGCCTCGGTCTGGGCGAAGAAGTTGGACAGCAGCTTCGGATGATGATCGGAGAGCGGGTTGTGGGTGATAGCCGGGGCGATGAAATCGCACGGTACCATTTTGGTGCCCTGATGGATCAGCTGGTAGAACGCGTGCTGACCGTTGGTGCCCGGCTCGCCCCAGATAATCGGGCCAGTCTGGTAGTCCACGGCGTGGCCGTTACGGTCGACATACTTACCATTGGACTCCATGTTGCCCTGCTGGAAGTAGGCGGCAAAACGGTGCATGTACTGGTCGTACGGCAGAATCGCTTCGGTTTCCGCACCGAAGAAGTTGTTGTACCAGATACCGATCAGCGCCAGCAGCACCGGCAGGTTTTTCTCCGCCGGGGTGGTGGAGAAGTGTTTATCCATCGCATGCGCGCCAGACAGCAGCTCAACGAAGTTGTCGAAGCCCACGGAGAGAATGATGGACAGGCCAATCGCCGACCACAGGGAGTAACGGCCGCCAACCCAGTCCCAGAATTCGAACATGTTGGCGGTGTCGATGCCGAACTCGCCAACCGCTTTCGCGTTGGTGGAGAGCGCCGCGAAGTGTTTAGCCACATGCTTGTCGTCGCCCGCGGTCGCCAGGAACCAGTCGCGCGCGCTGTGGGCGTTGGTCATGGTCTCCTGAGTGGTGAAGGTTTTGGACGCGACCAGGAACAGGGTGGTTTCCGGGTTGACGTTCTTCAGCACTTCGGCGATGTGGGTGCCATCGACGTTGGAGACAAAGTGCATGTTGAGGTGATTTTTATACGGACGCAGCGCTTCGGTGACCATGAACGGACCGAGGTCGGAGCCACCGATACCAATGTTGACCACGTCGGTGATCGGTTTGCCGGTGTAGCCTTTCCAGCTGCCGGAGATAATCGCTTCAGAGAAGGCTTTCATCTTCTCCAGCACAGCGTTCACTTCCGGCATCACATCTTTGCCATCAACCACAATCGGCGTATTGCTGCGGTTGCGCAGCGCGACGTGGAGTACCGCACGATCTTCGGTGCGGTTGATCTTTTCACCGGAGAACATCGACTTGATGGCGCCTGCGAGATCGGTCTCTTTCGCCAGATCCTGCAGTTTAGCCAGCGTCTCTTCGGTGATGCGGTTTTTGGAGAAGTCCACCAGCATCAGATCGTCGAACGTCGCGGAAAACTTAGAAAAACGGTCGCTATCTTTGGCGAACAGCTCGCTGATAGTGACATCTTTCATTTCGTCGAAGTGTTTCTGTAATGCCTGCCAGGCAGAGGTCTGCGTTGGGTTGATGTTTTTCATTAGCAATACTCTTCTGATTTGAGATTGTGACTTCGGTCGATTGTAGCGCCGGTGACGGAAAATTGTGATGATTTTTGTGACTTGTCCCTGACGCCGGTCAGGAATCAGGTCAAAACGGAGTAAAAAGCCCCATTAGTATAGCTATCATAAGGCTTTTTTCTGTTAGCCGCAGGGGCATGAAAAATCCGCATAACCGCAGCGTTGACATAGCTGGCGTTAAGCCTTTATATATCCGCAGTGCTTACGTATTGTAAGTATCTATTGCTCGCGCATTTCACGCTACAGCGAAAGGGTATTCGCGGGGTATATAATGTCCTTATTCCCCCGGCCAGGTGAAAGACGTCGGTAATTGCCAGAAGAGGTGCGTTGCCCAGGTAACCGTATTGGAGGAACCAGTCCGGCGAAAATACGTGAGGGGGAGCAACGCCGAGGTGAAAGAGCGTCTGGTTACGCTCCTCACCGGCCACAGGGGCTGAATCCCCTGGGTTGTCACCAGAAACGTTCGCAGTCGGGCGTTTCATACCCGAACACTTCAGCGCCCAGAGCGGTGAGTCGGGTCTACAAGGTGGAGCACTTCTGGGTGACATCGTAGTTGTTTATCATTCTGCGCCACCCTGTTTATCGCTCTTCCCTTGTGCCATGGCTGAATAATTTGGCCTGGCTTATTAAGACATTTTGTTGCGATCCGGCGGCATCCAGCCCCTGCCAGGATCGGTGTTCAGGAATCGTTTTAATAAGTCAGGCCCCCTGACACGAGGTTGTTATGACAGATTTAGTCGTCGCCAAATTTGGCGGCACCAGCGTTGCTGATTTTGACGCGATGAACCGCAGCATTGATGTGGCGCTGCTCGATGCCAATACCCGTATTGTTGTGCTCTCCGCCTCTGCCGGCGTGACCAACATTCTGGTGGCCTTAGCGGAAGGGCTGGAACCCACCGAACGTTTTGCCCAGCTGGACGCTCTGCGCCAGATCCAGTTCAATATTCTGGAGCGTTTGCGCTATCCCAACGTGATCCGCGAAGAGATTGAGCGCCTGCTGGAAAATATCACCACGCTGGCGGAAGCCGCCGCGCTCGCCTCCTCTAGCGCGCTGACTGACGAACTGGTCAGCCATGGCGAACTGATGTCCACCCTGCTGTTTGTAGAGATTCTGCGTGAGCGCGGAATTCAGGCGCAGTGGTTTGACGCCCGTAAAGTGCTGCGCACTAACGATCGCTTTGGTCGCGCCGAACCGGATATCGCCGCCGTCGCCGAACTGACTCAGCAGCAGCTGACGCCGCGTCTGGCGGAAGGCCTGGTGGTGACGCAGGGCTTTATCGGCAGCGAAGCGAAAGGCCGCACCACCACCCTCGGCCGCGGCGGCAGCGACTATACCGCCGCTCTGCTCGGCGAAGCGCTGAATGCCACCCGCGTCGATATCTGGACCGATGTGCCCGGGATCTATACGACCGACCCGCGCGTCGCGCCTGCGGCGAAACGCATCGACGTCATCGCCTTTGAAGAGGCGGCGGAAATGGCCACCTTTGGCGCCAAAGTGCTGCATCCGGCGACCCTGCTGCCTGCCGTGCGCAGCGATATCCCGGTATTTGTCGGCTCCAGTAAAGAACCTAAAGCGGGCGGTACGCTGGTGTGTAAAACCACCGAGAACCCGCCGCTGTTCCGCGCGCTGGCGCTGCGTCGCCGCCAGACGCTGCTGACGCTGCACAGCCTGAATATGCTGCACTCCCGCGGCTTCCTCGCCGAAGTGTTCGGTATTCTGGCGCGCCATAACATCTCCGTCGATTTGATCACCACCTCCGAAGTGAGCGTGGCCCTGACCATGGACACCACTGGCTCAACCTCTGCGGGCGATACCCTGCTGACCCAGGCGCTGCTGACCGAGCTCTCCTCGCTGTGCCGCGTGGAAGTGGAAGAAGACCTGGCGCTGGTTGCCCTGATCGGCAACGAGCTGTCGAAAGCCTGCGGCGTCGGCAAAGAGGTGTTTGGCGTCCTTGATCCGTTTAACATCCGCATGATCTGCTATGGCGCGTCCAGCCACAATCTCTGCTTCCTGGTGCCTGGCGCCGATGCGGAGAAGGTGGTGCAGACGTTGCATCATAATTTGTTTGAATAAAATTCCTTAGCACGATAAACAATACCTATAGCCGGGCTCGAACCCGGCTTTTTTATAACAACATCAACACAACCAGCTGACCTGCTCGCCGCCCTACCGGGACGGCGCGGCCGGTTTGCGTATCGCAAGGAACACAACATGCTCGCAACTCTGACGCGGCTGTTCCCGTTATGGGCACTGCTGCTCTCCGTTCTGGCCTATTACACACCCACCACCTTCACCCCGATCGGCCCGTGGGTTACCACCCTGCTGATGCTGATTATGTTCGGTATGGGGGTACATCTGAAGCTGGCGGATTTCAAACGCGTCCTGTCGCGTCCGGCGCCGGTCGCCGCAGGGATATTTCTGCACTATCTGGTGATGCCGCTCGCCGCCTGGCTGCTGGCGCTGCTGTTTCATATGCCGCCGGAGCTCTCCGCCGGGATGGTGCTGGTGGGCAGCGTCGCCAGCGGGACGGCCTCCAACGTGATGATCTTTCTGGCCAAAGGGGATGTGGCCCTGTCGGTGACCATCTCCTCGGTCTCCACCCTGGTCGGCGTCATCGCGACGCCGCTGCTGACCCGTCTGTACGTCGACGCGCACATTCAGGTCGACGTCATGGGGATGTTGCTGAGCATTCTGCAGATTGTGGTCATTCCCATCGCCCTGGGGCTGATTGTCCATCATCTGCTGCCGAAGGTGGTGAAAGCGGTGGAGCCGTTCCTGCCCGCTTTCTCGATGGTGTGCATTTTGGCGATCATCAGCGCGGTGGTGGCGGGTTCCGCGGCCCATATCGCGTCCGTCGGCCTGGTGGTGATTATCGCAGTGATCCTGCATAACACCATTGGCCTGCTCGGCGGCTACTGGGGCGGACGTCTGTTTGGTTTTGATGAATCCACCTGCCGTACGCTGGCGATCGAGGTGGGGATGCAGAACTCCGGCCTGGCGGCCGCGCTGGGTAAAATTTACTTCGGCCCACTGGCGGCGCTGCCGGGAGCCCTGTTCTCCGTCTGGCATAACCTGTCCGGTTCGCTGCTGGCCGGGTACTGGTCAGGGAAGCCCATCGCCAAAAAAACCAGCAAGCGCTGAGCGTGACACGTCCGGGCGCCGGCCCGGACGTATGCCTGCTTTAGTTGCCATACAGGCTATCAGTAAAATATTCATTGCCGTACACTGGGTGCTCTGGTCTGACTGAGGGCACCACCATGGCACTCCCCCGTATTACACAAAAAGAGATGACCGAGCGCGAACAGCGCGAATTGAAAACGCTGCTTGACCGCGCGCGCATTGCGCACGGCCGCCCGCTGAGCAATGCGGAAACGAACAGCGTGAAAAAAGAATATATCGATAAGCTGATGGCCCAGCGTGAAGCGGAAGCGAAGAAAGCCCGCCAGGTGAAAAAACAGCAGGCTTATAAGACGGATAAGGAAGCGACCTTTTCCTGGTCGGCGAATACGCCGACCCGCGGCAGGCGTTAACGCCCTTTCTTTTTACGTCCCGGCTGGGTGAAACGTTTGCCGTTGCCAGTCGGGCGGCCCTTATCGTTGCTATTTTCCATCTTCACCACCGGGCGCTTGATGCCGGGGGTCGCCGCTTTGGCCTTCGGCTTAGCTTTCGGCTTCGCTTCGGAAGAAGAGTTTTCAATCAGCTTGAACAGATCGATCAGCTCGTCATCGGTCAGATCGCGCCACTCACCCAGCGGGATCCCCGTCAGGCTGACGTTCATAATCCGCGTACGCTCAAGCTTCGTCACTTCATAGCCAAAGTGCTCGCACATGCGACGGATCTGGCGATTCAGCCCCTGCACCAGAGTGATGCGGAAAACGAACGGCGCTTCTTTCTTTACCTTACATTTTTTGGTCACGGTCCCGAGAATCGGTACCCCCGCGCCCATGCCGCGAATGAACTCATCGGTCACCGGCTTATCGACCGTAACCAGATACTCTTTTTCATGGTCGTTGCCGGCGCGCAGGATCTTATTCACCAGGTCGCCGTGATTGGTGAGGAAGATCAGCCCCTGGGAGTCTTTATCCAGACGGCCGATAGGGAAGATACGCTTGCTGTGGTTGACGAAATCGACAATGTTGTCGCGCTCGCCGTCTTCCGTGGTGCTCACAATGCCGACCGGCTTATTCAGCGCAATCAGCACCAGATCATCCGCTTCGCGCGGCTCAATCAACCGTCCGTTAACTTTGACCAGGTCGCCAGGCTTCACCTGATCGCCAATCGTGGCGCGCTTGCCATTGATAAAGACGTTGCCTTGTTCAATAAAGCGGTCCGCTTCGCGACGCGAGCAGATGCCGCTTTCACTGATGTATTTGTTTAATCGGGTTGATGAGTCGGGCAGCATAGATTCTCCTGTAAAAGCGAAATATACCCTACCTTGCGGGCGAGAAAAAACCTGGATTGCGTTATTCATTATTCAACGGCTTCGTCGGGCTCATGAACAGCATTCCGCTTACCCACATCATGCGCCATATCAGCGCGCCGGTATCAGGGCGATGCTAGAATTTCTGCTTCAATAATAGGTTTAAAACAGGAAGAAAAGATGGAACTGCTGCTACTCAGTAACTCCACGCTGCCGGGGAAAGCCTGGCTGGAACACGCCCTGCCGCTGATTGCCGGTCAGGTCAAAGGCCGCCGGACGGCGGTATTCATCCCTTTCGCTGGCGTGACGCAAACCTGGGATGATTACACGGCCAAAGTGGCTGCGGTTATGGCGCCGATGGCGGTCAGCGTAACCGGTATCCACCGCGTCGCCGATCCTATCGCCGCCATTGAAAGCGCTGAGATGGTGATCGTCGGCGGCGGGAACACCTTCCAGCTGTTGAAAGAGTGCCGCAGCCGCGGGCTGCTGGCGCCGATTGTCGATGTCGTCAAACGCGGGGCGTTGTATATCGGCTGGAGCGCAGGTTCAAACCTCGCCTGCCCGACCATTCGCACCACCAACGATATGCCGATTGTCGATCCCCAGGGATTTGATGCGCTGGGGCTGTTCCCGCTCCAGATTAACCCACACTTCACCAACGCCTTGCCGACCGGGCATCAGGGCGAAACCCGCGAACAGCGTATCCGCGAACTGCTGGTCGTGGCGCCGGAATTAACGGTGATTGGTTTACCGGAAGGAAACTGGATCCAGGTCACCGATGGGCACGCGACCCTCGGCGGCCCGAACCCAACGCTGTTGTTCAAAGCGGGGGAAGCAGCGGTAACCCTGCCTGCAGGCCACTGCTTCTGAGCTGGTATGGCTAACGTTTCCCGGATAGCGGCGCGTTGCGCCTTATCCGGGCTGCCTCAACGGAACGTCCAAACGCATAACCCCGGTTAGCGCAGCGCCGCCGGGGAAGGTCTCAGTAGTCATCCCGTTCGTCGTCTTCATCCGGCTGCTCCATCACGCTGTAAGCCACCGAGCAGAACAGGCTGTTCAGACGCTTCATATCTCCCAGCAGCGCCAGGTGCAACGTACTGGTTTCGATACTCTGCACGTTCTGCTGATGCAGACGGTCAACGTGCGCATGCGAGTAGCGGCGGTTAAGAATGCGGAACCGGTGTTTACTGCGCCGCAGGCGACGGGCGCTGGGCACATCGCTGGAGAAGAAGACCGACATCGCCAGCTGCAGGTTGCTGAGCAACAGATCGTACAGGGCGTCCAGCTCCTTTAACCCTTCCACCGAGAAGGCGCGCCGCGCCGCCAGCGATTTATCAGCGATCTCGCTGCCCATCCGCTCGACGATATCGGAGGCCTGCTCGAGGTTTAACGACATCTCAATAATTTCCGCCCAGCGCCGGGACTCCTCTTCCGCCAGCTCATCCTTTGGCATTCGCGCCAGATAGAGCTTAATGGCGGTGTAGAGTACGTTGATATCGTCCGCCATGCGGCGTAGCTCTTTCTCCTGACGCGGTTCGCCATGCATCACCTTATGCAGGCTCTCCAGCATTTGCTCCATCGCGTCACCAATGCGCAGCGTCTCGCGCGCGGCATTGGCCAGCGCCAGCGCCGGGGTGTCCAGCGCCGACGGGTCGAGATGCTTGGGTTTGAGATGGTTATCCAGCTCGGGTTCATCGCGGATCATGCGCTGGCACAGCTTCGCCATCGGTCCGGTAAAAGGCACCATCGCGATGCAGCGCAGCAGGTTGTAAAAAACGTGGAAGTAGATAACCAGCTCGGACTCGGCCAACGGCAGCTTGTGCATCGCGGCGGCCAGCGGATGGACGAACGGCAGAATGATCAGGCTCCCCACCAGCTTAAACAACAGGCTGCCCAGCGCCACCCGGCGCGCCGCCGCGTTCGCCGCGCTGTTGTTGAGCATCGCCAACAGCCCCGATCCCAGGTTGGCGCCAATCACCAGGCACAGCGCCACCGGGAAAGAGATCGCTCCTGCCGCGGTCAGCGTCGCCGTCAGCAGCACCGCCGCCAGGCTGGAGTAGCTGATGATCGCGAATACGGCGCCAATCAAGGCATCCAGCATAATATCCCCGGTCAGCGAGGCAAAAATCACCTGCACGCCGTTGGCCTGGGTAATGGGGTGGACGGCCTGCACAATCAGCTCCAGGGCCAACAGGATCAGCCCAAGGCCAATCCCCACTCGCCCCAGCTGCCCGGCGCGGGTCTGCTTGCGGCCGAGGAAGAAAATCACCCCGATAAATATCAACAACGGCGACAGCCACGACAGGTCGAAGGTCAGCACCCTCGCCATCAGCGCCGTCCCGACGTCGGCCCCCAGCACCATCACCAGCGCCGGCGTGAGGCCCACTAAATCCTGGGCGACAAACGAGGTCACCAGCATGGTGGTGGCATTGCTGCTTTGCACCAGCGCAGTCACGCCAAGACCCGCGCAGAAGGCGAGCGGCTTTTTCTCTACGCTGCTACTGAGAACGGTACGCAGGCGAGCGCCATAGACGCGCATCACCCCGGTACGCACGATATGCGTGCCCCACACCAGCAGAGCGACCGCGGACAACAGGTGTAGCAGAGTTAACACGGAATCAGCTTCTCCTTATCGTTATAGGTGTTCCAACGTTCTGGAACCTATCTCAGTATAAGGGGTTAACCTCAATAAAGAGACAAGGCGCTCACAGAGCGCCTTGTTTGTTGTAAGGAAAGATGACGACTAGTCCGCATCATAGCCCAGATTAGGGGCTAACCAGCGCTCGACTTCCGCCGGGGTCATCCCTTTACGCAGCGCGTAGTCTTCAACCTGGTCGCGCTGGATCTGCGCCACGGCGAAGTATTTGCTGTCAGGATGGCTGAAGTACCAGCCGGAAACCGATGCCCCCGGCCACATGGCGAACGATTCGGTGAGCTTCATGCCGGTATGGGCTTCGACGTCCAGCAGCTGCCAGATGGTGCCTTTTTCGGTGTGCTCCGGACAGGCCGGATACCCCGGCGCCGGACGGATCCCCTGGTAATTCTCGCGAATAAGCTCCTCATTGCTGAGGTTCTCATTGGCCGCATACCCCCAGTAGACCTTACGCACTTTCTCGTGCAGATACTCGGCGAAGGCTTCCGCCAGACGATCGGCGATGGCCTTGATCATGATCTTGTTATAGTCATCATGCTGCGCTTCATAGGCTTCCGCCAGCGCGTCCTCTTCCAGGCCGCCGGTGACGGCGAAGGCGCCGATGTAGTCCGCTTTGCCGCTCAGCTTCGGCGCCACAAAGTCGGCGAGGCAGTAGTTGGCGAAGCCGACCTTCTCCGTCTGCTGGCGCAGGTGATGGCTCACCGTCAGCACGTGGGTGCGGGTTTCATCGCGATAGATTTCAATATCGTCGCCCACGCGGTTGGCCGGGAACAGGCCCACCACGCCGCGCGGGTTGAGGGTTTTCTCTGCGCTCAGCTTATCCAGCAGCTCGTTAGCGTCTTTGAACAGGCGCTGCGCCTCTTCCCCTACCACGTCATCTTCCAGAATGCGCGGATATTTGCCCGCCAGCGACCAGGTCATAAAGAACGGCGTCCAGTCGATGTAGTTGCGTAGCGTCTCGATACTGGCTTCCACCTCCTGAATCCCCAGGCGATGGGCCACCGGCGGAGTGTAGCTCTCCCAGTCAAAGGCCAGATCGTTTTCCCGTGCGGCGGCCAGGGTCACCGGCGGGGTGCGCGGTTTTTTACGCCCATGCTGGATACGCACGGTTTCATACTCTTTGCGCGTACGGGCGACAAACTCATCGCGCTGCGTGTCCGAGAGCAGCGCAGCCACCACCCCGACGGTGCGCGAAGCGTTCTGTACGTAAACGGTCGGGCCGCTGTAGTTCTGCTCGATTTTCACCGCCGTATGCGCTTTAGAGGTGGTCGCGCCGCCGATCAGCAGCGGGATGGTAAAGCCCTGGCGCTCCATCTCTTTCGCCACGTTAACCATTTCGTCGAGCGACGGGGTAATCAACCCGGAAAGGCCGATGAGATCCGCGTTCACCTCTTTGGCGGTTTTGAGAATTTTATCCGCCGGGACCATCACGCCAAGATCGATTATTTCGTAGTTATTGCACTGCAGCACCACGCCGACGATGTTTTTGCCGATGTCATGAACGTCGCCTTTTACCGTGGCAATCACCATTTTGCCGTTACTGGAGCCCTGCTCTTTACTGGCTTCAATAAACGGCTCCAGGTAGGCCACCGCCTGTTTCATGACGCGGGCGGATTTCACCACCTGCGGCAGGAACATTTTGCCTTCGCCGAACAGATCGCCGACCACGTTCATGCCGTCCATCAGCGGCCCTTCGATCACCTCAATCGGGCGAGCGGCCTGCTGACGCGCTTCTTCGGTGTCCTGTTCAATAAATTCGGTAATGCCCTTCACCAGCGAATATTCGAGGCGTTTTTTCACCTCCCAGCTGCGCCATTCCGCCTGCTGGGCATTGGCGCCGTCGTCAACTTTACTGCCGCGATATTTTTCCGCCAGCTCGAGCAATCTTTCGGTGCTGTCATCGCGGCGGTTGAGGATCACATCTTCAACCGCGTCACGCAACTCGGCGGGAAGGTCGTCGTAAATCGCCAGCTGGCCGGCGTTGACGATGCCCATATCCATGCCGTTACGGATTGCGTAGTAGAGGAATACCGCGTGGATCGCCTCACGTACCGGGTCATTGCCGCGGAAAGAGAAGGAGACGTTGGAGACGCCGCCGGAGATCAGCGCGTGCGGCAGCTCGCGTTTGATGTCTTCGCAGGCGCCGATAAAGTCCTGGGCATAGTTATTGTGTTCTTCGATACCGGTCGCCACCGCGAAGATATTCGGGTCAAAGATAATATCTTCTGGCGGGAAGCCGACCTCTTCGGTGAGGATTTTGTAGGCGCGACGGCAAATCTCAATTTTACGTTCGCGGGTATCGGCCTGGCCCACTTCGTCAAAGGCCATCACCACCACCGCGGCGCCGTAGCGGCGAACCAGTTTCGCATGGTGGATAAAGGGTTCGACGCCCTCTTTCATCGAGATGGAGTTAACGATGCCTTTTCCCTGAATGCATTTCAGGCCCTTTTCGATGACCTCCCATTTGGAGGAGTCGATCATGATCGGCACGCGGGCAATGTCCGGCTCGCCGGCAATCAGGTTGAGGAAGCGCGTCATCGCCGCTTCGGCGTCGAGCATCCCCTCGTCCATGTTGATATCGATGATCTGCGCGCCGCTTTCCACCTGCTGACGCGCCACGTCCAGCGCTTCGCTGTACTTCTCTTCTTTGATTAAGCGTTTAAATTTCGCCGAGCCGGTAACGTTGGTACGTTCGCCGACGTTAACGAACAGGCTGTCATCGCCGATATTCAGCGGCTCCAGGCCGGAAAGACGGCAGGCGACGGGGATCTCCGGCAGCTGGCGCGGCGGCAGGCCGGCCACCGCGCGGCTCATGGCGGCGATATGTTCCGGCGTGGTGCCGCAGCAGCCGCCGACGATATTGAGGAAACCGGCTTCCGCCCATTCGCGGATCTGCGCCGCCATGGTATCGGCATCCAGATCGTATTCGCCGAAGGCATTGGGCAGGCCAGCGTTCGGGTGCGCGGTAACGTAGCATTCAGCGATACGCGACAGCTCCTGGACGTACTGGCGCAGTTCGTCCGGCCCGAGGGCGCAGTTCAGACCAAACGATAAGGCTTCGGCGTGACGCAGCGAGTTATAGAAAGCTTCGGTGGTCTGCCCGGACAGCGTGCGGCCGGAGGCATCGGTAATGGTCCCGGAGATCATCAGCGGCAGGTCAACGCCCAGCGCCTCCAGCTCCTCTTTCACCGCATAGATGGCCGCTTTGGCGTTCAGGGTGTCAAATACCGTTTCAATCAGGATCAGATCCACGCCGCCTTCCACCAGCGCTCGGGTGGATTCGCGATAGGCAGCCACCAACTGGTCAAAGGTAATATTGCGGAACGCCGGATCGTTCACATCAGGCGAAATAGAGGCGGTGCGGTTGGTTGGGCCAAGCACGCCCGCGACGTAGCGCGGTTTTTCCGGCGTGCGGGCCGTCCAGGCATCGGCGCTGGCGCGGGCCAGCTTCGCCGCCGCAAAGTTGATCTCTGCCGACAGGGATTCCATCTGGTAATCCGCCATCGCAATGGTCGTCGAGTTAAAGGTGTTGGTCTCAATGATATCCGCGCCGGCCTCGAAGTAGGCGTCGTGGATCTCGCGGATCACCTCGGGCTTGCTGAGCACCAGCAGGTCGTTGTTGCCTTTCAGGTCGCACGGCCAGTCAGCAAAGCGCTCACCGCGAAAGTCTTGCTCACTCAGACGGTAGCCCTGGATCATGGTGCCCATGCCCCCATCCAGAACCAGAATACGTTCTTTTAACTGCTGATGCAGTTGCTCAACTTTGCTGCTCACACTTGCTCCCGACAACGCTCAACACAGGCCAAATAGCCAACAAACCATACTGGCATAAACCACCGGAGCGGAAAAGACAACAACGGGCAATATGAGACATGTTCAGCTTCACTCCTCCGATGAGTCCGGTTGTGATTGCATTATCGCCAAATAAAACGAAAATCATTTCCACGATACAGAAAAAGGAGTCCGCGATGGCCACTACCCCCGTTCCCGCGAAACGCGGCAGAAAACCCGCGGCTGCCACCGCCCAGCAGGCTGGCGGTCAGGTTCAGTCGCTGACCCGCGGCCTGAAATTGCTCGAATGGATTGCCGAGTCCCACAGCAGCGTCGCGCTGACCGAGCTGGCGCAGCAGGCGGGTCTGCCCAACTCAACCACTCACCGCCTGCTGACCACCATGCAGCAGCTGGGTTTCGTTCGCCAGGTCGGCGAGCTGGGCCACTGGGCCGTCGGCGCGCATGCCTTCGTGGTCGGCAGCAGCTTTCTGCAAAGCCGCAATCTGCTGGCGATTGTCCACCCGATCCTGCGCCAGCTGATGGAAGATTCCGGTGAAACGGTGAATCTGGCGGTGCTTGACCAGAGCGACCACCAGGCGATCATTATCGACCAGGTGCAGTGCACCCAGCTGATGCGTATGTCGGCGCCAATCGGCGGAAAACTGCCGATGCACGCCTCCGGCGCCGGGAAGGCGTTCCTCTCGCAGCTGAGCGAAGAGCAGGTGACCAGTCTGCTGCACCGTAAAGGGCTGCATGCCTATACGCATGCCACGCTGGTCTCGCCGCTGCATCTGAAGGAAGATTTAGCGCAGACCCGCAAGCGGGGCTACTCGTTCGATGACGAGGAGCACGCGCTCGGCCTGCGCTGCGTCGCCGCCTGCATTTATGATGAACACCGCGAACCGTTCGCGGCAATCTCCATCTCCGGTCCCATCTCACGCATGACCGATGATCGGGTGACCGAGCTGGGCGCGCTGGTGATCAAAGCGGCGAAGGAAGTGACGCTGGCATACGGCGGGGTTAAATAAAAAAATGCCCCGCAGGGGCATTTTAAGTAAGCCTGATAAGCGTAGCGCCATCAGGCAGATCGGCGCACCTTGCCGGATGGCGGCGTAAACGCCTTATCCGGCCTACTGTCGGCGCCATAGCGCACGCTAAAACGCTGCTTACGCCGGTAAGCATAGACATCTTCCACATGACCGTTTTTAATCCGCGTCTGCAGTTCGCGCCAGTAGTCGGCACGCAGCAGGTCGGCATGCATCTCCTCAAACAGCGGCCCAATGCGCGGGTCGGCGCACAGCCAGTGGCGGAACTCCTCCGGAAACACATCCCCCGGCGAGACGCTGTACCACGGCTCGCTGGCCAGCTCATCCTCGGGATAGCGCGGCGGCGGGATCTGGCGGAAATTCACCTCCGTCATATAGCAGATTTCATCATAGTCGTAGAACACCACCCGGCCGTGGCGGGTGACGCCGAAGTTTTTAAACAGCATATCGCCGGGAAAGATGTTGGCGGCGGCCAGCTGGCGGATAGCATTCCCATACTCTTCTACCGCATCGCGCAGCGCCTGGCCGTTAACCTGCTCCAGCCACAGGTTGAGCGGCACCATTCGCCGTTCAATATACAGATGACTGATGACAATCCGGTCGCCGAGGTCGGTCAGTTTGTTCCCCGCTTCCGCCTGCAGCAGCGCCAGCAGCGCTGGCGCGATTTGTCGTTTCTCCAGCACGAAGTTTTCAAACTCCTGCGTGTCCGCCATCCGCCCGACGCGGTCATGCTCCTTTACCAGCTGATAGCAGGCGCGCACGTGGGCGGCGGTCATCTCCTTCTGCGGCGCGAAGAGATCTTTGATCACCTTGAACACCCGGTCAAACCCCGGCAGGGTAAACACCAGCATCACCATCCCGCGAATGCCCGGCGCCTCGATAAACTGCTCATCGCAGCGAGCGATGTAGTGCAGATATTCGCGATAGCTTTCGGTTTTGGCGTGCTTCTGGCAGCCAATCGCCATATACAGCTCGGCCGTGGTTTTACCCGGCAGGATCTCGCGCAGCCATTCCACCAGAGCGCCGGGCAGGGGCGCATAAACCATAAAATAGGAACGCGCGAAGCCAAAAACGATGCTCGCTTCGGCATGGGTGGTCAGGCAGGTATCGACAAACAGCTCGCCCTCGTCGCTGCGATGGATCGGCAGCAAGAAGGGCAGCGTGGTCATCGGCATCACCAGTTTGCCCACCAGCCAGGCGGCTTTGTTGCGATAGAACAGCTCATTGGCGACCTGTAGATGACAGGTGGCGAGCGGTTCCTCCCCCAGCGCCTCCTGCAGACTGGCAATGATATAGCCGATATCCCGCGCTTTATTTTGCCACGGCAGCCGCAGCGGCAGATCGGACAGCACTTTACCCAGCAGGTGCGACCAGCCGCGCTCTGGATAGAAATCTTTCGCCAGCGGGCGCGGAAGGGTGCGAAAAGGACGCTCGGGCTGCGAGCTGAAAATAAAGAGCCGCTCGGGGGTCAGCGAGCGGTGGTCAAACAGGCGGCAGTAGACCGAATTGAAAAAGCTCTCGGCAATTTCAAAACGAGGGTAATCCGGCAGCAAACGGGTGTAGTGGGCTTTCACCCGCAGCAAAAAGTCGGCATCCGTGCTTTTTCCCTCCGTGATGCAGCGCAGCTGCTCCACCACCAGACCCACATGGTGGTCATAGAGGTGGATCCGCTGTTTCATCGCCTGCTGCACCGCATGCCAGTCGGCCTGTTCAAAGCGCTGCTGCGCGCCGGAAGTCACTTCGAGAAAACGCCCATACTGAGCGTCAAATCCCTGCAATATCGTTTGGGCAATCAGTAATTCCAGACCACGCGTCATCGAACTCCCCCATCCGGTACCACGTCAGGCCGGATGGCGCGCTCGCTTATCCGGTCTGGATCCCTTCACAGGCCCGGTGAGCGTCGTGCCACCGGGCATGGCTCAAAACTGATCTTCTTCGGTCGAGCCGGTCAGCGCCGTCACCGACGAGGCGCCGCCCTGGATAATGGTAGTGACCTTGTCGAAGTAGCCGGTGCCCACCTCCTGCTGATGCGAGACGAAGGTATAGCCTTCCGGCCCGGCGGCGAATTCCGGCTGCTGCACTTTTTCAACATAGTGGCGCATCCCCTCACCCTGAGCGTAGGCATGGGCGAGGTCGAACATGTTGAACCACATGCTGTGGATCCCGGCGAGAGTAATAAACTGGTATTTGTACCCCATGTCCGACAGCTGCTGCTGGAAGCTGGCGATGGTTTTATCATCGAGATTTTTCTTCCAGTTAAACGACGGCGAGCAGTTATAGGCCAGCAGTTTGCCCGGGAAACGCGCATGAATGGCTTCGGCAAAGCGACGCGCCTGCTCGAGATCCGGTTTCGACGTTTCACACCACACCAGGTCCGCATACGGCGCGTAAGCCAGCCCGCGGCTGATCGCCTGCTCGATCCCGGCATGGGTGCGGAAGAACCCTTCGCTGGTGCGATCTCCGGTAATAAACTCACGATCGTACGGATCGCAGTCTGAGGTAATTAAATCGGCAGCGTCAGCATCGGTACGGGCGATCACCAGCGTCGGGACCCCCATCACGTCGGCCGCCAGACGCGCCGCCACCAGTTTCTGTATCGCCTCCTGGGTTGGAACCAGCACTTTACCGCCCATATGACCGCACTTCTTCACCGACGCCAGCTGATCTTCGAAGTGAACAGCCGCTGCACCGGCTTCAATCATCGATTTCATCAGCTCAAAGGCGTTCAGGACGCCGCCGAAACCGGCCTCCGCATCCGCCACGATCGGCAGGAAGTAGTCGATAAAGCGCGGATCGTTCGGCTCAATCCCGGCTGACCACTGGATCTGATCGGCGCGGCGGAAGGTATTGTTGATCCGATCCACCACCGCCGGTACCGAGTTGGCCGGGTACAGCGACTGATCCGGGTACATGCTGGACGCCAGGTTAGCATCCGCCGCCACCTGCCAGCCGGAGAGATAAATGGCTTCGATGCCGGCCTTCGCCTGCTGCAAGGCCTGGCCGCCGGTCAGCGCGCCAAGGCTGTTGATGTACCCTTTCTTCGCCTCACCGTGCAGCAGACGCCACATTTTCGCTGCGCCAAGCTGCGCCAGCGTGCATTCCGGGTTCACCGAGCCGCGTAATTTCACCACCTCTTCCGCGCTGTACGGGCGGGTAATCCCTTCCCAGCGCGGGTTCGTCCACTCTTTGTTTAATTCTTCGATTTGTTGGGTACGGGTTTTCATGTGCAGATGCTCCATATTATTTCCTGGCTCCCCAGGCGTCATTGGTGAAGGACTAAATGGCGAACAACACCATCTGGCGATTAGGCCAGCAGGCGGTAGCCCGGTAATGTCAGAAAATCAATCAGTTCGTCGGAGGTGGTGATCTGCTCCATCAGCCGCGCCGCATCGTCAAAGCGGCCATGGCTGAAGCGGTGCTCCCCCAGCTCCTCCTGAATCACCATCAGCTCTTCCGCCAGCCACTGGCGGAACAGCGCTTTCGTGACCGGCGTGCCGTCGTTCAGGGTTTTCTGATGATGGATCCACTGCCAGATAGAGGTGCGCGAGATCTCGGCCGTCGCGGCGTCTTCCATCAGGCCATAAATCGGTACACAGCCGTTGCCGGAGATCCAGGCTTCGATGTACTGCACCGCCACGCGGATGTTGGCGCGCATCCCGGCTTCCGTGCGCTCGCCCTCGCAGGGGGCCAGCAGCTGTTCGGCGGTAATTGGCGCGTCCTCGCTACGGGTCACCGAGAGCTGATTCGGCTTGTCGCCGAGCACGCGGTTAAACACCGCCATGGCGGTATCCGCCAGCCCAGGATGGGCGATCCAGGTGCCATCGTGACCGTTGTTCGCCTCCAGCTCTTTGTCGGCGGTGACTTTATTCAGCACCTGACGGTTACGCTCGGCCTCTTTACTCGGGATAAAGGCCGCCATTCCACCCATCGCAAACGCCCCGCGTTTGTGGCAGGTCTTAATCAACAGCCGTGAGTAGGCGCTGAGGAAGGGTTTATCCATCGTCACCACCTGGCGGTCCGGCAGTACGCGGTCAGGATGGTTTTTCAGCGTCTTGATATAGCTGAAGATATAGTCCCAGCGGCCGCAGTTCAGGCCGACAATATGGTCGCGCAGCGCATGCAGGATCTCATCCATCTGGAACACCGCCGGCAGTGTTTCAATCAGCAGCGTGGCCTTGATGGTGCCGCGCGGCAGGTCAAAGCGATCTTCAGTAAAGCTGAAGACATCGTTCCACCATGCCGCCTCCTGCCAGGCCTGGGTTTTTGGCAGATAGAAGTAGGGACCACTTCCTTTCGCCAGCAGCGCCTGGTAGTTATGAAAGAAATAGAGCGCAAAATCGAAAAGACTGCCGGGAATGGCCTCATTACGCCAGGTCACATGCTTTTCCGGCAGGTGCAGGCCGCGCACACGGCATACCAGCACAGCGGGATTGGGCTGCAGTTGGTAGATTTTGCCAGCCTCATTGGTGTAGCTGATGGTCCCGTTCACGGCATCACGTAGGTTGATTTGGCCATCAATGACTTTACGCCAGTCCGGCGCCAGCGAATCCTCAAAGTCCGCCATAAAGACTTTTACGTTAGCATTCAGCGCGTTAATGACCATCTTGCGCTCGACGGGGCCGGTAATTTCAACGCGGCGATCCTGCAAATCCGCCGGGATACCGCGAATGGTCCAGTCGCCATTTCTAATGGAAGCAGTTTCCGAAATAAAATCCGGCAGCTGCCCATCGTCAATGGCCTGCTGCTGCTGCAGACGCGCGGCCAGCAGTTTATTGCGCGCCGGCGTAAAGCGGCTCACCAGTTCCGTCAGGAATTCTACCGCCTCAGGCGTCAAGATCTGCTTCTCCTGCTCGCCATAGGGCTGACTAAAGGCCAGTTCATCGGTGATTGTCGCCTGCTGCGTCATTGTGCTGCTCCTCTTGGTTGATCCGCTGGAAGCGAGCGAAAGATCGTTGTGCAGTTTTCGCTCAGCACAATTAAGACTACTCAATTAATTTTCAAAATCAAAAACAATTTCCATTTTAATTTTAAAATGAGATTAACATATTGATAACAATGAAATTAAAGTTATCATCAGCCATGAGGTGAATTTCGGAAATAAAAAAGGCACCCGAAGGTGCCAGAGGCAAAGTGCTGAAACGCTTTAGGATCGTTTCGTGCGGAGTATTACTCCAGCGTTGGATTCATATGACGCAGATCGTATGGTGTAATCTGGTAGACGTAATAGTTCAGCCAGTTAGCGAACAGCAGATTACCGTGGCTCCGCCAGGTGGCGCGCGGTTTGTTCTGCGGGTCATTTTGCGGAAAATAGTTGTGGGGAACCTCAGGGTTCAAACCGGCTTCCACATCGCGGAAATATTCACTTGCCAGGGTATTGGCATCGTACTCGGGGTGGCCGGTGACAAAGGCTATACGCTTATCTTTACTGGCGAACAGATACGCATCGCCCTCTTCCGTCTCTGCGAGGATCTCGAGATCGGTATAGTCCCGGATAAGCCCTGCCGGAAAGTCAGCATAGCGTGAGTGTGGGGCCAGGAAAGAGTCGTCGAAACCGCGGGTCAGTAAAGCGTGTGGATGAAGAATATGGTGTTCATAAACGCCAGAAATCTTTTCGGCGCGGGTCTGCTTGGGAATGCCGTACAGAATATTCAGCGCGGCCTGAACTGCCCAACAGACGAACAGCGTCGAAGTGACGTGATCCTTGGCCCACTCCAGTACCTGTTTGATCTGCGGCCAGTAAGCGACATCATTAAATTCAACCAGGCCTAAGGGAGCGCCGGTGACGATCAGGCCGTCGAAGTTCTGATCGCAGATCTCATCGAAATTGCAGTAAAAGTTATTCAGATGCTCCGCCGGCGTATTACGTGACTCACGCGCATCGATACGTAATAACTGGATGTCCACCTGCAGCGGAGAGTTCGACAGCAGACGCAGGAACTGATTCTCCGTCTCGATTTTCTTCGGCATCAGGTTGAGGATTAACACCTTCAGGGGGCGGATTTCCTGAGTTGTTGCACGCGTTGTCGTCATCACAAAGACGTTTTCATTGCGCAAGAAATTGACGGCTGGTAGCTCGTCCTGCACCCGAATTGGCATAACTCTATTACCTCATAGCATACGTATAAACGTTTAGACATCCAGATAGCTGAAGATAACCAAGAATCGGGTGAATGTCGAGTCTGCATGTTCACGGTGAGAAAATTTCACGGCGCGCATTGAGTTAGAATATAAGAATGAAGAAAAGGAGAAAATATGGTTATTAGCATCCGCCGTTCCCGGCCTGATGAAGGGGATAAACTGATTGCGATCTGGTGTCGGTCAGTCGACGCCACGCACGATTTTCTGTCAAAAGCGTATCGGAGAGAGCTGGAGGAGCTGGTACGTGCCTTTATACCGGAGGCTCC
Organism: Klebsiella sp. 2019SCSN059; assembly: GCF_021739525.1. Taxonomy (NCBI): domain Bacteria; kingdom Pseudomonadati; phylum Pseudomonadota; class Gammaproteobacteria; order Enterobacterales; family Enterobacteriaceae; genus Klebsiella; species Klebsiella sp. 2019SCSN059. Next base: position 532 of record NZ_JAKKOM010000035.1, on the reverse strand, counting down.
GCTGTGGGTGGCGGTTAACACGGAGGACCAGCCGATCGCCTTTATGCTGCTGACCGGAGATCATATGGATGCGCTGTTCGTCGATCCGGATGTCCGCGGCTGCGGTGTGGGGAGATTGCTGATCGCGCATGCGCTGTCGTTAACGCCAACACTGACGACCAACGTAAATGAGCAGAATGAACAAGCGGTCGGGTTTTATCGGAGAATGGGTTTCAAAGTGACAGGTCGCTCTGAAACGGACGATCTGGGTCAACCGTATCCGTTATTGAATTTGATACATGAGCAGCAGGCTGAAGCAGACTACGATTGACGTCGGTAACTTTGCGGCATTGATGTCCCCTCGGCCAGCAGGTGGCCGAGGATCCGTAGCCCCGGTAAGCGCAGCGCCACCGGGGAGGCGTACCGGCACCCTTCCCGGAGGACACAAACGCAAAAAAGCCCGGTCTTTCGACCGGGCTTTCTGCTTTATTTGATGCCTGGCAGTTCCCTACTCTCACATGGGGAGACCCCACACTACCATCGGCGCTACGGC
>NZ_JAKKOM010000034.1:0-58385 GCF_021739525.1 Klebsiella sp. 2019SCSN059 | reverse complement strand
TCAAGCAAGCCAACTTGTCGTCAAAATCGGTGTTGCAAAAACGGGAGTGACCATAGATTCCGTTTTCTGAGACGACCCCTTTCAGCACAATCGGAAAAAGAGAAGCGTGAGAACAGCCGGGTATTCACATTCAGAGAGACCGGATTTCTGAAAATTTATCCATGGTTCGTTTTTTATCGATACGTGCCTGCCGCCACGCCTGAAAGTCCGGGCGTGTTTCAGCCATCCTGACGACCTCGACAGAGAAAACCTTATATTTGCCCTGCTGCTGGGGCGAGCCAAGCCAGCGGCGAATGGCGGCGTCTGTCCACAGACAGGAGTTCTTAAGCCTGTAGACGGTGATCCATTTTTCTGACCATGCATCAAATCTCTGGCAACGCAGCTGATACCGTCGCTCTTCTTCCCGTCTTTTCCAGTCGCTGTCTGCAGCAAACTTTCGGTGACCAACAAAAATCCCCTGGACTTTGCCCATGTCCTGCCTCCCCCGGAATGTTGTCATTATCAACGGTATCAGGTCAGAGCCGTAACGGCCAGCAGTGCCAGGCAGAATACACCGGACGGCATCTTACCCGGAGAGGTGTCTACTGTATGCGACAAAGTGGTCAACCCCGGAGATGGCCATCTCCACAATTTCTGAATGTCAGCATGACCATCAGTGATAATACAGCAAACGTAAGACAACATACCTCCCGCCCTGCAAAGCATTTGCTCCGCAGCGCCACGCTCTGCGTGGGTCACGACTGTGCACATTATCGACATATTCTTTTTTTCTTTTTTTTTATTTTTTCTCTTTTTTTCACCCGCGCGGGGAGGGCGGCCTGGCACCGTAAAGGGCCTAAGGCCTAGAGGCATGTTGTCTTACGATTGGGTGCGGTTGTCGGCCACTCCCTTTTCGATGATTGTTTCGCCTGAACTCACGCTTTAACATCCATCGCTGGTGGCCCGCCGTCACGGCGAAATTTCTAACTGAGCGAGGTTTGTGTGAGCAACAGAGGCAGAGAAGACAGCGTTACCGATGTGTTTAAATCTCAGGTGCGGAATGCATGCCGTGAACACGGAATGAGTGATCTCATTGCCTCACTGAACGGCCGCGACCGGGATTTTAATGCCGATACCCTGTTCGGAGTATGCGACCGGTTCTTCCTGGTCGAGATGAAATCGTACAACCGTAATGTTCGTGATGAGGCCAAAAAACCTGCTGTCTGCCTTCTCTGCAATGGATTACAGAGAAACTCTCAGGTCCGTCGCTGGCACAAAGCATGTCACTTCATCATGTGGGGGCGTGTTGTTAAGGATTCGCTTGAAACCCGTTTCACCATCTACCAGGACAGTGTATGTCGGGATTCTGTCCTTCCGAACTGCAGTGGTCTCGGGGAGCCTCCTGAACCAACCATCTATCGGGGGGAAGACCTGGCAAGGGGAGCAGCTTTAGGTACAGCAGGCTTATCAAAACCAGATTTTTTCCATTACCTGTGGTGGCTGTTAAATGGCAGGGCTGTAGATGTAGACGAATTTAAAATCGCGCCCGGTAGCAGGTTAGGTTTCAGTTTGTTTGGTACATCGGATACAACTGGTTCGGTAATCAGTAAAACGTTCAGCACTTACGGTGAACTTGAAATGTGGGCTGACGAGGCATTAAGACGATTACTCAGCACCAGGAGATAACCATCTGAAGATATTGCGCCGGTGTGATCCACGTTTTTGCTGTCGGATACAGTAGACCTTATCCGTGCTTCAGCCAGCTCACGCGATTTAGCGTCAGATTCATTAAACCCGGGTCTGCGGTACCACCGGTTATTTTGCGTCTGATGCCACAACAGCGTCTCCTTTGGTCCTGGACATTATACCTGCTTCACCCTCCCCCCCATTTTCAGTCAGCATGATATCTGCAGACTGTACTTCTCTACCGGCGATGCGTGGTTTAAACATTTCTGCGATCCCCTGATTATTTTGGAGTTATCCACCGGATAGAATAATTAATTAAGATTAATGAGGTTTATACAAAGAACAACAAAGGATAAAAAAGATTAGCGATCGGCTTAGCCCTTTATTCATGCGGCTTTCAGGGGTTCTGTATCATCGCTGGCGGGTAGCTCATCAACGCTGGAGGGCAAATGCTCAACGCTGGAGGGTCAGTAATCAACGCTGGCGGGTTGTTTATCAACGCTGGCGGGTTGTAACTATCAACGCTAGCGGGTATTCTCCATAAGTATCCACAAGCGGGGCTTTTCTCACAATGAACAGTGAAAACAATCAATTACCGTTAATTATCACTGAAATGGAAAAAAGTACGGGCGAAGTTATACAGCTGATCCCCAACTCGAAACAAAGCATCCAACCTAAATCGCTTCTGCGACTGGGTGTATTTGTTCCGACCCTGAAAGATGGCTCTGATTCCATGTCCAGAGGACATCACATCGACGCCACCAGGGAGTTGTGCAGAATGTCCTCTCTCTCCGGAGAAGGTTACGAGAAGATCAGCATTTTCGGCCCGCGCCTTGATATGGATACTGATTTTAAGGTCTGGTTAGGGATTGTGGATTCACTGACCAATAAGTACCTGGAAAAGGACGGCACTGTACGAATGAATTTCATTGATTTTGCATGCAGCTGCGGACTGGCGACAAAGCGTGTCGACTCCCGGTTACGCAAGCGATTCAGTGACTCTCTGACGCGAATTCAGCATACGCATTTCCAGTTTATAAAGCCGTCTTCGGTTGAAGGCAAAAAAATCAAAATTGATATGAGTCTGGTCTCTACCTCTTACTATGATGAGGGAACCGATGAGGTCATCATCAGGCCAAACCCGGACCTGAACACCCTCTACCAGGTCGATGGTAAAACCAGGCTATACCTTAAAATTCTGAAAACCCTGGCACGAAAAGAGTCAGCACAGGCGCTGTACCTGTACCTTGTGGAGTTACCGGATAACTTCTATCGCATTGGCTTTGACCGACTAAGGGAACGGCTGCAACTCACTGCACACAAAGGCTCTCAGAATGCCACCATCAAACGGGCACTGGAGCAACTGGAAGAAGCTGGCTTCCTGAAGTATTCGATCGAGAAATCCCGTGGCGATTATGTGCTTGTCATTCTAAACAGAAATAAGAAAATAGCCTGACTACTCCCGCTCTTAGCTGGCTACCACATACATCCCTTCTTCTCGTGCCCCCCGCACAGATCTGATATCAGGTGGCAATCAGCCACCAGCGTTGATACCCGTGGGCGTTACAGGCCCCGTTTACCCGCCAGCGATGATATCTGTGGTCGCTTCAGGCCCGGTTTACCCGCCAGCGATGATACCCGTGGCCGCTTCAGGCCCCGTTTACCCACCAGCGATGATATCTGTGGTCGCTTCAGTACCCGCCAGCGTTGATACCCGTGGGCGTTACAGGCCCCGTTTACCCGCCAGCGATGATATCTGTGGTCGCTTCAGGCCCGGTTTACCCGCCAGCGATGATACCCGTGGCCGCTTCAGGCCCCGTTTACCCACCAGCGATGATACCCGTGGGCGTTACAGGCCTCGTTTACCCGCCAGCGGTGATACCCGTGGGCGTTACAGGCCCGGTTTACCCGCCAGCGATGATACCCGTGGCCGCTTCAGGCCCCGTTTACCCGCCAGCGATGATACCCGTGGGCGATGCAGAACCGGTTTACCCGCCAGCGGTGATACCCGTGGGCGTTACAGGCCCGGTTTACCCGCCAGCGATGATATCCGTGGCCGCTGCAGAGCCGGTTTACCCGCCAGCGATGATATCCGTGGCCGCTGCAGAGCCGGTTTACCCGTCAACGATGATATCTGCGGCCGATGCAGAACCGGTTTACCCGCCAGCGGTGATATCCATGGGTGTTACAGGCCCCGTTTACCCGCCAGCGGTGATACCCGTGGGCGTTACAGGCCCCGTTTACCCGCCAGCGGTGATACCCGTGGGCGTTACAGGCCCCATTTACCCGCCAGCGGTGATAACTTTAGGTTAAGTACTTGACAGAAAGGGGGGAAATGTCTGAGCGACCGTTTTACTTGTTCCGGTCATTGAGGAGAAACCAGTCATGAAAAGCCTGTTTGTCATCAAAGCCAGGCATGTTATGGATAGACATGTTCCAGTTGATTATTTTGACGATGAACCCTATGAATGCCAGTTCAGCATCATTCAGTTCACCATCACCTCTTTTACGTAAAAAAAAGTCGTACCAACGTTCGTAAGCCGGGACATTGATAGATTCTGAAGCCTCAAGCAGGCGTGGGATAAAATATACCAGCTCATCAAACGCTTTACTTCCTGGAGGTATATCGGCACGGCTTAAGCTACAGAGAAGGTTTATAGTGCACCTTAAATGATGCCACTGCAGAGACGGTGACGACGGTAATACATTCATGCTTATCGGCAATTCATGCGGGATCAGCGCAAGAAGCTGATTACCGCTGCTGGTGAACTCCCTCTTGTACTGGTGTAAGGCTTCAGGCTTAACCCTTTTCATCATTGGATGGTAGATCCATTTTTTCGCTTCCTCAGAAACGAAAAGTAACTTTTCTACCGCATCCATCAGCTTTATGCCTTCTCCCTTCTCCCGGTATGGAGCGACGATGCTTTCTATTCGAACCGCGTCTATCTCAACCAGCGCCAGCTGGCCGGTCTGGGCTAACAGGTCTGGATTTGGCTGGATGTCCTCAGCGGTATCATTGATGAAGATCCCGATAGTTGTGTCATTACACTGTCCGATAAGGTCAGCATTCAGCCCGCATACAATCCCACCAGCGGTGATGTTTTTCAGTGTGACAACACCTTTTTCCTTACCGTGCAAAAGGTGTGGAAGAGCCAGGAATTTTTTCTCCTGTATCTTCATCTGAATGTATTTTTTGAAATGTTGTAAGGTCAGTTCACTGCAAACGCCTTTAACATCCGTGGAGTGGCTGAAATGCCATTTTTTACTTTGTCCCTGTCTGGCTATCAGTGACGTGCCACAGATGAGGCAAATACAGTTGCACGAAAGACCATTTTCAACACTGGCAATATCAACAATTTGATTGGTGTCCTTATCAAAACCAAATGGGATCCACTTTCGTGCATTGCGTTTCATGTTGGCTCCTCGTTTTATGCAGATAAAATATTCTACATCAACTGGTTTACTCAAACCGGAGATAACATGATTAACTAAAGAATTATTTAAATATCATCAGGGATTAGACTCCATACAGAAGCAGGTATTTTGTCATATATTTTTTTCATATAAATTTCAGCTCTTCGGTGGTCATACGCACCATTCAGACTGGTAATTTCGTTTATTGCGCCGCCTTCATCATTTAATTTATCCAGGATACGTTCGAAAACTTTATCAAGGGTTTCTGTTGTGCTGCATTTTCTGAACTTCAGAAGATAAACTTCTCTGAGGTTGCTTTCAGCTTTAGGGCTTTTCAACAACGTTGCTCCAGGACATGTTTAGAACTCTCAATATGCTCGAAACAATAAATGAATCCCCACAGACTGGCAAGTCAGGTATTTATGGTTTTTTGTGATTGTTCCTGGCTTTGAACAAAAATACTGTTAGTATACTGTTTATAAAACCAGTACTGTTAAAAGACATGAGATCTTCCATGACAGATAAAACTAAGCTGATAGCCCTTTCTCGTCCCGATGACATGAGCGCACTGGATGCGCTTAAGCTGTTACGTTTCCGACGCTACAACACGGCAAGAAGCCAGTTAAGGACCACCCGTGTCTGGTCGTCATGGTGTGCCAAAAATGGCCTGACGCCCTTCCCTGTGACGGCTGTTGATGTTGAGCGTTATATCAACGGGCTGAATGGTTCCGTCAAAATGGCGACCATTTCTCATTTCATTGCGTGCCTTTCGAGTGTTAACGGGAGCCTCGGGTTCCCTGACTTCCGCAACGTTCTTATTAAGGCGCTTGTCCAGGTCTGGCGGGCGCGGGAAAATGAGAAAAAAGTGATTACCGGTCAGGCGCTCCCCTTTATGGTTGCAGACCTTAATATACTCCGTCGGGCCCTTCAGAAGAGCGACGACATCAGGGATATCCGCGATCTGGCTATGATCTGGGTTGGTTTTGAAACGCTGCTGCGCAACGTGGAAATCCGGAGGATTAAAACCGGTGACCTCAAATGGCAAAATGACAATGACTGTTACCTTCTGGATGTAATGCGGACCAAAACAAGCCTGTCGAGCAACCTGACGTTTCAACTTTCGCCACAGTGCAGCCGACACGTCAGGCGACTGATTGAAACGGTGGAGTATACGGATACAGAAACCTTCGGGAACCGTTACCTGTTTCAACCTGTCAACGTCCATACAAACCGGTATTTTCCGGCCACCAGCAGTAAGCTGTCCAGAGGCAAATCTATAGATAACATGCTCCTGAAGGCTGGCTTCAATCAGTCGTTGCTCACTCAGCTGCAGAAGGACTCACAGGTCACACGAGAGGATGTCGGTATTCTGTCCTCCAATTCACTGAACCAGGCATTTTCGCGCCTGTGGGATATAGCCGGTAAAGTGGGTGATAACCGGCAGTCTGGCCGGTACATTAAGTGGACAGGGCACAGTGTGCGAGTCGGGGGGGCTATTGAACTGTTCAGGGACGGATACACTCTGGAGAAAATTACGGAGATGGGGAACTGGTCTGATCCGAAAATGGTTTTCCGGTATATCAGGGCATACCTTGCCAGTGAAAAAGCCATGGTGAGCTTTATGCGCAATCATCTTGACGATATATAACCATAGCCCGGGGATGCCTGTAAACAGGTGTTAACGTGCTATGGGGTTAATGAAACGTCGTTAAATATTAATCTCCTTTAAACCGGTTAATACAAAATTACCTTTTTCAGATAGAGTGTCGAAGTCATTCAGACTGAACTCATGGGTATGAAACCAGACAACACGACACGTAGGACAGGTAACCGGTAATTCATCTTCGCCTATTTTCTCGCAATTATGGATAATTTCACCCTGCTCATTCCTGTCGATATTATAACCACTTGTGCAGAGTGTTTCATACCCATGTGCACCTGTGACAATATGAGTGGCTGTTCTTTCTTTAACCTCTCCATTTATTTTTATCTGTTCGCGGGTGGTAATTGTTCGTTTATTGTTCACTGTGCCTCCTGAACGAATGTGGTAATATTATGATACTAATCTTGTATTAACTCTTTCTTCGGTCGGGGAAACGCCTCAGGAAGGACCACGCGATCAAGAAATTTAAAAAGCTCATCACCTTTCAGAAACGTTCTTGAACGGAGTTCATTTACCATATCGTTGTGTACCGAGCGATTAATGTCAAAAAAAAGATCAAGCATTAACTGCTGCTCCGCTTTGAGAGCTATCAATTTACTCTCATTATGCTCTACCTGTTCTTTCGTTTTTGGATGCATGTGATATATGCCACGGGTAAGGTTAGACAGATAAGAGTCTGCTGTTTTCAACCATCGGGCATGATCATTGGAGCTCCCTAATGATTCATGACCGGTATGTGAGCGTTCCCCGGCATTCCCGGCCAACAGTAACAGCATGAACCATTCAGCCATTGTTTTTTCATCAAGGTTATGAGGCTTTAAGCCATCCTGTACATAACCCAGTGAGCCCGAATTATCCGCTTTAGCCTTAGCCACGACCAAAAGATTTGATGGGTACTCATCAAAAGCAGCGTATACCATCGCATGACCCGCTTCATGTGCGGCGATAAATAACCGGTCCTGAACCGTAACCCTGGTCGTTACAGGAGTGCCGTAAGAATAGTTGCCATGATCATGCCGCAAGGGATTGCAATATGATATGCCGGTTTTCGAACAGGTTAAAATAAATTGAGTGAGAGCAATGACAAATAACACACTAATAGCCAGGTTCGGTGTATCGATGAGCTTGTCACCGAAAATGCCAATGGCAGACAGAACAGCAATATACGCGGTAGACCCGTATAACAATGAGGGGTATGTGTTCGGGGAAAGATATAATGGATAAATAAGTATACAGAAAAGTCCACTAATCATAACAAATTTCTGGACTAACACCGCGTCATAGTGTTCTGGGGTGCGGAATAAATGCAGAGACACCCACATTATTAAGCTGCATGCTCCCAGCCGTCCTGTTTCCTTCAGTATGCGGCCGTAAGGAAGAAAGACAAAGAAATGCCTTAACTGTCTCCAGAATCGCTTCTGGCGAGTTTCACGAAGAAAATTTTCAAATAATTTCATTATTTATCGCTTTTGCTCTGCCTTTTCGGTTTTCCGTTGTTTTTTCATTCTCCGTTTTTCCTTGATACCCGCCAGGGTGTAAAGAACAACTGAAGCAATGAAATTTACCAGCGCAGCAAATTCTACCCCCAGATGAATCACTGCCGGTGTGATGGGTAAGAATAAAGCCACAAGAAGCAGAATAAATGAAATGATACACCGTAAGGCCTTCCCTTCCCTACCGTCACCCTGATTATTATGGTTCGCACCGGCACCGATTTTGCTTGTCAAAAAATTCAGGCCGTACGCACACAGGGCGGTTACGACCATGAAAATTGCATAATTCATTATTCCTCCTGGGGTTTTAATCTCAGCCTGACCACATTGACCAGTTTCTTAATGCCGTCCTCGCCTGGAACAAACACATAGCGATACCTCGGCCATGTAGTGTGAGTAAAAACCTCACCAGCTGTTTTCATATCAAGTGGCAAGAATCTTTCTGTCATGCTCTCTGGTAATTTATCTACGGAGATCATCCCTTTCCTGAAACTTTTAACCATCAGAGCAAGCGGGGTTTTGCAATTTTTATTACTCATGGTTTCTGTGTAACGGATCATCCCTCCCATCGTGACCTGAACTTTACCGAGTTCACAATCAAACAATGGCATCACAGGCCAGAAAGGAATTTCAAGACTCGTGCTGGTCAGAGCTTGTTCGTAGCCCTGCTCACTGGTTTCCACCGTTGTGTTAAGTCCCGGGAACAGAGCATGCATAAACCGGATGACCTTGACCACCCCGGGTGTACTGGCTTTGCGCTGATAGATATCAGGCAACCACGGCGATGTACTGGCCCATAAGGTAGTTGAGGCATAGACCTGTTTCTCCATATGCCACAGAAGGGAGGGATCCGACAGAAAATGATGGACTGTAAGCAACTCAGCCAGGAATCTGTCTTCACTCGGTTGTGTCATGGCATGTTTAAAACTGATCTGAACCCGGAAACGTTCCTTAGCGTTCAGAAACGATATTCCGCGACTGACCGCAACCTCGTATCGCCTGTTGGCCGGGTCCGCATGACAAATACCGGTTAAAATCCGGTTCATGCCAACTCCTTAATCACTTCTACCAGCCCGATGCGGGGCAGGACAGAACGATATTTTTCTTCAAAATTCCCGCGCTTCTGCCTTTCACCTTTTTCGTAATCTTTTAACGGGTTAAAGCGGCCCGGTTCACTGAACAAAATTAAAGGTAAAGGTGCCCGGAAGTTAAGTTTGTACGGTCCGGACAGGTCATCAGGATCATCAGGGCTGGTGTACCGGATATTGACGTTAACAGCAGGAAAGTTACTTTCCCGAATGAAACGAAACTTCCTCAGCTGCTCATCTTCATGACAGGCCTCTTCATTGAGCGCTGACAACATCATGATTTCCTCAATGCGCTCCTGCTTCAGTCGCTTAACATCCTGTAATGTCAGACTGATATCGGGCTTTAATTCCGTTAGTTCCCTGCGTAAGCGATCAATAACCGTTTCCAGACGAGTGAACTTATGAACGACCGGAATTTGCCAGGTGAAACCGAGAGTGCGAATTTTCTGAGTCACTATGCGGATGTTACGTGATACCTGCAGGGTTACCAGCCACGGGCAGACCTGATGCAGTATTTCTGACCGGGTGTCCTTATATTGAGTGATACCTTTGACCACATCAGCGAAGTTGTCACGAAGGCGGTTGATTTCACCCACCAGCTCAGTCACCAGGTCATGGTTGTTGTTGACTACAATATACCCGGGATATTTACGGGTGATTTTAGTTGAATAAGGTTCATTTTTGGCCTGGCTTTTATCAACCCGCTGCTGCCGGTAGATATCTACCAGGGTATCGAGATCGGGCTCCGAGTGAGACACTTTAATATACTGTGGCGGGTCATATTCCTCCACGCTACGTGGCTCCGGGAGCGAAGCAAGGTAAGTTGACCCGATATCGCTGTCCCGGAGCAAACTGTGCAGATCATCGAGTTTGCGTAGTTGCTCTTCATTGTAATGTGCGAAGTCAGTATTCATATCTTCTCCCGTTTCAGGTGACCAACGTTGGACGGTAGACGCTAAATGAACTCAGGTAAAGTCTTAAACGTGAGCCACACCGGAAGCCGACGTCCGTCCTGACACACCCGAATCAACCGGTATCGAGTTTTCTCCATTGACACAAGCCAGTAACCAGCAGGGACAGGCCGGTTAATCGTTATCAGCTTCAGTCCGTAAAACCCACACGAAATTAACATGCGCCCGTCGTGCTCCCTGAAAATGAAACTGAAGGAGGGATAAAGCAGCCAGAATGCCGTCAGGTAAATGTACCAGGTATAAGGGACCGTTAGCTGCAGGATTTCATAGTTACGCACCGTCGCTGTAATGAGTCCAAGGCTTAATATTGCCCCTATACCTGCATAGAGTTTAAACGATGGACTTTCGTAGTTCTTCCAGGTAATGCTTCCAATACGGTGCACTTTACACATCGTCTTGCCTCACTGAAATTGTATTTGGCCTTTCATACGGGGAATAATTTCCTTCTCCCACAAAGACCTGGAATTGCCATGCCCCCCCTGAAGTTGCATAGCACAGACTCTGTTAAAAACGGATATCTCTTTCCTGATTGCCTGGGTTTGACGATCCGTGAGTACAATGTATTCCGGTACCAGTTGCATGACACCGTTCATCATTTCAGCCTTCATTATTCCTGGGCCATCTTTTTTGTCAGCCTCATCGGTTTCCTTCACATTGAATCCAAATGAACAAAGAAGCTGACCCTGGGCCTTAGGCCCCATCTGGACACCCCGGCTGTCGACCGTAAAACGAACGATCGCGTGGTCCCCCCCTTCATCACTGGTTATGTTTCTTACCAACATGCTGATTGGAGTCATATGTAACCAGCTGTAGATTCCCAAAACAATTTCTTCTTTTAAAATCATATTCAATTTGTCGGTTCTCTTTTTCTCATTAATGAATATGAAAACATAAAAAACGGCTCTGTAAAGCCCTAATCTGTCGAAAGCAGAGGTTTTGTATTTTTTAATTTGTACTCAATAAAAATTCCGGCCGCATCAGCTGTTGTTATTTCAGACAATATGGCGTCAATGATTTCAGGCTCAGTGATGTTATTAAATCCCAGCTTACGGACCATTTCTTTGACGCGCTCAAAACGTCGAGCCGTGACGGTATCGATGACAAAACTATTTACTGGTACGTCATCAGATACGACAGGCATCTCAGTTAGTTTCATGTTCTTTCTCCAGATCCGGGATGTAAGCAAAATTGAACGCAATGGCTTTTTCCGGGGAATCACCCGCAATGAGCTTTAACCATGAGTAAGAGTCGTGCTGGCTCAGAAAAATAACAAGATAACCTTTGTCTGCACCGTTGCGCTCTTTGATAAACTTTATCTCTTTATCCATTCCGAAGCCCATTGGTCCGTGTATGACACACGATTGCTCAGGAAGCATCGAACTGAACATGGATATAACGACATCTCTTAGCTCTAAATTTTCGTGGGCAATGAAAGCTACCTTTTTACCTTCGTTAACCGAAGCTACAATGCTTTTCACACTTGATTTCACGTTATAGCGATAGACAATCAAGCGGAGGCGAGTCATGCAGAGGCAAATAATACCCGCGCAGCTGACCAGAGCGCCGTACACTGACCCCTCTATAAACCAGTTTAGGCCCCCAACAACCAGTAGCCCCAAAAAAGTAACTATGCTCAGAATGAAAATAAAAAAGTTAATTTTGTGGTCTTTAGGGTACCAGGTAGATGCAACGGCCATGATAGCCATTGCGCCGACTAATGCATACATTGAAAGGTCATACGGGTTACTCATCAACAGTCTCGCAATCGTGACCAGGGCAACCCCTGATAGTTGAAAAATTAGGACATTCCTGGGGAGTTATAAGTCGCTCACCGGCCTCATAACGCTTTTGTAAGTCCATACGTAAAGCTTCTGCGTTGTCACTCCCCAGGAGATAGAGAAGTAACTCGTCATCGGCCAAAAGTAACTTTTCCAGGTCGTAGCATTCGTGTTTGTAGTCCATCATCCCTCCTTGAAACTATTAAATCACAGAGAAAAGGTTAACTTTCTGGACTAAAGACCTAAAATTGCGCATTAGCGATAAATTTTTGATAAAAAAAAAGCGCATAAAATATGCGCTCTTTTTTATAGACAACAATGGGTAATTAATTCATACAGAGCATGTGATTCTTAACTCTTTCTATGAAGTTACTCATTGAGGGAAGGTTTAACTCGTCCCCTATGCGTTGACAGTCAAAAAGCGACTGTGCAGGGGAATAGTTAAATCCTTTATTATTGACAAACTCTAAAATCTCTTTCAGATAGGAGTTTTTGCTACCGGCACTGAAGGAGTTGAGTAAAGGCCCGCGATCTAAAAGTTCACCAGCTGCTTTTTTCGACAAGCTAATGCTTTGCTTGCTTATGATCTTACAATGATAGTAATCAAAGTTATCACTTCCTTCCCAGTCAAGATACTTAGAAGAGTGAAACTCCGAAAGCAAAAGCAACATTGTGCCATGATCGCGAACAACATATAAAAATTCGAAATTACCATTCATCAACGCTTGTTTAACTAAGCGCAAATCAATCTCTATGTCGTAGTCATACCACGGATTGTTAACGAGGGAAGCTGAATGCTTCAGAATGAAGTCTTCTTTTACCCAGTTAAAAACCGCTTCGATATCAAAATCATAATAAAAGTTCATAGTGGGCTCTCCTTAATAAAAAAGAGAGAGAGCCCCCACAGGGAGAACTCTCCCTGTATGGGTTATGAAATTAGTTAATCAGGTCAAAAAATCTTTCTTCCAGTCTGGCCGGGAAAGCTTCATGACCCTTGAGCATCAATACATCATTCCAGTCGACACCTTTTGCACCATCAGGAATGTCCAGTTCAGGTAAATGAACATTAACGCAGACTTTCGCATCAGGATACCGTTCAGCAAGTAAGGGCTCCATACGGCTCTTAAGAACACGTGCAGCGAACTCACCAGCTTGCTTACCGGTTTTGGGGTTAAGCCGATCTTTATCTGCCCAAATCGATAACTCAATGAATTGGCAATCAGAAGGTGGCATTAAATGCTCTGGTATTTCCAGCATTTCCATAAACGTTGAACTTGAAGATGCCCAGCACGGAATTGAGGTCGCCTCTGTGACAGATAACGCATTCTCAATACCTTCACTAATACCCAAAAACCATGACTTTGATTCTTCACAGTAAGTAGGCTTAAATAACTGCATCGAACCACCATTCATCTGGTAGACCGGTTTCATTATTAATTTAGGAAATTGAACATCAGCTTTTTTATGTCCATCATCAGTTAGATGGGTTTTATGGATGGTGCAGTTGCGACCATACTTGTCGTTAAAGATAGTAACCATCGTTGGGTGAAAACTAGCTGGTTTATTATCACCAGGCCAGTAACGCATTTTAGCATTTACCCCCAAACTGGCTGGTAGTTTTGTGAGCATCCTTTTTATTCCGCGCCCTGATAGATAACGAGCAACTAATGAATCGGGTGTCACAAATTTCGTGTACTTATAAACAGCTTCTAACTTGTTTATGCGACTAAGTCTTTCTTCCTCTCCAATATCTGAAAAGGATTGAGCCTTTTTCTCATAAAGAACAATGTTAACACGGTCGGCTTCATTTAACTTTCTATCCTTGGAAACTCCAATCATATCTAGAATGTCTTTTGCAGCCTGCGTTTTACTAAAGTTTTTAAGTTCAGCAATTAAATCGATGCCATCAATGAAAGCATTATGTGGATAATCCTCATGAATAGCATGAACACTTTCTAGGGTCCTATCTTTAAATCTGAATTTCGTTTTGCCACCACCAGTAAACGGGCATTTGACAGAACGCGGTGCTTTTTCCAAAGCCTCCTGAAACTCAGGATAGTACGTTAATACATTACGCCAACCACCCAGCTGCTGCACATGAGATTTGACTAGGTCAAAGGTATCTTGTGCGTGCTGCATAGGGGATTTAGCCGATGAATTATAATTTGTAGAATGACTCATAATACTCTCCTAGCTGACATTGTGGGTTTCACAATGCCTACTGCAATGCAGATAACATTGAGAAACCCACAACGCAGAATGAAGATGTGCCACGAGGTGGCACAATCATTTATAAGACTTCGAAACCATTAGAACGATATTTATTCACCAGTCTTTCAACCGCTGAATCCATCGCTTCGGAGTTAGCTTCTGAAAATTTAGTATCACGTACTAAACGTTCTACTGGCATAATTCCATCAACAACTTCACCTTCAGTGATGTATACCTTGGTTCCAAACATCCCACTGTCTAATTGACGAGAGTCAACACGTACACGTTTAATATATTTATTACCTTTCATATGTTTGCTCCTTAAAAGGCGAGCAAACATACCCAGGCGGGTATATAAGCCCGCAGGGGAAGATAATTAAATTTAAATAAGGCTTCTGATTAGATCTCGATACAAAGAGTTCAATTCAGAAATATCGTTTATTTTTTGAAAATAAACTCCATCAAAGCCTTGAGGTTTACTTATGCCATAACCGACACAAACGATTTCTATGCCATGTTTTTTAGCATTTTTAACAGCTGCACAAACTTCCTCTACTGTGTCTGATGGATCACCATCAGTAGCAATAAAGATAACTTTTCGCGAAAAATTCAAACGATTGAAATATTCAACACACGAATTAATCGCTTTGGCAGTTGGTGTATATAATCCGCTAGAGACATTTTCATAATTAGAAAAGCTTGCAGATACTGTTTTATTAAAAGATTTAATAACATCAATACAATCTACTTGTTGAACTGGATACACAATATCAGCAACATCAATATTGTTTACCGTTTCACAAGCCAGGGTAAAAGCAAGGTTTGCGTTTAAAGCTAAAACAGATACATCACACATAGATGCAGAGATATCACGAAGGTTAATTACACCGACATCAGACCTCTTGTATCCTTCCCCGCTTTTCCTAAACACAGATGTGGCACCCATTGGGACTTCAACAAGCTTTCTATCATGAAGACGAACTCCGCGATCGCTTAGCCTGTTGTTACGCCGTACATTCTGTTTATTCAAAGAAGAAAGTAACTTTCTTAGCTCACGAGAGTTATCCCGTGCGTTGTTATAGTCCTCTTCGGTGAGCGAGATAAAACCAAATCGAAAACCGAAGTGTTTTACATCAGCATCGCTGAAACTAGATGCCATTTGGCAAATAGCTCGTTTAATAGATTCATGAAAATCATGGGAATTATCCTGTTCAAAATCTGTATCCAGGTAATTATCAAGATCTTCAATAGCCTTTCTTAGCTGTGCCGGTGAGAAACTTGGTGTTGAACGTGAAGAAGAATCAGAGTCATCAGAGTCGTCTGACTTATCAGAGTCATCAGAGTCATCAGAGTCGTCAGAATCATCAGAGTCGCCAGAATCATCAGAGTCAACAGAGTCATCAGAGTCATCAGAGTCATCAGATTTGTTCTGCTCCTCTTTATCTTTTAGATCATCACGTAACTTTTCAAATTCTTCATGTAGTTTTAATCCTAACTCGCACGCCATAAGAGTTGAATTAACTCCAGTAGCTTCGAGAATTAAAGAATCAAACCTGTCTTTCATGTCGAACAGAACAGTATCAGCAAGTGCAAAAAAATCATTCAGAATCTCAGGAATACCATCTTGCCCAAGTTGATTAACACGAAGTTTGTTTAAGATATACATTTCAATGTATGAAACGATATTTGAACCATCACCAGTCATACATCCGTCACTAACCATAAATGAATACATTTCTGCCAGCATGGTTTTTGAAAGCCGAAAGAAATTTCCAGTTTTCTCTTCCATCTGAATGTCTTCAAAAAGATTAATGCAGCGATGAAGTCTTTTAAGCTTAATTAGCGCTATTCTTTCATCATTTTTTGATGAAAAACTAGGGTTGCCATCAGGTAGAATACTTTCGAAACCAGGTTGTTTTGATAAATATTCATTTCTAAAATTTTCATACGTTTCAAGTTCAGTATAACGATTATGACCACCTTCATGACATATCCAGCCGCTACATAACTTCCAGTATTTGTCATTACTAAAGTCACCATTTGGTAAAAAAATAGCCTTTGTCTTCATGTTAATGCGTGGTGTTGTATTTGGCCCAAGAAAATGAACATTGAGATCAGGATCAGCACCAATAACACGAGCCATATTATCTACAGCTAACTTACTACGAACTGAGTTGTTAAGTTTAATCGTCATATAGCACCCATAAAAGTTAATGGGCGCACCCATGTGGGTTTGCCCACAAGGGATTAGAAGGAATCAAAAATTCAATGGAGTAGAGAAAGTTACTTTTTTCTGTACCGCATCAGTATTCGAGACCGGGGGTAAAGTAGAAGCCGGGGTATTAGCCTGGGTTACTTTTGTAGCAAAAGGATCAACAAATTTGGATCCAGTTTTATTAGCTAATTGGTCATCTAAATCGTTAAAACGATTTTTGATTTCGCTGATAAAACTAGTCACAAGATCGTCACCATCCATGATTTTGTTCAAACGATTAGTATCACTTAACAGTAACAACCATTCGCGGAACAAACTCATATGAAGTGGTGAATCCAGATTACCAGAAGGAAGATGGTTTAGTACGCTTTGGATAGAATCCGCAATTTTAGTTGCACGATTATCCAGAAACATAAAACTCACAACCTTATCTTTTAAATTAGACAACTTTTCTACAAAAGCCTGGTCAATCTTAGGCTTGGTGCAGGAAGCATAAATAGATTCAGCAGTCAGAGCAATATCTTGAATTAATCCGACTGAATAGCGATCACCTAAATCGTTTCCATCAATTGACATTGGTGTAAATGGAATTGGGTGACTAATCTGGAAAAGAAATGAATTTTCGAAATCCGTTCTTGTCATTCTTAATTTCTCAATTAAGTCTGCGAGTTTTGGACTTCTATCTTTTTCCATCTGAATGTAATATTCATAGTTATCTAGAGCATTCTGAATTCCTTCCTTGAAATATTCGCGGACGGCTTCAACTTCAATTAAATACTCTTCCAGCTTAGAAGTTGGGAGTATATTCATAGAGCTGAACGGAATGCAGTATTTACGTTTGAGTGTACTCAATCGCGTGTGAACAGCGCTTTTAAAGTTCAACGCTTTAGTTGAAATCCATTGGACTTCGACCTTGCTCACACTCGACTGGTCTGATACTTCATCTTCATCAAGAAACTGTCGTATTTCATCGGTTCTACGACGACCCTGACAACCTTCGACATCTACCTTAATAATAACGGCACCATCTTGTAACTCAGGATTACGGTCGATAAAATCTTGAACAGATTTACTGATTTCAGAGGTATCAGCAATAGCAGTGATTTTGACTTTAGCCATGATATTTCTCCAGTATAAACCGGAAAAATATCTCCCAGAGGGAAATATATTTCCCGGTGGGGGTAGGTTAAATTGTTTGTTTAAAATAGGTATCTATTACAATTGCGAAACTGAACGTGATACTTCTTCCGGGTACAGTTGTTCAAGCAAAATTTCAGCTCTACTACATGCTTCAGAAGATAACTTAGAAGTGAATGCAATTTTAAACCCAACAGAAATTTCTTCATCAAGGACTTTGGAGGTAGAAATCCATGAAATCAATTCACGAATATCCATCACCAGTTCGTCATCTTTGAGATTGTTAAGTTCAAAAGCAACTTTTGCAAACATTCTTAAACATGAAGGTTTTAAATCAGGAAAATGGGCTTCGGCTGCACAATACATAGTTTGTTCATCAGGTCGAATCATCGGCAATATTAAAAAACGCTTAATAAATGCAGAGTCCTGGGACTGTGATGAAGCGAAACGCATATCCTCTCCACTCATGTTGGTATTAGCGGTACCGATAAAACGGGTAAAGCGATTTGCATAAATCAACTCGCCACCTTCTTTACCAGTTGCCCACGGTTTACGTTCAAGCGGCATATGAAGCTTAGCGGCCGTATCTGGGTTTATTTTATCAATCTCATCAAGAAGAATGATATGCCCATCACGATAGCCTTGCACAAGGTCACTATAGACATAATGTGTATTGCCATTTTCTAACGTTCTCATACCTTCAAGGTCATCAACAGATAATTCATTATTAATTTGCTTGATGGTGATAGGCCAGTTCAGCATATGGCTGATATATAATGCTAACTCCGTTTTACCAGAACCAGACTCTCCTTGCAGGCAGATACCAGCAGTTACCTCATTATTTAAAAGTAACTTCACCGTACGGCGTAGGGTGATCGGGTTCGGACGATATTTAATGTTTAACGGAGCACGATAAGGCGTAACTTTTTTGAAAATGGGTATAAAATCATTTTCGTTAAAGCAGTCTACATTAAAATGTTCGTTTGCACGGACAACAATATATTCCTCCTCATCCATGTATTCCTTTGCTTTGGTTAACTCATGAGCTTTGAAATATTTAATTTCTAAATCAGAGTTTGCGTTCAAAGTCAGAACATTAGCATTGGTGTTAGCAGCAGTAGCGTGTGTCATATATAACTCCATTAGATATGTATAAAATTAAATGTTTTTGATAATAGCTTTGGAAGTGCTGAAAAGTAATCCGTAGTCAAAACCGTATGCATGAGATATGACCTTACAAGCATCAGAATGTAACCACAGAATATAATCAACAGCTTCTGTTTTGAGAACGTATGAATCGGTACTTTGATCCAGTGTCCAAGCGCCATTTTCACTTAAATAATCAAGGATAAGCATTTGCTCGTCGAAAATCTTTTTTAAGATTTTCAATCTGTCAGCTATTGACCATCGGATTATCAATGATCTCCTTGTGTCACAATATCTTTCATCCAGGAAATATGTCCATTTAATCGGCCCTTTGATGGGATGAGAAAATGTTAAGTTATCAGTTTCCAATGATTTAATAAGATTTTGCATTGACTCTCTTGTTCGTATCTCAAGTAAAAGTCGCGACTTAATAAAACTAATAATTTCATCAGGGTCATATCCAAAACGATGACACACAATTTGAA
The DNA here is from genome assembly GCF_021739525.1 of Klebsiella sp. 2019SCSN059. NCBI lineage: Bacteria > Pseudomonadati > Pseudomonadota > Gammaproteobacteria > Enterobacterales > Enterobacteriaceae > Klebsiella > Klebsiella sp. 2019SCSN059. The sequence goes on along the minus strand of NZ_JAKKOM010000034.1, from coordinate 39,119 downwards.
ATTGTTTTGTACAATACCAATCTAACTCAATTTTTAATTTGGGAGTTAAATATCGAAACCCATGGGCATCAATTTTATAAACCATAGACTGGTCTATATGGTACTGAACAGTTACAAACGATGATTCCATTATTTTGTAGAAGAACGTGGAGATATGTTCATCGGACCAACTGAAATCATCGAGCTCTTGGTAGTTATGGTACGATACGTTGTTACCATCATCTTCATCGATTGAGCTTGACTCCACAGGTATATATACCTTTTCCTTAACCTCTTCATCTTCAAATAAGAATCTGAAACTAAGTTGGTTTTCATTCACAATCTTTTTAAATTTACTACTTAAATGCATGATAGGGTTCTCCAAAGGAGAAACCCAAATGGGATTTCTCCCAGTAGGGGGTAAAAAATTATTAACGTGTTAAGAACCGGGAACCGCCGAAACCTTCAATAGGCTTAGGAGCTCTGTGAATCAATTTCTGGGCCTGGACTCTTACAACAGTCAATTCACCAGAGTGAACTTTATCCGTCACCAGACAACCAGATATCATCAGGTTATCGCCTCGTATAATCTCTTTAAACTCCTTATCATACAGGTCTTGAGGTATTTTCACCTGAATCGATGAAACTACCATTTCTATTTTACCATTTCTATCCATTTCCTGTTTGTTATCCAGTATTAGCATAATAGTGTCATATTCAGGACGAATAATAACCTTATTAACTTCACCGGATACGCAAACGGTATTAATGTGATTTGTATACATATTAGGTCTCTTTTAAAAAAGTAAAAAGAGACCCAGAAGGAGTCTCTTTTCTCCTTACGGAAATGAAATAACAAAACTAAATATTAATGCAATCATCTTTAATCACCTTCCCTTGAAACAAGAAAGGAATTAAAAAAAACCAGAATAACTAAAAAAATTATAAAGACTAACAGAGATACCATATGCAATAAGAGCACAAGCAGAACCTTTCAGTACTCTTGAAACTGTTACATCATAGAGTTTACCTGAGTCTTTAAGATCGTCTTTCTTAGCTTCGATCATAACTTCATTATCTTGATTCTTTTCCATTGCTGCTCGGGCTTTCAATTCATCATCTTTCAATGATGCTTCAAGCTTAAGCAGGCGAGGCATTAAATCAGCAACAACAAAATCAAAACCATTTACTTTGTGGATCATCATTTCTTTGAAAGATAAGTCATAATGCTTATCCTTAAGGCCAAACTCCTGCATCAAAGGCTTCAATTTACCATAAAGGTTATTGAGGTCCTGATGAGGGGATTCAACAGTCTCAATAAAGTGCTGACGTTTATAAAAAACATGCACCTCATCTAAGACCATTTCAAGCCATTGACCCACTTTAACAGCTCCAAGCTTAATCAGTTTTTCTTTACCGAAGTTAAGATTTTCTGATGTGATGATAGAGCTAATATTCAACTCAACAAATTTTTTATCTAGAGATGACAAAAAATCTTCGAGGTTTTTTTCACGCGGAATATCAGGAAACTCTTCAAGAAGTTGCTCAGCCTCATCGAGGTCGATCTCCTTAATGAATGCATCACCAACATTAACGCTATAGATTACAGAACGTTCACAACCAACTAAATGCTTCAGTTTAGAACTTTCTTCAAGCGCTTTTAACTCGATTACGCGGCTGACAGATTCTGTCATGTACCAGACGTATGTCTTATCGTTATCAGAGCCCTTTTCTAATTTAGATATATCACTACCAGTATTTGATGGTGGGATTTCTTCACCATAAAATGCTTTAGCATGAGCCATCAAAATTGAGTCTTTATCAATTTTGTTAGCAGCCGGTCGTGAAGTTCTAGCAGTAGTGGAGCTTTTAGCACGAGTAGCAGCTGTAGCATTAGATTTAGCAGTAGATTTAGCAGTAGTAGAAGTAGTCATTTTATATACCTTTAAATTTAGTGTTAATTCAATTGAACCGTGTTTACAGTTTTGTTGAAATTGGCGAATGCCGTCGTTTATCACCCGGAAGCAACAAACCGCCTGAATTTATACTTTTCTGGCATTAAAAAGTCCGTAGAAAGTCACTTTTAAAAAAGTAATTAAGCTACGAGTTGTGGAAATACAGATGTGAGAAATCGCACCAGCGCCACTTTTTTTTGGAAGAGGCTCTGGTGTCGAAACTCAAAATTGAGCTATCCATTTATGGATATCTTAGAAGAGATAAAGGTATTAAAAGTAAATCTATTGAGAAGTTTATACATCATTCGTGTTTCATTGTAAACACAAATCTTCATTACCCTCGATAACTGCATTTTCTTCTGATAACTCAACAACTTTAGGGAACGACTCAGTTATAAATTCTGATGGTTTGCCATTCCAGGTAATGTAAAGCTCTAGCTCTGCCCTGGTCATCCCAACAAAAAACAAACGTCTCTCCTCTTCTATTCCTTCCTCACCAATAACCTTCGGTGAAGGTATTTGATCATGGTTACAGTTAATGATGATTACTTTTTTCCATTCGAGTCCTTTTGAGCCATGAAGCGTACAGAGGCAGATCCCGTTTTGCTCTGTTTCACTGGTTTCCTTTTTACTTCCCATGGTCATTCCAGCTGCAATATTCAGCATCTTGAGCCATCCATCTTTTATGGCCCATCGGTAACAGGACATTAAAGAGATACGGGTTACAGACGGGTCTCCTTTTGTATTCGACATCTTGTAACCGGCCATCCCCAGCCAATCTTTGATTTTTTTAAAACGGTCTTCAATTTCTTCTTTTATCAGTGTATCTGTCATCATCGATACCATGTGCTTATGAAGCGTTTTTGTAAGAACAGATACATCATGAGGGAGGTCAATTTGTTGAAAAGTTACTTTTCTGGTGCTCATGGTTTTCCAGACCATATCCAGAATTTGCTCATCCTCATTGAAAAAGGACAGCACTCTTTTCATCAGCCCAATGTTGCCAGGCTGTCGGAAAAAGGAGAACAGGTGAAGGATGTTACTTGGCTCTAACCCTTCCCAGAATGATTTACCCCCTATCCTTGTTACAGGCATTTCAAGGTAGCTTTCCATCTTGTCTAGGGTTGTGTTGTTTCGGCTGAGGATTGCCCAGTCATGAGGGTTTCGCTCCACCAGCTCCTTAATCACATCGAATTGGTCCTCAGCGTTAGCTGACCGTATAAAAGTTACTTTCCCCTTATCACCTTTTCTGCCAGAAACGAGGCTCTTCTCATAACGGGCCTTGTTCTTCCTGATAACGGTATCTGCATACTTGAGGATCAGCGGAGCGCACCTGAAACATTTTGTCAGGTGAAAAACGTTAGGGTTGTATGCTTTGTCAAACTGACGAAAAATCTTTACACCACCGGCATCTCTGAAACTGTAGATGGTCTGGTCATCATCTCCAACAATCGTTGTGTTGATTCCCCTCTTTGCATGCTCAGATATCCAGGTAAATTGAATACTATCGGTGTCCTGCACTTCATCAACAATCAGATGCGTGATGCTTAATGGTCTCATCTTGTCGGCACTCAACATGCCCACTACATACTTTGATAGTGAGTTGAAGTCAGCAACATTATCCTTTTTGCAAAAGTTCATGTACTCGTTGTAGAAGGCCACCTGTTCGCGTGTATATTTAATCCTGATAATGTCTGGGTTCAGCTCACGACCAATCCCGTCAATGAATGGCATAATGTCGTAGACACCTTCATGGTAGTTAAGGTGTTTTTGAACTCGGGAAACCATTGCCATTTGCTTGTGACCAATCAGCAGCCCACCGTTCCAGCCTGACTGGTTAACCATTTTTTTTATAAACCCGTGGAAAGTATCTACCTCTATCCTACTCATAAACTTAGGCTCTATCATTTTCTGGAGGCTATTTTTTAATGAGTCTGTCGCTGCCCGGGTAAAGGTGACTAGAGAAACCCTTGCCAAAGGATGGCGCTGAAAAATGGACTTTGTACCTTCTTTCATCGTGAATGATTTCCCACTTCCTGGGCAGGCTATAACCATAGTGTTTTTATCCATGTTTCGTATAACACGGTCTTGTTCTTCAGTACTCGATGCCATCTTAGCTCCTATATTTCCAAGTGTTTATCATGACACAATCAGGAGGATTTTTTTGGGAATAGTGTCTATTTAAGAAGGTTGTCAATTTTTATTCATTTTAATGTTTGCTCATCTGTAATTAACTTGCACATAAGAAGATCAATCTTAACTCAGTTCACTCTTATAAACTCTCACTGTTTATGACAAAAACAAAGCTGGAACAAAAAATACCCCCTTGCACAATGAATTTTATATGGAATAATAAAATTAAATAAACCACTGGGACACTTAAATGAAAAAGACACTGACCACTGTATTGGCTTGCACACTTCTTGCAGGTTGTGCTACGCAACCAACCAGTCCGGAAAACCGCATGTTTACTAAAATGCATGACGTCTACTGGCACTCAGATCCTCAGAAATCCCTAGCAGTAAACGCGTATTCGTTGGCTGGGGTTCAGGTAAACGTCGAAGAAGCTGAGAATGCCTCTGGAGGCGTCGATGAGGGGCTTGCCTCTAAAATGCTTTTGAACACGGCGACAGGAGCTATCACCGGCGGACTCAAAGCTGGAATTGGGATGTTTACCGCATCACTTTATAGTGAAGCAGATGCGGAATACATCCAGACCCCACAATTTGTCGTTTTCGTGCCAAACCCAACTAAACTTCCATACAATGATTCGGCACTTGTAAAAAATGGGGCAAAAATAATTATCGATGCTATCAAAGATCATCCTAAACTAAACAATGCTACTTACTCACAACAAATCAAAGCTCTTTCTGAATGTACAATAAGTAAGTCCTTTATGGGGCCTTGGGATACGTGTGAGACTAAAACTGAAGTACCGCAATCTGGTAGTAATGGAACAACCTTCTTTAAGTATCAAGTAATCCGTCCAGCCACTGGGTCAGAACTAGATGAATTACATATGAAAGCTGGTAATTATACAGTTATACGATATGTCTACTTTATGGTGAAGGGACTATCTTTTGATACCACTGGTTTCCCTGGGTTTACACTAATGCCTCAAACACCAAAAACGGCCCCGGGCTATGCAAGTGTATCTATAAATGGCGGAGAATATTACTTTATCAAGGGTGGTTTAGGATATAAAAAATTCCCTTTAAAAAAAGGCATTGATTAAAAATATTATAATCTGACCGGGCTATACCCGGTCAGATGGTTATTTGATAATAGCTCCGGTAATAGGGTCCGTGTAAACTGAACCTACATCGCAGATTGCTGGTCTTGGTAAGTATGAACAGTCAACATTTTCTGCTTTCAAAGCCTGCGTATTCTCTTCCCTAGCTTTTGTCATGTTGACATCACCACCCATTGACTCTAATGCTCTTTCAGAAGGTAACTGTGCATTGTCGTTCTTATAAGGACCCATGTTAGCAACTGAGCTTTCTGTAAATGTTGCATATTCATCGGGGACCTCCCCTGCTACAACGGCAGACTCAATATACTCAGTCATGTCTATTTTATCCCAGTCAAGTTGCTGAACCTGAGATATGGTTAACCCTACACAACCACTTTCTATGGGATTAATACCTAATTGAGGATAAGCCTGCTGCATTATAACTCGCGATAATAACGAGTTGTAACAACACATATCAGTTGCTTTTTTAATACATTTCTTTGTGAATCCAACGTTCAGATATTTAACACAACGGTCGGTATCAATTACAAAACATGCTCCTTGATTCTTGTGTATTGATGCCTCCATTTCCTTTTGGTCACAGGCAAGAAGCATTTCGAGAAGCATTTTTGTTATTTGATAAGCTGTATAAATCCAACCAATAACATTCAAGGCCAACATAAAGTTGGTAACAGCTGAGGAAAAAACAGCCTGCCCGGCTGCACTTGCTGTTTTATCAAAAACAAAGTCCCTAATTGCGTCGGGTAACATGTCGTAAGCTTTATTCATTAACTGCTGTTTAATTGCAGCGAGTCCTCCAGTCTGTAACCCGTCTTTGGTAAGCTCAGTTGCGGCTGCGGAACCACCCCCCTCTACTGTGGTTGATCCAATCAGTTTAGAAACGTTGCCTGTAACTGACTCATACACTGACGTCAGGGGTTCGGTCACTCGTTGCCACATTTGACCCACACTTGACGATACTCCGGACGTCCATTGCCCTACTGAATTAGTCATAGAGGCCCAGGTACCGGATTCGCCTCCAGTCCAGGTCGTCAACTTAGCTGAGATTTTACTCCAGTTTGTATTTCTCAACATGGTACCTGCCAGGATAATGGCTTCAAGCTTACCAGCTGCTCCTTCAGGAGCTTCGCAGCAGTCAGTTTTTGCGAGTCCATTAACAAAACCTACAGAGCGACCGCACCATTGCTTCTCACCAGAAAAAACAATGCAGGAGTTTGAATCATTTGGGTCGCTGCACATTGCGTCACCCTGCATATTCTGGACCATGCTTGTGTAGGCAACAACTTTTCCAAAATCTTTATTTTCCTCATTTGCACCAGTATTACACGTACCACCAGAACATGGGATCATACCTATGCAAGTATTAGACTCATTAGTAATAGTAACGGTTCTTGTTGTGCCTTCATCGCAAGTCCATTTTTGTTCATACATATAGCATTGATTCGTGCCTTCATCGAACCATCCTTCTGCACACGATTGTTTTGACATCGAACACGACGAGTTTGTGGAGTATTTGGAGCATGCATCTGGCATGGTCTTTATATCATCGTAGTTGTAACAGGCATCATTCCCATCAGCATCTTTCAAGATATTACCTGATGCGTCATACTGACATAATTTTTCTTTTCCTAGTGGGTCACAGAAATAACCTTCTAGGTTTGTTTTCCAGGTTATATTGTTTGTGTCTCCGTCATAAAGAGGTGACGCATATTGCAGAATAGACTGTGGTAGTCGTTTTGTTCCAACATCCAAATCGTTAAATCTATCAAAGCGACAAAATGAGTCTGTTTTTTTTACAGCTTCATAGCACCCTGCTGGTTCTTGTATGTGTTTGTCTTCAAGTTTAATATTTTCAAATATCAATTCTACTTCAAAATACCCTTCGCCTTTACCACCTACCCATACAGTGGATGACATTTCAACTTCATTGTCTGACTCATCGTATACTGATTTTTTGACTTGTTCAGTAACATCAATAGGCTCTTGTAGTTTATTTGATGTTTTTCTCTCAAGACCATTTCTTGGCGAACCATAACCCGGATCACGATATTCACCATCTATATGTGCGAAAATTTGGGTGTTATCTATTTTGACCTGCATGTGATCATCCCATTCTGCAGAAACTATTTTGGCAGATTTAATGACAGCATCCTGGTGAAAATGAAGTGACATACTATTTTCATGCACGCCCTCATCAAAATAGTCATCACCATGTCGTCCGAACCAGACTCTTATACAATTGTCACCACATACGCTTAGGTCGCCATTTCCTCCTGAAATGTATACAGGAACACTAAATTCACGAGTTATCGTACAACTGCTGTAATTATCCTTTTTAGGTGCATTACAGTAATACTCCTTATAATCTGGAGTGTGTTTGTCAATTGTTGAAGTAGTTGTCTGCGTTGAGCAATTCTGTAGCCACTGCCCTGTTCCGGCTGCTGCATTGGCAATCTCGCTTCTTCCACTCGTGAACATAGGGTCATTTGGTGAAATATTAGGTATAGGATTCGACTTGGTAGCAGACACCAGCGACCGGTAGGCCTGGCCGTCATAGCTGTTTGCTGTAAAAAGCTGACTTTTCCTGTTTTTAATATCCTCTACAAACCCCTTCTCATCCCCATAACTGTCATCTGCATTAAACTGAACATCAGCATTATTTTGCTCTGAACTGTACATTTCAGCCGTATTGGTGCCCGTTATTCTGCCACCAGCATTAGGGTTAGGTTTAATTGATATACTTCCATCTTCATTCCGGGAAAGTAACTTTCCTCCATTTTCAGTTCCATTAATTGTTATGTTATTCCCACTCATCTTTGGAAGTGAAACTGTTCCTGCTATATCAGCTCCGTCTGTTTTTGCAAAGTTTAATACATCCTCATTAGAAAACTGCTTACCACTGTACTTACTCATATCAACACTTGAAGAGCCAGTGTTGTCGTATGAATTCAGTTTCTCAGTGTATGAACCCCCTTCACTACTCTTATATTTTTCCAGAATATTATCTGTCGTAACCGTTGCGGTTCTGTTTGCAGCGGGGTTACTTAGGTCAAAGGTATTTTCAAGACTCTCATATATTTCGTTTGCGGCATAAACCCTTGGGGTCAATACCATGTTTATCAGGGTGACATAATATGCCCAACTCAGTGTGTTAGTTATTATGGATACGGATAAAATCAAAGAAATAATTTTTTTCATATGTTTTACCGTTATCAAGGGATATATCTAACGCAACAGTCATTATATCTCCACAGCATATATACGTAGTTATTAACACCTATTCGTTTACGCCCGCCTTTTCTAGTGGACCAGTCATGGACTGAATCACCTAATCGATGGCAACACTCAGGCCCTTCTGCTTCCGGAACGGGGTATAACATCGACAAACGATATTGCGATCTTGGCATGAAGTAACTAAATCCTCGCTCACACATCGCATCCTTACCCATCGTTTGCATCAGCATTCCTTGTCTGTGAAGTTTTGTTATCATTCGTTGTGTCAGCAAAGATGAAACTCTGACTGAATCGTCGTTCGCAAATACGTGGCCCGTTAACGGATATAGATTGCCATCGCATCCGGCGCAAAAGTGTGCACTCAAGTTATCTGCCCCTGCAGTCACTTTGACGCAGTCTGCTGCACACCACATAGAAGCAATAGGGTTTGCAAACACTACAGCCTCTGGATTCAGAACGAGCGTAAGAAGGTCATTTTCCCAAAGAGGGTCTACCTCACTTATATATGTCAGAGACGGATCAATGTATGGCTCGGCCGTACAATCCCCCATGATGAGAAGCTTTAGCATGACCAGTATCGGGAATTCCCATAAATGAACATCATAAAACCCCGCTTCGTTACCACCTTTCGGTTTATTGGTAGCGCCTTTGCCCATATCAAAACTCGATGCCTGCAGGCTTACACCTTCGAGAACTGGTGAACACCACGGGGACTGAACTACTTCAACCATTTTTACTGGTTGAAAGAACGAAAGCTGCCAGCCAACCTCAGGAACCCCGTTCTGGTCAGTACAGAAACAAACAGGTTCTGAAGGGGCTGCTCCTTCTGGTGCTTTACCTACTCCCATAATTCTCATAGGGAAAATACAGCTCCAGCAAATATTTTTGATTAGCCCTTTCCATACGCCAGCTGATTGACAAATACCACTACCGTTTTCAGCACCTATTGCCATACGAGGGAGCGCCAGAGAAAGCATAAGGGCAGTAAATGCGGGCAAAAGTAACTTTTTAATCATTCCGCAATTCCTTTCTCTGATTGTTTGTTTACGCGGGTATATTCACGCACATCTGCCTGAGCAAATTGCTGGACTTTAAAATAGGCCCCTTCAACTGAAATTATTGATGGTGTGGCTTTAATGAGAAAACGATTAATGATTTCAGGATTAATTTTGTACATCTGGCCGTAAAATTGACCCCGTAGCTCTTCAAGGTGTTTCCAGCCGTCATCCCGTTTCAGACGAGTAAAGATAGGCATAACCTTACCTTCCCCAAAACGATGCATAAACTGTATTTTTGCCCAGTCGAGCTGCTCAGAGCTCATTGGATCAAAGATAATCATCGTCAGTTTTTGCGGGAACTGTGCGAGCGGGTTGCCTCGCTGCCCTGCTGCGGCCAGCAGGTTGCCCTGGTTGTCTTTGATGTCCTGGTTAACCTGAATAGTCGGGTCGATGTACCAGATTTTATTTTCATCAGTAACGGGAAGTGATGCCATCCACTGATTGTTCCAGGTGTCTTTAATGGCGTTTCTTTTTGCCGCCTCCCAGTCATATTTGCTGCTTCTTTCTTCGAGTTCCTGAATAATGCTTTTCTCTTTAACAGGGAATGTTTGAGCTGTCACCGGGAAGGTCGTCCTGTCTGGATCTTCCTCAATCTGTTTCATGAAATATTTAATGTTAATAGAACCACTGATTTTGTAGGTCTTATCATCTTTTCTGTAAACCATCGTAGGAACTTCTTTCACACCGTACTGGGTGAAGCTTTCTGGATCGAGGGTTACTAACGGCTCTGTTTTAACTTTTGAATTGGCGATATAGGCTTTCAAAACTACCTGCATCTGAATGAGGTTATCTACCCCATCTTTAAGTCCACGGAAAACAACACGTGCTTTATTCTCAGATGCCGTCTTTATCAGGTCATTTAATACGTAGTCTGGCATACTAAATGATGCAAAAATTGTTAACCCGTTATCTGTCGACAGCTCTTCATTTCGGTTGTTATCTAATTTACGTTCGAAATCCTGTGCCGTAATACCCGACTTCCCAAACATTTTTTCAACGTTAGAAGACTGGGTTCGCATTGTCTGGTTTTTCGAATTGTTGATAGTGTCGGCTTCTTCTGCATAGGCCTCAGTAGGCTGATTCTTTTTAATGTCCTGCGCTATATCACTCATTGCATTAGATTCACGCATCTTACCAGTGTGCTCTATTACTGCACGAACACTGTCAGAAACCGAGCTGGGATTGTATCGAGGTGTACCGACAATAGACTCCATGCTTTGCGGTTTCGAAGGGTTAATCGCGTCATCTGCATATGACAGAGGGGTGGCTAAAAGGTAGCAAAAAAGTAACTTTTTAAGGCATTCAGAATACGGCATATGCTTTTCCTGTGATTGTCGTTTCTGGTACTGTTCCCCAAAAACGGGAATCCCATGAGTAATCGGTTTGGCCTACAACGAAAATGTGACCTGCGGGAACCGTAATTTCACGGTTCAATGTCTGCGAGTCAATCTGATATTTTTTGGCAATACGTCTGCCGTCCACCGGGAAAATACGTTCTCCGTTTTTGACGAATGTTTCTGTAATCTGGATTTTGTCCCCACCTTTACCAGCAACGATTTTTATTACCTTATCACCTGGTTTAATGAATCGAACATCTCTGTCCATGGTGAAGTTAATCATGTCCCCAATTTCATAACTCTTATCATGGTTATCCACCATGTAATACTCAGCAGGAATACAGCCGTACAGTAGCCCGTGGCCCAGGGTGAAGCGTGAAAAGAACAGGTGCGTTAATACCGCTATGATCACAAGGTGCAGAATAAGAGATTTATCTACTCTTAAAAAACCCCTTTGGTGCGGAGAAAGATATCTTAGGGACATCAACATAAGATGGGTCCTGATTGATTATTTCTGAATATTATGCCCCAAAGAAAAAAACCATTTTCTTAATAACAGGATGATTTTAATGATTTACCCAAAAAAAATAGCCCCTGTTTCAGGGGCTATAGTTGTTAAGGGCTCAGGCTAGTTATTCAGAGTAATGTAGCTTGTCGCCGTATCTCCGCTGTCGTCGTATGCCGTGATAGAAACCACCAGCTTACCTTTGTTTTGAGCCTTGGACAGTGTTGCAGTGCTTCCGAACACACCACGAACCTGTCCATTTACCTTCCAGACATAACTGGAAATCTTACCGTCAGGGTCACTACATTTCGATGTAAATGACCAGCTCAGCGGGGTCTCAGTGTATGTCAGGTTACAGGTCGGCGGGGTGTTCGGTATCACGTCAAAGTCTACCGTGACAACCCCTCTCTGGCCCTGCTTACTGACCACGTCCATTTCAAGCTTATATGTGCCTTCCATGATGTTCTCAAACGTCTGTGACCAGTAGTTTTTCCCACCATCAACAGGCTTACCATTCAGCTTAAAGGTTACATTATCAATTGAGTCTGCCGAGTGGGCCAGCTTCACACTTGACCTCATGGACAGATCCAACGGTGCCCTCATAAACTTGCTGGAGTATTTCGGGTTAACCGTTATTTCCATCGGGCTCTGTTCGTTCACGACGAAAGTATAATCAACCCGGGCCTCATTATTCCGGTTATCCTTCAGGACATAAGTGAGTGTATGGGTACCTGATTTTGTTACCTGGAATACCTTGTTACCGTTATTGTCGCTGGACAGCGTCATCGCATCTTTGTTGTACTGCCAGTCCTGGGTGAACACAACACCCGGATAAGATACATCCACGTCAGAGACCGATACAGCAAGCTCTGAGGGGATCATGGTGTATTTCAGTTTTGTATTCAGGCGCGGTTGCGGGAATTTGTATACCCAGGATTTCACGCTGATTTTACGTTTCGCAATGGTCCTGTCCTGTGCCTCCGGCATGTAGGCCTGATAGGTAAAGGCTGCATACCCACGGGCATCTAACATGTCTTCGGTCAGGACAGTATCCAGCAGACCACCTTGTTTAATGCTGCCATCAGGGAGCACCCACTCCTCGACAACCTTAGCATCAGATGAATACTCGATATTTGGGTTCGTATAGGTACCCTGCAAAGTTACTTTTTTACCTACCTCAACCTGCGAGTTCCCATCGACCCTAACAGACAATTTCTTGTGCTTAATGACGGTTACTCGGGCCCTGGTTTCTTTCCATGCCGATGTCCCGGCCATATCGTCGGTCTCGGTATACCGTACTTTTGCAAAGATATATTTTGGAACCTCAGAGGACGTGATCATGTATTTCACGCCGCCCTCAGTCCATTCCTCTCCATCCTCGGACCACTGAACTTCAACTGCACTGCCCTGTACATCTTCATTGTTGTCAGTCAGTGTTACCGGGATGCTGTGGCCCTCAAGAACCTTGCCCACTGAAATAACCGGTTTCGGCTCTCTGTACGCAACGACTGTGAGATTATCGGTATAGGAGACCTTACCGGTGTACTTGTTGGTCAGTTTGGCACGGTAAAGCCACTTACCAACCTCTTTTTGTTTAATACTGACGCTTCGAAGACCCGTCATATCTTCAATCGTGTTCCAGGTCGAACCATTGTTACTGGAAATCTGCCATTCAGTTGGGCTCAGGGAATCATAATCATCGGTACTTTTCGTCCTGAATGAAACCATTGCCGACAGAGGAACACGGCCGACAATAAGCGATTTAGACAGACCACCTTCGAGGTCAGCCCCTTTATAAACCCTTATATTGGTTGTTGACGTCTCACGTTTGAGAACAAAATCTTCAAACGGGCTGCGAACCGTTGCAACGGCGATAATGCGGTGGCTACCCAGTGTCAGATCATCCATGTTGAGCTCACCAGTCGCAATCCCCTCAGAGTTGACGGCCAGATTACCTGTCAGTGGTGTGCGCTCTGATACCGATACATCTTTACCGGTTTCTTGATCAGTCACCCATTTGGAAGTGACTTTATACACCACCACATCCCAGTTACCCATAGTGGAAGCATCGTACAATGTACAGTTACAACTGTTATTCCATTGCCCAATGTTAACCGACACCGGCACCTTGAGGCTTGTCGCTGATTTACGCTCTTCAACCTTCATGTAGGCACGAATACCGAAGTTAGGAACTGTATAAACCTTAAGCACACTGGATGAATTTATGCTGGCTTCATTTTCATAGGCCGCATCGATATTGACATTCGTTTGCGTCCACAAAGGTGCTGCCGGGACCTTTATACGCTCAGAATAAGTGACCGGTGTATCACCCCCCGACTTATTCTTGTAGGTTTTAGTTTTAGCGTCCTGGCCCTCTACCTTAGTCGTAAGGACAATGTTTGCAGGAACTGATTTTGCCAGTACCTTAGCAGCGTCCCCGCCAGTGATGTAAACCAGAGCTGTATTCTTACCGAGGGTATCTACGGTTTTACTTAGTTTGTAGGAAATCTCCGGTGCAAACGGTTCAACGGCATTAAGCGTTTTACGGTTATGGGTGGCTAGGGCTTTGGAGCCTTTTGTATTAATCACATAGACGTTGTAGTCAAGGACGTTATCGCCAACTTTAGAGAAGTAACCTGTCAGGCCTGGCGCCTTAGATTTCGAGTAAAATTCGAGACCTGATGGAACGTTGTTCCACTGAACATAACAGGCTGTGCCGTAAACGCCTGTACCGAACTGGCTCAGGAGCGCCTGTGCATCTTCCTCAGTGGAGAAAATCTTACAAGTATTCCCTGATAGCTGTGTAACCAGTGAGGTATAAGGACGCACGTAACTGTAAATTGTGGATGCAGAGTCAATGGACTTCAGCGTGAAAGTCATCGGCATATAGGTGAAATCGATGTTATACGTTTTCGATATACCGTTAACGTTCTCAGCCACAACCGTCAAAGTATGGACTTTGTTTGTTTCGAGTGACGGCATCGCCTGCAACCGGTAGATCCCTTTGACGTTGGTCGGGCTGTAGGAAGCCATGACATTGTCAATGACGACACTCTTGATATCGGCCACGCCCTCTTCACCCTGGAATGCAGCAATAACGATTTCATTCAGGAAGTAAACCTGATCACGCTTAACAAGCTCTGCGCCCTCCTTATAGACGGAAACAGATGGCTCATCAGAAAGAATAAGTTTTGCTTCAGGCTCTGTGTAGTTCGAGTCGTTACCCGCTGTATTCGAGACAGAATACGTCGCATTGTAAGACGCGCTAGCCAGATCGCTTATGTCAAAGAAATAGACAAATTTACCCGCAACTTCCTGGTACCCGGCAACCGGCTGAAGAGTTCGGCGGGATGGTGATGACCAGATTTTGTTGAAGTTTAGCTCCGTACCATCATCTAAAGTAACTTTTGTGGTTGGAGAGAAACTACCATCAGGTGCAAGTGTGAGCGACATTGCAGCCGGTTTCCACCAGTCACTGGTATCTGACCGGGCCGGTACCGAAACAGCGACAGCGATCGTCTGGGGAGCAACGTAGATATCTTTATCGCCGACTTTGAATGCGCGAGCTTCTTTAGAAACGTTCCAGAAAGTGGTATCTACCGCTGGAGCACGATAATCCCAGCTTAGTCTGACGTTAGACGTCACGGGTGGTGAGAAGTAATTATTGAATGAATTTAAGGTAACACCTACATCCCTGGTGCCGAAATCTGAACTTCCATCGGTAATACCCACACTGCCGGTCGTAATGGTACATTTTGATGCACCAGCAGCAATGGCGCATGAGGTTCCGGAGCCGACAGAAGCGACCATATCATAGTCACGCGGTTCGACGGTGATATCAATATTCGAGAGCGTTTCATTTTTAATGTATGAAGTCAGCGATAGACCGGTAGAGCCGTTGCTCATTGAACCTTTTATAGTTGAAATCACAGGCGCGACTGGGGCAACAGTCTTGAAGATGTACTCCCCTTCCCTGACGATGACTTTTTCTCTTTCTGTCCCCGAGTAGTAGGCGATTTGCCAGGGCAGTTTGATATCACCAGCTATCGCAGGAATACCTTTTAGAGAAAATCCATTGGCAACCGGCATACCTGAGTTATTAGGCAACCATTCAAACACACATTTAAGGCTACCAGTGGTACTTTTCACATTGGGATCAGAAGAAACGTCGCAACCATCCGAAACCGGAATGGCAGTCACCGTGCTTTGTTTTACGAATGCAGTATTTACAGCTGGGCTGGTCGAAAATTTGACATCAGGTAATGACGTTTCCAGTGTTCCAGAAACCATTATCGATTCTGCGTTTGAAAAAGCACTGAACACAGAACAGAACATCAGCAAAGAGATTTTGTTAATTTTAGTCATGGAACGCTCTGAACGTAGTTATGCCATAGTTGCACCTACTGTATCCTATGAACACAGTGTATTTTCCCAATTAAGAGAAGTGTTTTTTTTGAAATTTCGTGAAAACTGAAAGGGGGACCCGAAAAAGTTACTTTTGAAATTGCGCGTTGGCATTAAGACGCATACACGTTAAAAGCGTGTCAGAAGGAACACCAGGATTTCGTGCCAGTATGACGGACAGGAGGAAAAGACCTAACCGAAGGCATGCGGCCGGTGCAATGCTAATTTTATGTATAAAGTTTGCATCTCGTTCATCCCTGTTAATGGCTACGACTCCAGCCTCAAGCACTGCAGTGGGCTTGCCATCAAAAGTAACTTTTACGTTTTTGTACACCTGCTTGTTCAGGTGCTTTGTTTTCTTATCTTTAAGGACAGCGTCATGAGTAAGGCGAAGGAATGCCATGCACAAGGTGATCACTTCATCGTCACTCAACTTTGTTGAAAAGACCTTTTGACCCGTCCAGTCAAATGCACCCGGCTTGGATTGTAGTGGTCCAGCCAGGATTAGATTGACAGCATCATTGGACTCAGAAAAATTCAGCTCAAGCGCTGATTTACCAGAATTAAAAACCTTTTCATTTCTGAACTTTTTTTGCGGAGAGTCATAAGGAGTTAGAGTTTCCACCAGATATTTCCCTCACCTTCGTTAATTAAATCCTTAACCAGGCCAATGTAGGTGTTTCCCCCAGATTGCTTCATCGCGATGATATAAGCGCTGGTCTCAAGCATTAGATAATTTCCCGAAGGCGCTCCGGGAGGAACCTCATTAGCACTAAGGTTTTTATTGTACTTTTTTTTAACGACCGAAGGGATGTTGTTAATCATTATTGTTTTTTCGTCAACAACCTGAAAATTCAAACTGGTTTCAGCACCTGCCAGACTTACGGCATGAACCGAATCTTGCTTGAAACTCACCAGGTCCGGTTTATTCATAGTTACTAAATAAATACCTAGAAGAGTAATGCATGGAATTATGAATAAACTAACTATTTTAATACTCACCTTCTTCATCTTCATCATATCCCCCGTGGGTCTGGCAAGCAGTAATGTAAAGAATCCTAAGCTGATGTAGAAAATTCTCTGCTGTTGCTCCACCTACAAATGTTATCATTCTGTTGATTCTGGTACCGGCATCCTCAAGCTCAAACTCAGCGACTCCACAATCTGACATAATAGTCATAGTGTTTTCGTCTGGGTCATCATCAAGCGAAGGGGGGATAATAATAGATAGGATAACAGTATCTACTGGTGCTATTTCCCAGTCGTGACCTTCACGTGCCATAGGAATTATCTGAATAAAATACCCATCCAGAATCAATGAAAGTGGATTTCGCGTGCTATCAGCAAAACCAAATGTATTGGCAGCTTCTTCGAAGTTTAAGCCAGAACGCTCAATAATCTTGAGAAGTTCCTGCTTTCGTACCCCATGGTAAATCATGCCATCTGTCATCTGTAGTTACTCATGTGCTTTGATGGATAGTGTGTTGCTAAAAATCATATCAAAAACAGACTGCTCCTACCTTAACCAGAGCGAGTAAAAAAATTTAACCTTCGCACTGACTCTATAGGTTTATCTAATCTTAGCTTAACATGTAAGCAACCATCCCTCGAAGTTTTTAAACTCAAAAGCTCAACGTAAACGAGCTGAAACCAGCAAATGGCACGTATTATTCACTTGTTCAACAAAATCATCAATCCAAAGACACATTTTTAAATGCAACAAAAGTCACTTTTTTCAGAACTGGCCTAATTTAACCCGTATTAGAAACTGGGACTGGGATTGAATAGCGAGACCTTAAACTGAAGCATTCAGGAAATGCATCGCTTTGATTTTGATGTACCGCCTTGTAAAACAACACGTTAAACTTACATGACGATACAAAACGTTATGCTTTCTCTTCGGTTCTTTATCGTTTGATGTGCCAGTAAGAGAGCGATTAAACCCTGACGGAGAATGAAGGCAACGCACAAGGGGTCTGACCTCTGATAACTTTTTAGCCACGCCTGTTTTCACTCTACTTAGTAAGGATTCTCATAAATAGCTAAAAAAGTCACTTTTACAGAAATCTGACTATGTCATGAAAAAAAATAGTAAAAAAAGAGCATTTTGGCTCGCTGGCGACCTCATCTCCGCACGCATAAAGGTATGATCTAGCAGAGGTGATAAATGACTATTCTTTCAAATCTAAGTATTGACCTGAATGATTTCACTGGACGGATTCTAATCGTCAGTGACCTTTTTGGTCACTTTGAATTATTAATCAAAGGGCTTTCAAAACTGACACGGCCCGGCGATGAAGTGGTTATTATAACAACCGGTAATTTATTTGACTGGGGCCCGTCTGCCCCCCAACTGCTTGAAGCGGTTGTTTATAAAAAATTTGGTGACAGAAAAGTACACTTTTTCACGGTGGTAGGTTTTCATGAAATGCTTATGACTGATGCTATCACTCAAAAGAACCTGAAAAGCTTCCGGTACTTTCCAGATACGCATACTCGTAAACACTGGAGAAGTTTAGGTGGTAGCTGGCATGACTCATACGATCAAATTTTGCTTGAGCGTGATATTTACAAAATCGACTACCCACTGTTCATCAATCTCAAAACAAGGCTTGGTAATTACATAATCGGCTCCTCCGATATCCCTCAGGATGGCCGGGACTGGAGCGATATCATAGCTACCTTAAACAAAATGGATAATCAGAGTCTTCGAATTATGGCGAGCAACATCACCAGAAGCCGGTATTTCCTTGAATCAGGAAATTCAATAGAAGGCATATCACTTGTCGTTTTAGGTGCGCATCAACCCGATCACATAGGACAGATTTTCAAAGGTGAGGCTGCATTAGCTAAATCCACTGTTTGTCTTTTCCCTAACAACTGGGATGGGTTATCAGCTGCACCACTGGACTTCAAAATTCGATTTATTGACATTACCGAAACAGAATCCGGGAGTTGCTATGAATTTTAGAGCTTTAGCATGTCTTTTCTTGTTGCTACCCACCGCAGGTAATGTTATGGCCGATTCTCAGCTTCAGCTCAGTTCGGATGTTATTGTTGACCAGCACCAGGAAACCGTAAAAGGCAAAACGAGTTATTTTAAGAATAAAGTCGACGATGCGAAATACATCCGGATTAGCAATCAGGCGGCATCGTTCCCATTAATCCTTTCGCTACCAGAAGTTAATTATTCTGTCATTGTTAAGAATGGACACGCAACGTTGGCATCTGAAGGCAAAGATCTGATTTGGGTAGAACCAGGCAGCTACGTTATACTGCACATTAAAGAAGGCGCGAAATTCTATGATTTCATTCCCGTGGTCTACATCATTGGGAAAGACACCCCCAAAGCTCTTACCGTTATACCAGGTAAAGAAATAAGCGCTGCAAAATTGACAGAAATAATTGATTATAAAAATTCTCCAGTGCAAAAAACACTGACCAGCAAAGACAAAGTAACTGGCTTATCGGATTTTAAAAACATAAAGAAACTTAAAACAGGATTTTATAAAATACAAGTCAATCAATTTACATCCGTGAATTTTGATAAGGAAATCTACATAATTTCACGAAACAATATGCTGGCAGGTTCGCAATACTTCACTAGAAAACTGATTGCCTATCCACGCGAACAAATAATTATAAGCATTTCCGGAGAGACTCATGTTAAAAAATAGCCTGATGCTTCTGGCCGCGTTATTTCTTACCGCATGTCAACAGTCACCGGGCTGGCATAAAACGCTTCCTGCAATAAGCTATAGCCCTGTTAAAACTATTGATATGCCCGGAAAAGTCTCAGGCAATTATACTGTCCGCGTAGTTAATGCTGGAATAGAAGTCTATGTTCTAATTGAAAATGGTTATAATGAGTTTATGACTGTCAACAAACTGTCATTATACGGTAATCGATGCGGGTATGAGTCTCAAGAGGAGTTACTCATTCCTCCCGCCTCAGTCAGTACCTATATGGTTCCTAACATTGCATTATTAGGTCTGTGCTATACAGATGATATCAAGATGATTTTCGTAAACAATAAATTCAATGGGTTATCCAGGAATAAAAAGGATACACCTGTCCCTCTCGAAGTGTTGATGCAGTTTAAACTTACTTCTGCAAAAGAAAATGAGGAATATAATGACGTTATTTATAGCTCGTGGAATTAAGAAAATAAGCGTAGCTGCATTCGCTTTAGCAATGACAACTGTCCCAACCTGGGCCTTTACCTACACCATTGATTCCAATCCACAGGGTGCAGCGGTCATTAATGTGATTACAAAGGAAAGAGTCGGTGTGACTCCCGTTAAAGTGGAGATACCAGATACGCAGGAAGGAAAGACTTTCGGTATCCTGTATAAAGACTACCGAAATGTAGCCCTCATGATTTACAAACCAGCGCCAACAGCAGAGAGAGCCTTTACGAACAGTCCGCCGGTTGTGGTCACAAGCGCTCTTCCGGGAGAGTATCCGTTAGGTGTAAATATCGATGAAGCTCGGGATAAAGTAGTTGTTGATTTGCGGCCAGTAATGTCACAACCAGTAATCCTGCAATAAAAAAGGGGCCTTAGCGCCCCTTTTCTTTTTAAGCTACCTGCCGTGTTTTCACACCTAACTGAATCAGTTCTTCTTCGTAAACCCTGTCAATTGCTTCCGCATATGTATATCCGTCACTAATAAGGTCCCAGATTTTGCGACGGTCTGCCGGGTCAGTTGTAAAACAAAGTTCCATCTTACGGTCAACATAAAGACGTACGATTTGCTGTACATTCTCAAAACGGATCATAATCTCCGAAAAAACAAACTTTTCAGTCCTGATCAACTTCATTCTTTCGTACTCTGCTGAGGATGCTGAAATGTATTTGTTCTTCTCCATGGAATCAATCGCCTCTGGTGACTGCTTCATGATAAATTTCCATGGCGAGTTGTTGGCAATTGCGATACCAATTGGAGACTTGTAGAAATCTTCGAAGCTCTGTGTAATACAGATACCAGCACAGTTTGTTTTACGGAAACGACGCCATGCTGCTTCAAGGAATTTCGTAAAGAAATTCACAGCAGCGTCATCACCGTTACTTTCACCGATATATTCCCACGCTTCATCAAGAATGAATAACCGCCGACGTCCATCCTTCTTAATAAACATAGCATGTTGAGCAGCCTGAATAATCGACATCAGCACAACCCACTGTAAATGAGGGGTAGGTTTAAGCTCTTCCAGCTCAAGTACAATAAACCGGCTATCAAAATCAATTGGTGGCAATGATGTGGTGAACCTGCGCCCATAAATACCGTCCTCGCACCACGGCCCCAACTGCACACCAATATCTTTAATCTCTTGTTTCGAGTGGTTTTTACACTTTATGGCAAACCCGGTGACAGATGGTAAATAATTATCCTCAGGTGATTTAGCCTCTTCTATAATTAGGCGAAGCATTTCAGCTTCCTGGTAATCTGTAATATTACCACTACTGGATGCCATCAATTTAATCTGATTAAGAACCATAATAGTTTGTGAAATCAGATCCGATTCCTTGTTTGTGTCATCTTCCCCTTTCGCGATTCCATCCAGATTTTCATCACCAGTGTATTTCTTAACCATAAAAGCGAATGGGTTAAGAGAAAAAGTAGCATCAACGCCAAAATCGATAAACTGGGAATCTTCAAACTGTTCAGCAAGACCCTGATATGAGCGACCTATATCGACGACAAACACCTGAGCGCCATCTGGTGACGCATTAAATTTGCCATTCAGATCCAGCGGTGGAGCGAACTTGTCGGAAGTAAGTATTTGACGCACATCATCAAAATGGTAGAGCGGGTTTATATGCTCACCAGAACACAGATAGTTAAGAATAATGTTGTTTGCTGCAAATGATTTACCTGCCCCGGATGTTGCGCCTACGCATACGTTGTAACTAGCAGATGTTTCAAAAATATCAATCATGACCAGCTGCCCTTCGCGTGTTACAAAGGGTATAACCGGATTCGCAGAGTTTCCTTTCCACGGCCCGAAAATAGGAGCTAAGTGAGCAGCGCCCGTGTTCGTCATGACATCTCCACGATCCATATCTCTGAATGTAGATGGGTCATTACATAACGGTAAAGCTGACATTACGCCTGAGAAGCAAATATAACTGTCATCTGCTACAATTATTTTTTTCTCACTGTAGTAGCTCATCAGACTTTTTGCAGCCGTTTTCACTTTTTCCAGAGTGTTGTCCATGACAATAAATGTCATGTACGTCTGTAGTAATTTTGCTTTATCTTCCAGCTCTCTTGTCAAAGCCGAGTAATCTTTATCCATATCGGCGAGACGAGGTAGATATTTTAGGACAATTGGAATTTTTGACTGGTTATCTGTAATTGCCTTATAACGCAGATATTCTTTCTGTATTTTCTTTTGATATGGAAACTGGACGCAGTAATTGATAATGAATGGTGAAAAAATGGTTTTACTTCCAGTCATCCAGTCAACCACGAGCTCATAAATGGCCCCAAAATTGACATATTCAGGAAATTTAGTCATAGACAGGTGCTTGAAATAACGCTGAGCCGTTTCATCACCATCAGAGGTCAATGAGGAAAAATAATCTTCCCCTACCTCATACTTCCGGCCTGGAATGTTGACCTGTTTGTTAAGTGGCATTAATGAACTGGATTCAAGACCGCCATATTTCCATCTGGAGTCTTTGCCTGGGTTCAATATTTTATCAACGCTGTATAACCACATATCAGCGTCACCTATAATTGGAGAAAGGGTTAACCCTTTCAGTTTTGCCAGAAGGTCTTTAAACAGTGCATCGAGTCGCATTGCTTCGGATTCGCTTGGCGAGAAACCCTTAATAGGTATCCGCACGGTTACCCATAATTCGAAATTCCTGAGCTTTAACTCATCGGCCTGAGTGATTTTTATACCATCAGCAACCTTCAACGGATCATATTGGCTTTTCGTCAGATAGTCGAGTGAGTATACAGTCAGCAGGTCAGCTTTTTCGTTATCCCGCCCCCCCATTCTGTTACCGCGTCGGCGTAACCATCGGGACAATGAAGTATTGACATCAGGTAACGCTGTCAATGTCATTTGCATAATGGACTCAGCAGGGAAATCCATTTTAAACAGATCCGTCATCAGGTTTTGTTGGTTATCATATAATCCAGGTGACGGGTTGCAGACAAAAAAGAAGCCTACTGCATTATCTTCCAGCAAAAAATAAGGCGCATCCACCATTCTGTCGACCACCGGAATGAAGTGACCTAAGTTATATCTTTCCAGTTCTTTTGCGAGACGTGAGTTGTTCATACTTTTTCCTTACATTCCGTGGAACTCTATATACATTCATTGGATCGGCTAGAAAGAACTACCGGTGACTCCGTTCGCCGTTACGCCTTTAGTGCTGCGTTGCTGCTGCTGCATGTTGTTACGAGCGCTATCCTGAACTTCCAGCGGCACAATTCGGGCCGGGTTTTTCAATGCTGAATCACCAGCAACCCACGTTTGAGGTTTGACGTTGACATATACATAACCAGGGAGGTTAAGTGCGTCGTTATCGTCAGTGTAAGGTGCAATAAGAACACGCATGACCTTCCCTTGCCTTAACACGGCCAGAGGTTCCGGAGCGATAACAGCCTGTCGGGTCCCCTGTACCTGATACTGACGCTCCTGATATGAGCTCAGCGTTGGGTTTACAGGCTTACCGTCAAACTCTGAATACAGGCCTTTACCTGCTGGTACCTGCTGTTGCGACACATAACTTGCCGTTGTCAGTGGTTTCACCGGCTGGGGTGTTCCGGAGAACAACGGTTTAGGGCCAGTGCTAACCACTGGTTTTTGTGGGTACTGAACGCCTGGCGGTGGAGTTAAGGATGTTGGATACTTACTATCCGCAATATCCTGCTTTCCCCCATCACCTTCCTTTTTTAAATACTTTAGATCGTCGTGATTGTTAGTGGCTTCCATAATTGCCCGGGGGCCCATACACAGAACGCCTTTTTCAATACCCGGGCATGAGCTCTCAGATTGACCGATGCAACCAGATAAAGTAGTCACCGCAGCAACAGACATGAGTAATTTCGTGATGTTATTCATATGTACGCCTTATTTATCAAAAGGGTTTTTAAGCAACGGTTGTAAATTCAATTTCAACCATCCCTTATAATCAGTCGGTAAGCCATTGCCCAAAAGTCCGTCTTCACGGATCACAGAAGGCATCCCCTGAACGTTATAGACAGAGGCCAGATATAAACCAGTTACGATTGGTTCTACTGAACAATCTTTCAGGCTTTCATGAGGGATAAGACGGCTATTTATATCCTGTGATTTACCTAATAACGACTGAAGAATATCGTAATTAGATACCTTCCCCGCTTTTACAGAACACCACATTTGCTTAACACGTTTAGCCGCTTCGCCGGGACTCGGTAGGATGACAATATCAAAACGCACTGCTTGCCTGTCTTCATTCATCTTTTTCAGGAAATTAATACAATCAGCACAATCAAGAGTAATGAAGATAACCGCCTGACGTTTAAGGGCAGGATTACCGAACTGGATAGTAAAGGCATCCTCAGGCTTAAACGGTGCTTCGCTCAACGGCAGAAAGTAACTTTCCCGGATATCAGCTATCGACTGTACCTGTTTTTTTCGGAGCACATCGTAAGCCTTACCTTCTGAAAAAGAGTAACGGCCCGTAGTGGTAACTAGTGTGAGACCACTACGTTGATCCTCAAACAAGAAAATCCCACCAGTCGGTAAGTAGATTGCATCAGTTGGTTTGTAAGAACCAAGCTGGCTGACTAATCCGCGTTGTGACTGATTTAAAGCCAGTCCGTTGTCAGCAGCTGCACGGGTTAACGCGGCCGCGTCAGCATCATATTTATCAGAGGCAATAGAATGAGCTGAATTGAGCAGTGCAATAAACGCAAGTGATTTGAAAAGTAACTTTTTCATGATTACTGCTTACCCTCAAAATACTTAGGGTCTATGCCAAATTCAGTCAGCTCACTTTCAAGTTCGGACTCATTTATGTAAGCAACTTCACTTACTGTTGATGGCCGCGTAATGACGTAACTCATATCCAGAACAAGGAAATCACGCGCCCTGTACAGCGCCATAAGCTTGCGGATATAAGGAAGGTAGCCTTCATTATTTCCGTTATGTGCCTTTAAATACTGTTCGTTTAATGCCGAAGGGTTAAGAACAGCAATTTTCACACTGTCATTAAACAGGCTGGTCCCCTTATTAAGGTGCTTACCGATAAACAGCCCAATGCATGTCAGGACAGCGGCAACTATGATGACTTTGACTGTCTTTTCGATGAATGAATATGAGACAGAAAATGTCATCTTTTTCTGTTCACTTTCAACTTCACTTTTTTCAAAATCAGCGTCATTTGTGTCATCATCTTTTCTTGGTTCAGTCATGTTTATTTCGCCGCTAAATTGGTTGGAATGGATGCACCGTTAAGGACGACAAAAGTCGCATTAATACCCGGAGAAAGCTCTACAACCGGCCACTGCTGATCAATTATGTGGGTATACCAGTCTGTCAGCTTGTTTAATCCTCCCGAGACCATACCACTTGCGCTCACAGCGCCAAGAGCACCAATGTTAGGTCCCTGGAATTGTGCTTGTGAGTTAGGATCGATATTCAGCTGACTAACTTTGCTTGGGCTCAGTCCCTGCGCCAGCGCGCTAAGGCCACCGGCTAAGGCACTACCCATAATAGCGTTACCGTTTCGGGAGATAAGCGTACCTTTGATACCGGCTTTTCCGTCGATTTCACTAACTGCGTATGCCTCCAGTTTGATATCAAAGCTTTTCCCTTTGGAATTTACACAGCTCAGACTTGTTGTGCGGATATAGACTCGTTCAGAGGCCATATCTCCACGAGCGGTACCCAGGAGGTTACAATCACGAAGATCCATTCTGTAGTTATTGGGTAAGAAAACATCGCGTTTAACCCTGAACGTTACTCCCAACGGTTCCTCCTGAGACGATAATGATGTCGGCGCTTCCACACCTGTCACCAGAACTGCATAAAGTTGGGAAGTAGCAGGCAAATACTGGTCTTCAGAGCGTTTTGAGTGACGTGCATTGCTATCTATTGGCTTAGTGCCATCACCTGCCACGGCAGGCGCTCCGGCTTTAACAACTCGCTTTTGGTTAGCGTTCGTAATGTTCTTTTCAACAATTGGTGTCACTTCAAGGACACCGTTATTGGCAGTGGTAATGCTGTTACTGGTAATTGTGCGCACCAGCTGGGTACGTTGAGGTGAGATACCGCCTGCGACTGGTATTTCCTGATTGCGATTTGCCACCGCATCACCATTAAGCTGATAGGCTGGATTTTGCTGCTGATTGTCATTGGCCTGCTGGCCTACGCGGTTATCGAGGCTACGATTACTTGCCGGGCCCTTACCATTCTGCATATCTGAAATTTGTTGGTTCAGCTGCTTAAGTTGCGCTTTTAGCTCACTTATCTCACTGGAATTTTCAGACTTATATTTCTCCATCTGCTTAACCTGATCCAACATGGATTGTTGGTCTTTACGGTTTTCCTGTTGAACAGTTTGCAGAAAACGCTTCTGTCCCTCTTCATCCATATTGTGGATAGAAGAAGTATCCAGAAGGTTAGTAACTGGCTTAATTTTTTTTGATTTCTGGTTTGAATCATCTCCCCCCATAAGCGTGAGAGTCGCCATCACAAGAGCCCCAAATGCTACGATGAGTAGAAAAGCCATTCGAATGGCTTTATTTTCTGCCCACAATTCCTTCAGCTTCAAAGTTTTCATTATGTTGACCTTTATTACCTGGAGGTAAATATCTCTTTACCCTCAATGACCTGATCTTTTCATCTATTTGCGGTACAGAGTAAGGAGGCTCAGCCCGTAAATTTTTGAACACGTTATTTTCAAGATGCTCATAGAACTGACTCTCACTCTCCAGTTCAATTTGAGGGTTCTCTCTTGCTTGTTCATGAGTCCTGGACCCATCCGGCTCAGTTAGAGTGATGATTTTTTCATCGGATTTTTTACCCTTGCTTAAGTCAATATTTTTCTCACGAGCTATAACTTCGTCAGAAAGCAATATGTCCGAGTCATAAACCTTAAAATCATCAAATTCAGGGAGTTCGGTTTCTTGCACTGTATATTCCGTGGGCAAAATCTGAACCAGCTCAGATCGTTCCTTTTGGACATTTCCGATAAAAAAACCAACGCCTAAACCAACACTGAACAAAATGACCCAAGCGAATACTGAAAAGTTACTTTTCTTTCTCATTCATTAATCAGACTTGGCCGTTTAGTTACACGTGACTCTCGCTCCTGGTAGAGTTTGTCACGAAGAATATACAGCTCTGTTTTTTCACCAGGTTGCAAGAATGCTTTATCAAAAATCGCAGTGGCAATAACACCTGGCGTAATGCATTTTTGGTCATCAACAACCGCTGGATAAGTCAGGTTATTTTGAACAAGAACGACATCTACAAGTTCACGAGCACCGATAAGGCGTTGACCAAGCTTCGCATAAAAGTTAAATCGGCAAGGTGATTTTTCGTTATTAGGGATAACCGAGAGTTTATCCAACTGAAGTGCAAAACCGGTTGGTACTTCACCATTAGCAACCGGATAAAGGATATCGATGATCCTCTGCTTACGATCATCCTGAGCAATCGCTTTTTCGTCAAGCTCACCAGATTGTGCTTGCTCCAGCAGCACTTTATTCGTGTTGGAAGCTATATGGCGATCACGTTCAATAGCCATGTTTTGCGTTAACTGAGTTTGAACACGAATCATGGCTCCGGGCACATCTATAGGAATCAGCGTCAGGTTATAAGTTGATTCTGGCACCCCTTCTTCGGCCAGCATAATGCCTACAGGGGCATCTTTTACTGTCGTAATGAAGACACTGCCACCTTCAACATAGATAGTTGTATCTTCTGAAGGTGCGGTTGTTGAAACACTTACGTTCT
Source organism: Klebsiella sp. 2019SCSN059 (assembly GCF_021739525.1). NCBI lineage: Bacteria > Pseudomonadati > Pseudomonadota > Gammaproteobacteria > Enterobacterales > Enterobacteriaceae > Klebsiella > Klebsiella sp. 2019SCSN059. The sequence goes on along the minus strand of NZ_JAKKOM010000034.1, from coordinate 11,428 downwards.
TAAATGAAGTCTGGATGCGGTTTTGTAAACCTAATGAAACAGGAAGAACAATATTTCCCCCTGGAGGTACAGTAACGTTTTGCATTGGTTGATAACGCTTCTTAGCCTCATTGACTGCCTTTTGACCAGGTCCTTCCGAGGGTGCATTGTTCATTAACGAATCGGTCATTGAACGAACAGCAGCAGAAGAAGCGCTAGTCTGGGATAGCCCTGGAGCAGCAGGAATAGCAGTAGTCGGGCGATTTGGATTAATCGGTGGCTGGTTACTGTTTATAGGAGGTTGGGTAACTGCCAAGGCTCCTGGCACTTGTTTAACGGCATTGGTCACAATATCCATTGCTTTGGCCGAGTCAGGCGGCTCATCAAAGGCTTGGGTATTTACTGCTGACGCAGGAATACTGAACGGTTCATCAGCATGAACAACTGGAGCCAGCACGTTTAATGTGATTAGTAGTCCTAAAAGTTTTCTTTTCATATTATTGGGCTTCTGCTTCGTTCTGTTGCTGGATCATGTCGGTATTTTCAGTAAACTCTTTTTCCAATACCTTCCCGTTAACTGTTACTTTTTTGATATTTGGGGTACCTGAATACTGGTTCAGGTAAAGGATTCGAGGCCGTCCGCTTTTGACGCTCAAAACCATCTCAAAGGTCCAACGCTCAGATTGTTCTTTATCAGAAACGTTAAGGAATTTCGTTTTACGGGTTCCCCAGACATAAAGAACGTTATCACCCGGAAGAAAGCTCACATCCTCTGCAACAAAGGTCTGATCAACTTTCCTCGCCAGCATTAAATCAGAGGCTTTTTTGAGCTCAGCTTCTAAAGCTGACTGCTTAGATGCTGGAAACATTTTTAAAATATAACCAGTAACGAAATTCACGTTCTTGGGGTTTATGTTGCCCAATGTGGTTGCTATAAATAGGCCCCATTGCGTCTTATATGACTCACTAGCTTTACTGCCAGCAACGGATACTTCCGCAGTCATATCTGGAGGTATAGCAATGATCTCTGTGGTTGAAAAAAAAACAACTTTGATAACCAAGAGACCAGCAATCACGGTCAAAAGTCCGTTGTTAAAAATTAACTTTTTGTCCCGTTGAATTAACTGGCTATAGGTCAGTTCAGCACCCGTTTTTTTCCCTATTTTGGGAGTTTCGAGCTCTTTTGATAAATTCAGGATCGACTTAGGACGCTGCATTTTGTCAGTGCTATAACTTTCTGCCTTTTCAACCTGGACATCATCAGCCTCATCATCCTTTGATTTATCAGCTACCTTCTTCTTAGGCACAAACCTGAAGAAGTTCATGACGTTTTCTAAAAGTGACTTTTTCTCGCTCATTACTTCTCCGGGATTAATTTAGCTGTACAGCACTCGCATAAAAGGGTCAGAAAAATATCGACTCTGGAAAACAGTTCTTCCCGGCAGAAAACCATTCCACCAAAGTTTGTGTTTCAGTCTTCCCCGCACCGCGCTTTCCTTTGCTTTGTTGTATGCAATCCAGTAAACAACTGCGGTAACTGATGCAATGGACATACATTCAAAAATATTCCCGAACGCAAGAAGGCCCATAACTACGCCGATCTGCTTGGCATCAAAAAACAATATCAGCAAAGGTAGATTAATCCGGTATGGAAATCGGTATGTGTAATTGTTATCCATTTACTTAGCACCATTTCTGAACATGGTCTCTATTGTACAGGTAATAAAAAGGGGACTTTCGTCCCCTAATTGTTGTTTTGCGTTTTTAGCAAAATTTATTTTTACAGCGCAACACCTGCATCCAGGAAACCGGAGATGATTTTTTCGCCATTCGCAAGGATCATCATCATGAGGAAGGAAACCAGCGCCAGGCCTGGGTTCGGACGACCGATAGAGAAATAAAACGCAGAGAACAGCATACACGCGGCCAGTGCTTTACCTGGCGCACCGCTTAATGCTTCAGACAGCTGGGTCCAGATTTCACCCAGAGCGCCATCGTCACCGCCCGCTAGGGCAATAGAGGAAAACAACGCAGCGCACAGCAGAGCTACAAATACCTGGAACACTTTATTGCTGACCATATTACGCAGGTTGTCAGACAGGGTGAAGGCAGCAGTACCGTTCATAGCCATAGATTTCTGGATCATTGTGAAACTCCTGAATGCAAAAATTGGTTTAGGTTTTCTGGCGCTAACCAGCAATTTGAGAATACCCAGGGTTAATTTTTAATTTCGAATCTATAGAACATTTTTTTTATAAAAAAACGGGGAAATGGCAGGACCCATTAAAGTCACTTTTTCGCAAAGCTTAAAAAGTCATCCTATGGGTGAAATAAATCCTTTCTATATGGGCATAGGTAACCACACAACCAAAGATAACCACATGATTTTATTGTGATTAATTTTCAACACCGACATCTGTTCAATTTTGCATCCAAAATCACCTTTTCGGTATTATGTTTCAAAAGGCACTTTCTGAAATGGAAAAATGCATTTTTCGCGTTCAAAAAAGTCACTTTCGTGTTGTTACAACCCAATCGAATTGAGAAAAGTCACTTTTAACTCACCTTTGGTCGGGGGCTTAAACCCAACTTCTGTAATTGCCTCAGTCAGGACAGCAACAAAAGTCACTTTTGTGGCTAACAAACATAGACGTCAGATATCAGGTTTACTACCGGGATACTATAATTGGTAGTTTTCATGTATTTTGGTCCGGTTTTCTCTGAAAAATGCTCAAAAAATTAAGAAAATGGAGAAAATTTGAAGATTCTGTGTTCAATATAACTTATTGAATTTTGGTGTTTTCATATCACAATCAGAGTAATTATCTGAAAGCAAGCGGTTGCATCTACCTTATCGGGATATAATCTGCTATATATGCCAAAAAATGCAACCTTTCCCTCTTCACAACCTTCATTTCAAAATGTAAATTTAGGAATACTCTGAAGTGTGTCGTGAATGGAATATCATGAAAATCAAGCTTATTTCGGTTTTGGGTTTAGACCTTAAAATTTCCTTAAATAACAATATCTTAACCATGAGCTGTAATCTTGACGGTCTTAGTATTTTCGTAACCCGTCGTATTATTCGCAACTCAAAACTGACCGAATCAGAAATTTTCGCAAAAATCGATTCGGATTGGGTCAGTAAAATTTTTGCTATAAATATCAGGCAGATAAAGAACGTCCTAGAATCAAACGTTTCCGTAATACCGGTACAGAGTCAACCTAAACAGGTTAGCGTATTGGTTGACGAACACGTTCCAGCATTCAAAAATTTTTGATTAATAGTCTTCAAATCTACAGGGTTAATCGGAATTATTTCCAATTCCAGCCAGCAATGTCGTTTTCTAATGTCAAAAAAATACCCCCTTACCTGGCGATCTTTTCCTGATAGGATATGGAATATCTGAGGGGAGATATATATGTGGATAACGACCAACAACGAAATCATTTGTGACACTGAGCCGAATTCTGCCGGATTTATTGAAATCCAGCGGCCCTGTCCGGACTGTCTAGGTTCTGGTATTAATTGCAATCATTGCTCTGGCACCGGCGTACTCCCTGCTGTATTGGAAAAAGTTATTCCTGTGTATGAGTGGGCTGCCAAAAATTCGCTAAAATTTCCATTTATATCACCTGAGCAGACCCTAATTAGAAAGTGGCTGGAAATCAGATTATCGACTTCCAATCAGGGTAAAAATCATTTCCATTCTTCACTGGTCCAGGTTTTGGATAAAAGTAACTTTCCTACCAAATTGCAATATAGGTGTCTGCGGCCAACTCAACAAGAACATAAAACGGTTGCCAGCCTGACGGTCAGACCTTATAACGCAAAAATCGGGGCCTGTTTAAATCTCGATCTCACCGTTAGAAAAATTGAGGTGCTAACTCGTAAGTTTTCTATCGAGAGCTTTTCCTCATTACTGTTGGAAACCACTGACCACCGGCATTTTATTGCCTATGATTCGAATCCATCCCGACATAGTCCCGGGGATATTCTACGTTGCAACATTCAGGTAGTTAAACGACTCTGGATCAATAATATGAGTATATTGCAGGTTAAAATTGTCAATACTTCACCTGGAGATTTATAAGTGGCTGACAACAGAAATCCCTCAAGCTTTACAGAGGTACTTGTTACTCTTTATGCTTCGAAATAATAAATTGCCAGAGATTCAGCTATTGCAGGATTTCTTTAGAAAAAACCACAAGTTATCCTTAACCTGTGACCAGACTAAAGTTGATTTCACTTCAAGTGAAATCACTCCCCTGCTCTCTAAAGATAAAAGTAACTTTTCTCAGGATAAGGTCTTTTTGACAGGGCCGATTATGCATGGCCGATATCAACCTTTGTGGTTTGCCATTTTGCTGGACTTGAACGCAAGACAACCAACCGAACAAGGCCTTCAATTCTGTTTTTCTCTTGGCGAACTGATAGAAAAAACAGACAGAGTTTCAGAGGCTATAGGTCTGCGTAAAATTTGTTATACCCCGGGTGAGGTTTTGTTCTTTTTGTTGATGATGATTGAGTTCAGGATAGAGATACAAACAGATAATATTCGTCAGACCTGCGCTGTATTTTCAGAAATCAGTCACAATGTTGATTGTGATGCGGTCAACCGGGTTAGTTTTACTGTTAATCCCAGGATTGTCACGACTCTGTTGGGACTGACTAATGCAGTATCAGTTTTTCTGACAACGCTTTTTTTTGCCAAACGGCCCGAGGTTTTTGACCTTCACCAAAAGTTACTTTCGGAAAAAGAAGTCAAATCCCTTTCCGAAATCGCTCCAGCAACATTTAAACACGTACAGTTACTAGGTCGATTTGGATTTATCACTTACACAAAGAAAAGAAAATTGTTTGATATTCATAGTATTAGCGTTTTTGTTGAGGGTGTTAGTCCATTGTGATTTTCAAAAAAAAGTAACTTTCGAAAAAAATCGCTCACTAGCAGTTTTAACCACCTAGCGAGAAGTTTTTACAGAAAATTACTGTAGAGTCTAATTTCTGGGTTGAATTGCTCAAAGGTCATAAAATGAAGATAAATAGAGAAGCTGATTTTTTTATCTCCACAGTACGGAGCGGTCGGACTGTCAAAAATTTGCGTGAATTTAGTGACGCAAACCCCGACATTTGCCATAAAGCAGTTAATGGTCAGCCATTTCTGATTGATCCCCGGGCATTAGGATTAGTGCCAAACTGGAACTGCCGTGAGATGGGCCTGGGAGAGGCTTACTACCAACTACCTAAACCTTCTCAACATATACAGAATCTGAAAGCCGCATTTTTAAGCGGGGCCGATATTGATCCTATTACAGTTGTGATTGTAGAAGGTCGGCCCTTAGTCCGTCAGGGGAACTGTCGTACACGAGCAGCCCTGCTAGCGCTAAAGGAATCTGGTCTGCCGATTCTAATTAGATTGAGGGAATTTCAGGGAGACGAGATCGAGCAGGAATGGCATTCATTGGATGGGGCGAAATCATTGCAGCTTTGTCCTGTTGGACGTGGAGTTGCCTATAGCAGACTAGTTAATGACGCCGGGATGTCGGTAGACATGGTAGCGCAGCGTGAGAATATTTCCGAAATGGCCGTGAGGCAACTTATTTCTCTTGCGACTATCGATGATGAGCTGAAAATTTTAATTACTCAGGAAGTTATTTCTTACACACTCTGTCTGGAATTAATTCGTGACCTGGGCGAAAAGGAAGCGCTGGAGAAAATCCGGGGAGAATTAAACGCAAAGCTCCAGGTCATAGCTAATTCAAAAGAGGGTGACTCACTTCCTCTGAATGTTTCTGAAGTAATGACTGCACCAAACTCTCGTAAATCTGTCAGGATCACTAAAAAATCATTGGGTTTTCAACCCATCCCTCGTAAATTAGCCCAGAATCTTGCGGCCAGTTCTAAAGAGGTTTCAAAAAGGTTACGGGCCTCGCTTCCGGCTGAGTTTGATCTTGAACAATTTGGTCCGAACGAAAAAATACCAATTGAGCTCGACAAGCATTTAATTGAGCTGATTTTACAGTCAGAAGCCTCAGTTCTAGATCACGAGGTGAAACTTCAAAGGAAAACGACTAAGGGCAAACTTTCACATTCGACTCAGGCAGCTGATGTTGAGAACAATACAATACCTGCTTCTGATGAAGCAACAAATGAACCCTTGAACGATCAACCTTCAAGCAATCAGAATAAAGAATTTTCATTGCTAAATTTGCATTCTGCTGTATGAAATGTGTTTACTGGGTATCACTAAATGCTGGAGGATCTAACTATGTCTGATTTTAAATGCGCTGAAATGGATGGCATTCCCCCGTTTCCTGAAAATGGCGAGCCTGTAGCTGTTACGGTCCCGCGAATTCAACTCCGAAGTGCAACACCCGCCAAATCAAGCAACCTGTCGTAGTTCATCAAACACGATCTGCGGTTGCCTGAAATCCAAACATTTGCGCGGTCTAAGGTTGAGTCGCCGCTCGAAGGCCGACAACTCATCCGGGCTGAGCTGGCTCAGGTCGCTGCCCTTGGGCACATACTGCCGCAACAAGCCATTGCTGTTCTCGTTCAGACCTCGCTCCCACGCGCTGTATGGATGCGCGAAGTAAAACTGGGCATTTAGCACCTTGGCTACTCGCTCATGTTCCACAAATTCACTGCCATTGTCCGCGGTGATTGTATGAACATGTGCCTTGTAGGGCTCTAGCATGCAGATGATGGCATCGGCCACTGCAGCTGCCGTCTTGGCAGGCACATACTGCACTAGGTAGAGTCGGCTCTTACGCTCGGCCAGTGTCACGATGGCACCACTACCTTGTTTGCCCGAAACGGTATCCACCTCCCAGTCACCCAATCGGCTACGAGAGTCGACTATCGCTGGGCGCTCATCGATCGATACCGGGTTGGGGATCACGCAGCGCTTGGCATTCTGTCCCTTACGGTAACGTTTGTGGCCTTGCCGCAAGTGACGGAACAGCTTGCCACCGTTGGCCTTATCCTGCGCCACATAGCGGTAGATCCACTCATGACTGACAGGGCAACCAATGCGCCTGCAGACCGAGCTTATCTGCTCCGGACTCCAGTCTGCGGCCAACGCCATGGTCACGAAAATAAGGGTATCTTCCGGGACACGATATTTGCTGCTGGAACATCGTCGCAGGGTGGCCGATTGATGAGCCTCTGCTGGTTGATAACCTTGCGCACACCGGTTGCGACGGAGTTCGCGACTAATGGTGGATGGATGCACACCCACCTTGCGGGCAATCATTGCTTGGCTCAAGCCATGGTCATGAAGGCAGGCGATCTGGTATCGTTGTCCTTCGGTCAACTGATGGTATCTCATGGTGTTCCGCTTTGTTTCTTTGGCGAGAAGAAGCGTACCAGAACCGGCAGTTGGCCTCTTCTCTCCTATGCACCATGGGTGTTGCAGTTATTATCTGAATTCGCGCCCTCCTGTCATCATGAATAATTTTCCTCTTGCTGATCCAGAAGAGGATTGAGGTCTGCCGTAATTTTTTCCCTTCATAACTGCAGGGGTGATGCAATCACCCCAAAATTCAATACATATCAATAATCTAGCAATCCTTCATTTAATAAACACTGGATAAATATTATATTTTTAAATTTTCTGAATGTTTATGACTAATACTAAAAATATAACCCCACCCTTCTCTCTCATGTTTTAAAAATAGGGTCTATACAAGGCGTTTTTATTTGATTTAATGGTGTCATCTACAAACGCTAGGGGGGGGATTCAATGAAACATTCAAATGAGCAATGGTTTTCTGTTGACGGTCAGTTAATTGATGAAAAATTTGTTTTCAATATTCATGAGTTCAATGGCTCCGCCCGGTATGAAAAAAGTTATTCATGTTCATATTGTAAAGGGTCCGGCCGTCATCGTTTGAGCTATGCAAACTCTACTGGTGCATGTACTTCCTGTAAAGGTACTGGTAAACAAGGCACCTTAATTAAAGAATGTTATACCCTGAAAGAGCTTTTCAAAAAGAATTATTCAGCAGCTCAAAAAGTTGTAACTTCAACCACCTGGCGGCGGCAAAGGATGGATAATTTAACTCCACTGGAGCATAAAATCATATCAGCAACTGATAAAAATCCATTCCTTAAGATTCTTACACTTACCATTCAAAGCGGTCGTCAACTTTCTGCTAAACAAATTGCAGTCGCTGAGCGAATCCTTTCAGAAATCCACTAACCCTCAAATGCACAATGTCACTGTCAAAAGATGGTGACATTTTTTTATTTACTCCCCTTATCGGGAAAACCCAAAAATTTTGCATGATATTATTCTCATATAGACCTATGAGTGTCTTTGAAAAGTTACTTTCGCGGCCTCCCTCATAAAAAGGTTCATTATGAATTTACCACTATTCTTAAATCGTACTGCTATAGCTGTAGGCCTTACGTTGGCTTCCGGTGTGTTATCCGTTGCGCACTCACGTGTATACGAGTACACCTTTACCGATATTAACGGGGTCCATAAAAGTGTCTCAGAAAGCGCCCCATATCTTAACCCCCAGGGCAATTTTAACGCCCTTCTCATTGGAGGGTTAGATCAACAAATCCGTATCTCCGTTTCTCGCGATGAAGATAACAGCTCCATTTATAGCACTACAACCGGCATCATTACTGTTGATGACCGAATCTCGTCTTCAAGCGGCAATAGTTTCTACGGTAAATCTGTCACGATCCCCCCTCTTAGTGATGGCCGCTACACCATCAAATCCGAAATTTTAGACTCAAAATCAGCTGTGGTATCAACAACAACTCACCCTGTTTTTATTGATACCGTGGGGCCTACGTCTGATAACTTTTCGGTTCCATGGGTACCAGGTTATGACATGGTGGTATCAGGTTCTCGATGGGAACTTGGACGTGGTCAGGAATCTATAATTTACCTCGCTGTCAAAAACATCAATGATTTGTCAGGTTTTGATAAAGCGGTAGTTCAGATCATTAAACCCGGTGGCTCCGTATACTCAAGTTATACAATGTCTTACGATGAAGGCTCTAAAGGTGCAACAGCCCCTATTACTAAAAGTGGCATGAATAAAGCTGACTGGATGCCTGTTTCAGACGCTGATACTGACTTTAAATTTCGCGGCTTACTCTATGATAAAGCTGGCAACGTCTCTCAGGTTCCAGACCAGACCTTTGTATTCGACTCATCGCCGGGAGAAAGTGAATTATTTGCAGTAGAAGATCCAACTGCTACAACAAGCGTCATACCTGGTTTCGAAAAAGGATATGTTAAATACACTGCTGGTATGACTGTAGATACAAACCCAGTTACTCTTATTTATAGATTACCAAGGACAAATTATCGTGCAAATAATAAAGCGGGATTATCTTTTGGTTCCCTATTAACTGAATCTAATGGTTACGTTTATATCAAGCAGACTATTCCTGTTGGAACATCATTTGTTATTCATAACGGATATCAATATGGCGGAGGAAATTCTTCATATAACGTTAAACTGGGAGAGAACGCTCCAAAATCACCAGTAATCAGATCAAGACTAATGACTTTCTCAACAGTAGGCAGTTTTGACTATGGTCAGAAGCTTTTTAAAAATGAAGAACTGCCTGGTGAATATCAAACTGCATCTATAACTGTTGACGCAAGGGATTATGTACAATCTTTTTACAATGCAACACAAGCAAGGGAAGTCTGCTCAATACCCGTTGGAGAAACAACATGCACTGGAACTTTTTCCTACAAAATTAATAAAGGAAATGGTTACATTGCGCATTATTTCTTAGTGCGCAGTCCTGATAAGAAATTAACTTCCGACCAATTTGAAATTAGAAGTATTTGGAATACAGATTTAATTCCAAAAATTACAGGATTTGATTATAGAGAAGCTAATAAATCTATTCTGGTCTATGTTACTCAACCTGGTAATGGTAACTGGAGAGAAGTATTGAGGTTAGCTAGTGTCGAACTTTTTGACACATTATCTGGAACGTCACTTTTAGCCGGTTCAAAAGTGGCAATGTCAGGTGATGATTATACCTATGCCCTTGATTTATCGAAGTTACCAGAAGGGAAGTATGATCTTGCATTCAGAGCAAAAGATACATTTAATAATACTTCCCAACTTCCTTTTAAGTCTATTGTTGTGGATAAAACGCCCCCTTCTCTCTCTATCTCTTATGATGGCGCACCTCTAATATCTGAAAGTACGGTGTACGGATTAGAAAACATATCAGTATCTGTAACTGATTCATTGAGCGAATCGAAGATTTACCAAATGGTTCTTCAAGGCGGACCTACATCTGATGATGTTGAATTAGGTTTTACTAAAAATACGGATGGAACCTATACCCCACTCTATCCAAGATTATTTCCGTCTCTCGATGAAACAACAGATAAATACACCCTTTTAGTTAAAGCTATAGATGATGCCGGTAACATGTCATCTAAATCTATCCGCTTTGCCTACTACCCTAAGAACCTTATTGTTCTTGATAAACTAAATACCCTGGCAGTCAATAAGGCGATAAAATTATCTTCTGGTGAGCCATTAGCCGTTCTTAAAGCAAGCCAGTTGCGTCGTAATGATGGTTCGCTTGCAAAAGGCGTCCAAACAGCACTAATTACTGTAAGGGGTGATTCAGCATTCCCAATTAGTGTTATTGGCAATGTTGTAGCCCCTGGAGAAACAAAGGAAATTCAAATAGATTTAGGTGCTGTTGGAAACGATGTAGTGATCCCAATATTCCCTGGTATTAATGGTGTTGTTGGTTCATCTGGATTTATAGTTGAATTTCCGCAACTCAAATAAACTTATATTCACTCATAAAAACCAGTTCATGTGACTGGTTTTTTTTATTTTTATTAACAGTTTTATTTCAATCCCTACCCTTTAATCGCTTTATGATAACCGCTCAGGCCCTCCCCCTGTTCGCAGTCCTGCTTCGGGAGGCCGGGCGGCTTTCTGATACCCCGGCAGGACAAAACAACCCCCTTGTTCGCAGTTCTGCTCCGGGTGGCCCAGCGGCTTTCTGATACCCCGGCAGGACAAAACAACCCCCTTGTTCGCAGTTCTGCTTCGGGAGACCCTGCGGCTTTCTGATGCCCCGGCAGGACAAAACAACCCCCTTGTTCGCAGTTCTGCTTCGGGAGGCCCAGCGGCTTTCTGATACCCCGGCAGGACAAAACAACCCCCTTGTTCGCAGTTCTGCTTCGGGAGGCCCTGCGGCTTTCTGATGCCCAGTAGGTCAACCCGACATCTTTGTTAACTGCTTTGCTTCAAGTAGCCCTGTAGCTTTGTGATCGCCCGGTGTGACAAAACAACCCCCTTGTTCGCAGTCCTGCTCCGGGAGCCCCAGCAGCTTCCTGATAGCCAGTCACATTAAAACAACCCCCTTGTTCGCAGTCCGGCTCCGGGTGGCCCAGCGGCTTTCTGATACCCCGGCAGGACAAAACAACCC
>NZ_JAKKOM010000033.1:0-58854 GCF_021739525.1 Klebsiella sp. 2019SCSN059 | reverse complement strand
CGCGCAAGCGCAGCGCCGCCGGGCAATCCCTGAAGATTGCGCTTTGTCAGCCGTTTGGGGCGCCCGTAAGGGCGCCTTCTCGTTATCGTGAGGGAACAGGAGACCGTGGTGATTGTTCGTGATGACAGTGAAAGAGGGATCCCCCCGCTGGTGGCGCATCAGCCGCCTTCCGCGCAGGCGGACGCGCCGGTGATCCTCGGCCGGATGGTGCAGATCCCAGGCTGGATTATCCCGCTGTACGCCGGATTATTATTCGCGCTCGGCTGGTTTGGCGGCGAGCAGTGGCGTCATCCGGCACCGCCGCAAACGCTGTCCTTGCCGGTGGCGCATGCGGCGCTTCTGCCGTTAACCGCTGCCGGAGAGGCCGCGTCAAAGACGCCGCCGCCGGCGACAAAACCCAGCGCGCCCGCCGCGCCGGTGGTGGACAGCGATACGTTGCCGCCTCTGCGCTATAGCGCGCATGTCTACGCCTCGTTAGCGGAAAAGCGCAGCATTGTGTTAAATGGCAAAGCGTGGACGGAGGGCGACTCCCCGCTGCCCAATCTGGTGGTAGAGCAGATCCAACAGGATGTGACGATCTTTAGCTTCAACGGCACGACCTTTACCCTCGCGGCGCTGGAGGACTGGCCCGGCGGGAAAATTGACGAGGAGCCGAAAGGCGAATAAGGGGCACGCGCAATAAAATGCGCGTTGAAGATATTTTGTTTAGTCGCCGCGCAGGCTGGCAATAAAGGGAGCAAGCTGGCGATTAAATTGACTGCACTGCGCGGCTTCCGGGGTGCTGTCCTGTAAAAGCTGTTGGTAAAGCCGGTCGCTATTTTGGCTTAACGTTGCCGGGTCAATATTTCCCCAGCCGCGCGCTTTGCCGACATTCACCGCCGCGCGATAAATAGCTTCATCGGCGGGCAGATCGCTACGATTACATTTATTCTTGAGATAGCGCGTTCCTGCCGCCACGGACGAGAGCTGCTCGAGCTGCGCCTGGCTACTGATGGCCGGACTGAGCGTTGAGGCGGGTTTCTGTTGGCAGCCAGAGAGCACGGCCACCACGCAAAGCGGAAATATAAGCGGAATGCGCATAGTAGAGTAATCAAAATAATGAATCACTGGCCGCTAGTTTAACAAATATTTCCCTGGTGTCATCATAAAATATGATTCTGCATAAATGTTAACAGGCTCTCATTTTTATTGGCTCAAACTCGATTAATCCCCTTTACTTCTTTCAGTAATAAACATTGGCGGCCGGAAAATATATTTTCTGCGGCAGATGATGTCGCCGCATTTGGCGTCAGGGCGAGCGTTATTTTTTATGTTATTAAAAAACATACTCTTTCCCATCTTGTTACGTGAGTACGAGGTAAAATGCTGGTTAAGAATGTCGCATTTTAGTGCTATCCTGTATGCCCTGAACATTACGTGCTATGTTCTGACTCATTCTGCCAGTGATGCGTTTAACACAATGATTTTATGGTGAATTTTTATTGTTAGTATCATGTGAAACGAAGCAAACCAACCCTTTGAAAGGTGGGCGGCGCATTCTGCCCGCCAGCAGGTTGTCGTCCCGAGGGTAAGCAGCCAGGACGTTAATTTGAGAGATTTCTTCTTCCTCTGAACAGGGGAAGTATTGAGAATCAGGCCTTTGCGCCTGAACGTTGCGGAGAAAAAGCATGGCGGGAGATGACCGCGAGCCTATCGGACGTAAGGGAAGACCCTCACGTCCGACAAAACAGAAAGTCACCCGTCGCCGGGTCCGGGAAGAGGACTACGACGACGAGTATGATGACGATGATTATGAGGATGAGAAACCGGTGCCGAGAAAAGGCAAAGGCAAAGGTGGCAAGCCTCGTCGTAAGCGCAGCTGGCTGTGGCTGCTGGTCAAGCTGGGGATTGTCTTCGCGGTGCTGATTGCCGCCTATGGCGTCTACCTCGACCAGAAAATCCGCAGCCGCATTGACGGTAAAGTCTGGGAGCTGCCGGCCGCGGTCTATGGCCGAATGGTGAACCTTGAGCCGGACATGCAGATCAGCAAAAACGAGATGGTGCGTCTGCTGAACGCCACCCAGTATCGTCAGGTCAGCGCGATGACGCGTCCCGGCGAATATACGGTGCAGGCCAACAGCATCGAGATGATCCGCCGTCCGTTCGATTTCCCGGACAGTAAAGAAGGGCAGGTGCGCGCGCGTCTGACCTTCGACGGCGACCATCTGGAAACCATCGAGAATATGGATAACAACCGCCAGTTCGGTTTCTTCCGCCTCGATCCGCGGCTTATCACCATGCTGCAGTCGCCGAACGGCGAGCAGCGTCTGTTCGTGAAGCGCAGCGGCTTCCCCGACCTGCTGGTGGATACGCTGCTGGCGACCGAAGACCGCCACTTCTACGAGCACGATGGTATCAGCCTCTATTCCATCGGCCGTGCGGTGCTGGCGAACCTGACGGCAGGCCGGACGGTGCAGGGGGCAAGTACCCTGACCCAGCAGCTGGTGAAAAACCTGTTCCTCTCCAGCGAACGCTCCTACTGGCGTAAAGCCAACGAAGCGTACATGGCGCTGATCGTCGACGCCCGCTACAGCAAGGATCGTATCCTTGAGCTGTATATGAACGAGGTGTACCTCGGTCAGAGCGGCGATAACGAAATTCGCGGCTTCCCGCTGGCCAGCCTGTACTACTTTGGCCGTCCGGTGGAAGAGCTGAGCCTCGACCAGCAGGCGCTGCTGGTGGGGATGGTGAAAGGGGCCTCGGTCTATAACCCGTGGCGCAACCCGAAACTGGCCCTTGAGCGACGCAATCTGGTGCTGCGTCTGCTGCAGCAGCAGCAGGTCATCGACCAGGAGCTGTACGACATGCTGAGCGCGCGTCCGCTGGGCGTGCAGCCGCGCGGCGGGGTGATTTCACCACAGCCGGCGTTTATGCAGATGGTGCGTCAGGAGCTGCAGGCGAAGCTGGGCGATAAAGTGAAAGATCTCTCCGGCGTGAAGATCTTCACGACCTTCGACTCGGTGGCGCAGGATGCCGCGGAAAAAGCGGCCACTGAAGGGATCCCGGTACTGAAGAAACAGCGCAAGCTGGCAGATCTGGAAACCGCCATGGTGGTGGTGGACCGCTTTACCGGTGAAGTGCGGGCGATGGTCGGCGGCGCGGAGCCGCAGTTCGCCGGCTACAACCGTGCGATGCAGGCCCGCCGGTCGATTGGTTCTCTGGCCAAGCCGGCGACCTATCTGACCGCGCTGAGCCAGCCGAACCAGTATCGCCTGAATACGTGGATCGCCGATGCGCCAGTGACCATTCGCCTGTCCAACGGCCAGACCTGGTCGCCGCAGAACGACGATCGTCGCTTCAGCGGCCAGGTGATGCTGGTGGATGCCCTGACCCGTTCGATGAACGTGCCGACGGTTAACCTCGGGATGGCGCTGGGCTTGCCGGCGGTGGTCGATACCTGGACCAAACTGGGGGCGCCGAAGAATCAGCTCAACGCCGTGCCGGCGATGCTGCTTGGCGCGCTGAACCTGACGCCAATTGAAGTGGCCCAGGCCTTCCAGACCATCGCCAGCGGCGGCAACCGTGCGCCACTCTCCGCCCTGCGGTCAGTGATTGCGGAAGATGGCACGGTGCTGTATCAGAGCTACCCGCAGGCGGAGCGCGCGGTGCCTGCCCAGGCGGCCTACATGACGCTGTGGACCATGCAGCAGGTGGTGCAGCGCGGGACGGGGCGTCAGCTGGGCGCGAAGTATCCGGGCCTCCATCTGGCGGGGAAAACCGGGACCACCAACAATAACGTCGATACCTGGTTTGCCGGGATCGACGGTAGCCAGGTGACCATCACCTGGGTGGGTCGCGATAATAACCAGCCAACCAAACTGTACGGCGCCAGCGGTGCGATGTCGATTTACCAGCGTTATCTGGCGAACCAGACGCCAACGCCGCTGGTGCTGACGGCGCCTGAAGACGTGGTCGACATGGGCGTGGACAGCAACGGCAACTTCGTCTGCAGCGGCGGTATGCGTTCGCTGCCGGTGTGGACGACGCAGCCGGATGCGCTGTGCCGCCAGGGCGAGATGATGCAGCAGCAGCAGTTGCAGCAGCAGGAAGCGAACAACCCGTTCAATCAGTCCGGGCAGCAGCCTCAGCAGCAACAGCAACAGCAGCAGCAGCAACAGCAGCCGCCGAAGCAGCAGGAGAAGAGCGACGGCGTCGCGGGCTGGATCAAGGATATGTTCGGCAGTAACTGATTTAAGCCCTAAGACCAGACCCCTTAAGACGAAAGTATTAAGGGGTTTTTTTATGCCTGTAAAAAAGTTAACGGCTCTTTAACTCCATAATAACTATCTGGTTATTAATTCAGCCTTCAACCCGCAGCGACAGGCATATCGCTTGCCTTGCCTTCAACGTTTCGCCTATTATATCGCCCGTCATAATAATAATTCTCGTTTACGTTATCATTCACTTTCATCAGAGATATATCCATGGCGCGTCCAAAAACTGCTCAGCCAAACCACTCGCTGCGTAAAGTCGCAGCTGTAGTAGCCACGGCGGTTAGCGGCATGTCTGTCTACGCACAGGCAGCAGAACAACCGAAGCAAGAAGAAACCATTACCGTCGTTGCCGCCCCGGCCGCCCAGGAAAGCGCCTGGGGACCGGCGCCGACCATCGCGGCGAAACGTTCCGCCACGGCGACGAAAACCGATACCCCGATTGAAAAAACGCCGCAGTCTGTGTCGGTGGTGACGCGCCAGGAGATGGAGATGCGCCAGCCGACGACGGTAAAAGAGGCGCTCTCCTATACGCCAAGCGTCTTCTCCACCCGCGGCAGTTCGACCACCTATGACGTGGTCACCATTCGCGGCTTCACCACCTCGACGACCGTCAACACCAACCAGTATCTGGACGGCATGAAGCTGCAGGGGAATAACTACTCTGAAGTCTCCATGGATCCTTACTTCCTGGAGCGCGTGGAAGTGATGCGCGGGCCAACCTCGGTGCTGTACGGCAACAGCAACCCGGGCGGTATCGTCAGCATGGTCAGCAAACGCCCGACCACCGAGCCGCTGAAAGAAGTGCAGTTTAAGATGGGCACCGACAATCTGTGGCAGACCGGGTTTGACTTCAGCGACGCCATTGATGATGCCGGCGTCTGGTCCTACCGCCTGACCGGCCTGGGCCGCAGCCAGGATGCCCAGCAGCAGATGGCGAAATCGACCCGCTACGCGGTGGCGCCCTCCTTTAGCTGGCGTCCGGATGATAAAACCGACTTCACCTTCCTGAGCAACTTCCAGAATGATCCGGATGCGGGCTACTACGGCTGGCTGCCGCGCGAAGGCACCGTGGTGCCGTATTACGACGCCAACGGTAAGGCGCACAAGCTGCCGACCGATTTCAACGAAGGCGAGGCGGATAATAAGATCTCCCGCCGCCAGAAGATGGTGGGCTACAGCTTCTCCCATCAGTTCGATGACACCTTTACCGTGCGGCAGAACCTGCGCTATGCCGATGTGCATACGCTCTATCGTTCGGTGTACGGCAACGGCTATGTCGCGCCGGGCTACATGAATCGCGCCTATGTACGCTCCGACGAGCACCTGAACACCTTCACCGTCGATACTCAGCTGCAGTCTGATTTCGCCACCGGCGCGGTTAGCCATACCCTGCTGACCGGCGTGGACTACTCGCGGATGCGTAACGATGTGGATGCCGACTACGGGACGGCGGATCCCATCAGCATGAACAATCCGCAGTACGGCAACCCGAATATTCAGGTCACCTTCCCGTACGCGGTGCTCAACCGGATGGAGCAGACTGGCCTGTACGCGCAGGATCAGATGGAGTGGGATAAATGGGTGATGACCCTGGGCGGCCGTTACGATTACGCCACGACCTCAACGTTAACCCGCGCCACCAACAGCCTGGCGGAGAACCACGACCAGCAGTTCAGCTGGCGCGGCGGCATCAACTACCTGTTCGATAACGGTATCTCTCCGTACTTCAGCTACAGCGAATCGTTTGAACCGGTATCGGGCGCCAGCAGCAGCGGTAAGCCGTTCGATCCGTCGCGCGGTAAGCAGTATGAAGCCGGCGTGAAATATGTGCCGAAAGATATGCCGGTGGTGGTCACCGCGGCGGTCTATCAGCTGACCAAAGACAAGAACCTGACGGCGGATCCGGCTAACCAGGCGTTCAGCATCCAGACCGGCGAAATCCGCTCCCGCGGCCTTGAGCTGGAGGCGAAGGCGGCGGTGAACGCCAATATTAACGTCACCGCAGCCTACAGCTACACCGATGCGGAGTACACTCACGATACGGTGTTCAACGGCAAACGTCCGGCGGAAGTGCCGCGTAACATGGCCTCCCTGTGGGCGGATTATACCTTCCACGAAACCGCGCTGAGCGGTCTGACGATTGGGGCCGGGGCGCGCTATATCGGTTCAACGGTCAGCTACTACAAAAATGACACCAGCACCGGTAAGAAAAATGATGCCTTTAGTGTGGCCGGTTATGCGCTGATGGATGCGACGGTGAAATACGATCTGGCGCGCTTTGGCCTGCCGGGCTCGTCGGTCGGCGTCAACGTCAACAACCTGTTCGACCGCGAATATGTCTCCAGTTGCTACAGCGAATACGCCTGCTACTGGGGGGCCGGACGTCAGGTCGTCGCCACCGCCACCTTCCGTTTCTAACCACCTACGGGCGCGGTTCGCCGCGCCCTTTATCAGGTTATCGCTATGCAGGAACAGACTCCGCACGCAGAAACCACCTTCGCGCTGGATCGCGTCACTTTCCGTGTGCCTGGCCGCACGTTGCTCCATCCGCTCTCGCTCACCTTCCCGGCCGGAAAAGTCACAGGCCTGATCGGCCATAATGGCTCCGGCAAGTCGACGTTACTGAAAATGCTTGGCCGCCATCAGCCGCCTTCCGCAGGCGATGTGCTGCTGGACGGCCAGCCGCTGGAGAACTGGGGCAGCAAAGCCTTTGCCCGCAAAGTGGCCTATCTGCCGCAGCAGCTGCCGCCGGCCGAAGGTATGACGGTGCGCGAGCTGGTGGCGATCGGCCGCTATCCGTGGCACGGCGCGCTGGGTCGCTTTGGCGCGGCGGACCGCGAGAAAGTGGAAGAGGCGATTGCGCTGGTAGGGCTGAAGCCGCTCGCCCATCGTCTGGTGGACAGCCTCTCCGGCGGCGAACGTCAGCGGGCGTGGATCGCCATGCTGGTGGCGCAGGATAGCCGCTGTCTGCTGCTCGATGAACCCACCTCGGCGCTGGATATCGCCCATCAGGTTGATGTCCTCGCGCTGGTGCATCGTCTCAGCCAGCAGCGCGGCCTGACGGTGATCGCCGTCCTGCACGACGTTAATATGGCGGCCCGCTACTGCGACTATCTGGTGGCCCTGCGCGGCGGGGAAATGATCGCCCAGGGGACGCCGGCGGAACTGATGCGCAGCGACACCCTGGAACAAATCTACGGCATCCCGATGGGGATCCTGCCGCACCCGGCCGGCGCGGCGCCGGTAAGCTTTGTCTATTAATGATGACCCCGACTCAGATAACCCGACGTCGCCTGCTGACCGCGATGGCGCTCTCGCCGCTGCTGTGGCAGATGCGCGGCGCGCAGGCGGCGAACGTTGACCCGCAGCGTGTGGTCGCCCTGGAGTGGCTGCCGGCGGAGCTGCTGCTGGCGCTGGGCGTCACGCCTTACGGCGTGGCCGATATCCCTAACTATCGCCTGTGGGTGAACGAGCCCGCGCTGCCCGACTCGGTGATCGATGTCGGTCTGCGCACTGAACCCAATCTTGAGCTGCTGACGCAGATGAAACCGTCGTTTATCGTCTGGTCAGCAGGCTACGGCCCGTCGCCGGAGAAGCTGGCGCGTATCGCCCCCGGCCGCGGATTCACCTTTAGCGACGGCAAACGCCCGCTGGCGATGGCTCAGCGCTCGCTGCTGGAGATGGCTGACCTGCTGGGCAAACCGCAGCAGGCTCAGCGCCACCTGGCGGAGTTTGAGGCGCTGATGGCGAGCCTGAAGCCGCGTTTTGCCGGGCGCGGCGACCGTCCGCTGCTGATGATCTCCCTGCTCGATCCGCGCCACGTTCTGGTGTTTGGCGAAAACTGCCTGTTCCAGGAGGTGCTTGACCGCTTTGGTATTAAAAACGCCTGGCGCGGCGAAGCGGCGTTCTGGGGCAGCGTCAGCGTTGGCATCG
Source organism: Klebsiella sp. 2019SCSN059 (assembly GCF_021739525.1). Taxonomy (NCBI): domain Bacteria; kingdom Pseudomonadati; phylum Pseudomonadota; class Gammaproteobacteria; order Enterobacterales; family Enterobacteriaceae; genus Klebsiella; species Klebsiella sp. 2019SCSN059. Next base: position 50,668 of record NZ_JAKKOM010000033.1, on the reverse strand, counting down.
ACCGGCTGGCGGCGTTTAACGAGGCCGATGTGATCTGTTTTGATCATGGTAACGAGCGGGAGATGACCCAGCTGCTGGCGACCCCGCTGTGGCAGGCGATGCCTTTCGTGCGCGCGGGACGCTTCCAGCGCGTTCCGGCGGTGTGGTTCTATGGCGCGACGCTGTCGGCGATGCATTTTGCCCGCGTGCTGGCCGAGGCCCAGGGGAGTCCGGCATGAATACGCGTATTTCACCGTTAGCCAGTATCCTGCTGGCCGCGCTGCTGGTCGCCGCCTTCGCGTTGAGTATCGTCAATCTCAATGTCGCCTTGCCCTATGCGCAATGGCGGCAGGCGCTGCGGCAGCCGGATAGCGATCAGATTGCCCAGATGCTGTTTCATTACAGCCTGCTGCCGCGGGTGGCCGTTTCACTGCTGGTGGGGGCCGGGCTGGGACTGGTCGGCGTACTGTTCCAGCAGGTGCTGCGCAATCCGCTGGCGGAGCCGACCACCCTTGGCGTCGCCACCGGCGCGCAGCTGGGGATAACGGTCACCACGCTGTGGGCCATCCCCGGCGTGCTGGCGTCGCAGTTTGCCGCGCTGGCCGGGGCCTGTCTGGTGGGGGCGCTGGTGTTTGGCGTCTCCTGGGGCAAGCGTCTGTCGCCGGTAACGCTGATCCTGGCGGGCCTGGTGGTCAGCCTCTACTGCGGGGCGCTTAACCAGCTGATGGTGATTTTCCATCACGACCAGCTGCAGAGCATGTTCCTGTGGAGCACCGGGACGCTGACGCAAACCGACTGGAGCGTGGCGCAGCGCCTGTGGCCGCAGCTGCTGGGCGGGGCGATACTCACCCTGCTGCTGCTGCGTCCGCTGACTCTGATGGGGCTCGATGACGGGGTGGCGCGCAACCTGGGGCTGGCGCTGTCTCTGGCGCGCCTCGGCGCCCTGACGCTGGCGATCGTGCTGAGCGCGCTGCTGGTCAACGCGGTCGGGATTATCGGCTTTATCGGCCTGTTCGCGCCGCTGCTGGCGAAAATGCTCGGCGCCCGTCGACTGCTGGCCCGGCTGCTGCTGGCGGCGCTGATCGGCGCGCTGCTCCTGTGGCTTTCCGATCAGGTGATCCTCTGGCTGAGCCGGGTATGGCGGGAAGTCTCCACCGGCTCGGTCACCGCCCTGATTGGCGCGCCCCTGCTGCTGTGGCTGCTGCCGCGGCTGCGCAGCATCAGCGCCCCGGTGATGAACGGCGGCGATAATGTGCAGCCTGAGCGCTATCACGTGCAATGGTTTGTTCTCGGGGGCGTCGCGTTGCTGCTGCTGGCGATGAGCGTGGCGCTGGCCTTTGGTCGCGATGCCCACGGCTGGCTGTGGGCTCACGGCGATCTGCTGGAGCAACTGCTGCCCTGGCGCTGGCCGCGGGTGCTGTCGGCGCTGTTCGCCGGGGTGATGCTGGCGGTCGCCGGCTGTATTATCCAGCGCCTGACCGGCAACCCGATGGCCAGCCCGGAAGTGCTGGGCATCAGCTCCGGCGCCGCCTTTGGCGTAGTGCTGATGCTGTTCTTCGTGCCTGGCGACGCCTTTGGCTGGCTGCTGCCGGCCGGGAGCCTTGGCGCGGCGGCCACTTTGCTGATCATTATGCTGGCCGCCGGGCGGGGCGGTTTCTCGCCGCATCGGATGCTGCTGGCGGGGATGGCGCTCAGTACCGCCTTCACTATGCTGCTGATGATGCTGCAGGCCAGCGGCGATCCGCGCATGGCGCAGATCCTGACGTGGATCTCGGGGTCGACCTACAGCGCGACGCCGGAGAGGGTGGTACGCAGCGGCGCGGTGATGCTGGTCCTGCTGGCGCTGTCGCCGCTCTGTCGCCGCTGGTTAACCATCCTGCCGCTGGGCGGGGAGGCGGCGCGGGCGGTGGGCATGGCGCTGACGTCATCGCGGATTGTTCTGCTGCTGCTGGCGGCCTGCCTGACGGCGGCGGCGACGCTGACCATCGGCCCGCTGAGCTTCGTCGGGCTGATGGCGCCGCATATTGCGCGCATGATGGGCTTCCGACGAACGCTGCCGCATATGGTGATCTCCGGACTGACTGGCGGGCTGCTGCTGGTCTTCGCCGACTGGTGCGGACGGATGATCATGTTCCCGTACCAGATCCCGGCGGGGCTGCTGTCGACCTTTATCGGCGCGCCGTACTTTATCTATTTGCTGAGGAAACAGAGCCGCTAACGATCCCGGATGGCCTCAACATCCCCGGTGGCGCTATCGCTTACCGGGGCTACAGCGCTGTGCGATTTGGTAGCCCGGATAAGGCGCAATGCGCCGCATCCGGGAAAATCCCTGCGTCACCAGGCATTCAAGCACCTTACAGTTTGGCAAATACCCGACGCGCGGCGTCGATGGTATTGTCGATATCTTCTTCGCTGTGGGCGACGGACATAAAGCCAGCCTCAAACGCTGACGGCGCCAGGTACACGCCTTCCTCCAGCATCAGATGGAAGAAGCGCTTGAAGCGTTCGACATCGCACTTCACCACGTCCTGATAGCAGGTGACGGTTTCGGCATCGGTAAAGAAGATGCCGAACATGCCGCCGACGTTATTGACCACCAGCGGGATCCCGGCGTCACGCGCCGCATCCAGCAGGCCTTGCGCCAGCTGGTTGGTCAGCTCGGTGAGGGTTTCATGCACGCCCGGCTGCGCCACTTCGCTTAAGCAGGCGAAGCCGGCGGCCATGGCGATCGGGTTACCGGAGAGGGTTCCGGCCTGGTAGACCGGACCGGTGGGCGCCAGCGCGTCCATCACCTCGCGACGGCCGCCGAAGGCGCCTACCGGCATCCCGCCGCCGATGATTTTCCCGAGACAGGTCAGATCCGGCTCCACGCCGTAATAAGCCTGCGCGCCCGCCAGCGCTACGCGGAAGCCGGTCATCACTTCGTCGATGATCAGCAGGGCGCCAAATTCGTCGCACAGCGCGCGCAGGCCCGGCAGGAACTCCGGCTGCGGCGGAATGCAGTTCATGTTCCCGGCGACCGGCTCGACGATGATGCAGGCGATATCCTGCGGATACTGCTCGAACGCCGCGCGCACGGAGGCGAGGTCGTTATAGGTGCAGGTCAGGGTATGTTTGGCGAAATCAGCCGGCACGCCCGGCGAGTTCGGCTGGCCGAGGGTCAGCGCGCCGGAACCGGCTTTCACCAGCAGGCAGTCGGCATGGCCGTGGTAGCAGCCTTCGAACTTGATGATCTTGTCGCGGCCGGTGAAGCCGCGCGCCAGGCGAATCGCGCTCATGGTGGCTTCGGTACCGGAGTTCACCATGCGCACCATATCCATGGTCGGCACCAGCTCGGTCACCAGCGCCGCCATTTTTACTTCCATTTCGGTCGGCGCGCCAAAGCTCAGGCCGCGGGACGCCGCCTCGATCACCGCGTTGCGGATCGCCGGATGGTTGTGGCCCAGCACCATCGGACCCCAGGAGCCGACATAATCGATATAGGCTTTCCCATCCACGTCATAGAGGTAAGCGCCATCCGCGCGTTCGATAAACAGCGGGGTGCCGCCGACGCCGGTGAAGGCGCGGACCGGCGAGTTAACGCCGCCGGGGATCAGTTCACGCGCGGCGTGGTACAGATTTTCAGATTTGCTCATGGCCAGGGTCCTGGTTCGTGAAAAATGTTTTATCGGCTATTCTAAGTTATTCCAGGATGGTTATGAAAGTTTTGCCCAATTGAAACAATGTGCCGCAAGGGCATTTTTTTGACGACGCAGCGCGCCGGGGCGGCTAAAATGCCTCTCTCTTCATTTGTATTACCAATAATTGATAATGGCATGAAAGCAGAAACTCCCTCTTTTGAAGCACATCAGTTCGTGCGGGTACGTCGCGGCGATGCGGTGCGCCGTTTGATTCAGCGCGATAAAACGCCGCTGGCGGTGCTGTTTATGGCGGCGGTGGTCGGCACGCTGGCCGGGCTGGTGGGCGTGGCGTTTGAAAAGAGCGTGAACTGGGTGCAGAACCAGCGGATCGGCGCGCTGGCGCAGGTGGCGGACCACTGGTATCTGGTCTGGCCGCTGGCGTTTATCTTGTCGGCGCTGCTGGCGATGGTCGGCTATTTCCTCGTGCGCCGCTTTGCGCCGGAGGCTGGCGGATCGGGGATCCCGGAAATCGAAGGGGCGTTGGAGGAGCTGCGGCCGGTGCGCTGGTGGCGCGTGCTGCCGGTGAAATTCATCGGCGGCATGGGGACCCTGGGCGCCGGAATGGTGCTGGGACGCGAGGGGCCGATGGTGCAGCTTGGCGGCAACATTGGACGCATGGTGCTGGATATTTTCCGCATGCGCAGTCCGGAAGCGCGGCACACGCTGCTGGCGACCGGTGCGGCGTCGGGGCTCTCAGCGGCCTTTAACGCGCCGCTGGCCGGTATCCTGTTTATCATCGAAGAGATGCGCCCGCAGTTCCGCTACAACCTGATCTCCATTAAAGCGGTATTTACCGGCGTGATCATGTCGAGCATTGTGTTTCGCATTTTCAACGGCGAGGCGGCAATTATAGAGGTGGGCAAGCTGAGCAATGCCCCGGTGAATACCCTGTGGCTGTACCTGGTGCTGGGGATGCTGTTTGGCTGCTTTGGCCCGTTGTTTAATTTTCTGGTGCTACGCACCCAGGATCTGTTCCAGCGCATTCACGGCGGCAACATCAAAAAATGGGTGTTAATTGGCGGGGTCATCGGCGGGCTTTGCGGCCTGCTGGGGCTGATGCAGCCCTCCGCGGTGGGGGGCGGCTTTAACCTGATCCCCATCGCCGCCGCCGGTAACTTCTCCGTCGGTTTGCTGCTGTTCATCTTTATTGCCCGCGTGGTGACCACGCTGATCTGCTTCTCTTCCGGCGCGCCGGGCGGCATTTTCGCCCCGATGCTGGCGCTTGGCACGCTGCTGGGCACGGCGTTCGGCATGGCGGCTATTCCGCTGTTTCCATCCTACCATCTCGATGCCGGCACCTTCGCCATCGCCGGTATGGGGGCGCTGCTCGCCGCCTCGGTGCGCGCGCCGCTGACCGGGATTGTGCTGGTGCTGGAGATGACCGATAACTATCAGCTCATTTTGCCAATGATTATTACCTGCCTTGGCGCAACACTACTGGCGCAATTCCTCGGCGGTAAGCCTTTGTATTCGACCATTCTGCAACGTACTCTGGCGAAGCAGGAGGCCGAGCAGGCGGCAAAAGCGCAGCAGGCACCCCGGGAGAATACTTGAACGATTTACCAGGGTATTAGATAATGGCTCAAAAGGTCCGGTTATTCTTTAACCGGCCGGAAGTATCAATGGGAGCAAAAAATGAGTGATGACGTAGCGTTGCCGCTGGAGTTTACCGAAGCCGCAGCCAATAAAGTAAAACACCTGATTGCGGATGAAGATAATCCGAACCTGAAACTGCGCGTGTATATCACCGGCGGCGGTTGCAGCGGTTTCCAGTATGGCTTCACCTTCGACGATCAGGTGAACGAAGGGGATATGACCATTGAGAAACAGGGTGTCGGCCTGGTGGTTGACCCGATGAGCCTGCAGTACCTGGTCGGCGGCTCTGTCGACTATACCGAAGGGCTGGAAGGTTCGCGCTTTATCGTGACCAACCCGAACGCGAAAAGCACCTGCGGCTGCGGGTCCTCGTTCAGCGTTTAAAGCGAGCGCGGCAGGGGGCTTTTTCTCGCAGCGAGAGGGCGCCAACGCTAAAAACGGTAACCTCAGGGTTACCGTTTTGCTTTTATGACCGTCCGTTATCGTCCAGGGCAAACGTCGGCAGCTTCAGATGCCAGCGGATCGCCGCCAGCCGGATCGCCAGGGTCACCACCATCCCCATCATCGCCGAATTCTCCAGCGGGAGATGGAAGGTGTCGTGCGCGGTGGCGTGGACAATGCCGCCGACAATACAGGCGGTGGCGTAGATCTCGGTGCGCAGAATCATAGGAATTTCGCGCGCCAGCACGTCGCGGATTATCCCGCCGCCAACGCCGGTCACCACGCCCATGCATACCGCTACCAGCGGGCCGCTGCCGGCGAGAAAGGCTTTATTCACGCCGATGCCGACAAACACCGCTAAACCGACGGCGTCGAGCACCGGCAGGATCCATTTCGGCAGCCGGCGCGGCTGGCGGACCAGCAGGATGGTCAGCATGCTGGTGACCATCGCCACCACCAGATCGGTGGGATCTTTGACCCAGAATACCGGGCCATTCGCCAGCGCCATGTCGCGGATGGTTCCGCCGCCCACCGCCGTCACCACGCCTAACACCAGCACGCCAAACGGGTCCATGCGTAACTTTCCGGCTAGCAGAACGCCGGAGATCGCGAAAACGGCCGTGCCAATAATATCCAGCCAATAGACAAGCATCGTTGATTCCCACTGAACATCCGCTTTACCGGATGGTTATTTTACCTGGTCGAGCGCCGCACAAAGTTGTTTGGCGGCGAGGATAATACGTGGGCTTGCGCGTTCAAACCAGTCGCTCTGTAACGCAATCAACGAAATGGTGAGCTGATGTTGCCAAAAGCGCTGCGCCTCGGCGATGCGGCTGGCGTCGCCGGTCACCACAATCGCCTGCGGCTGACGGGCCAGCACCTGTTCGCGGCTCACCTGCGGCCAGGGAACACGGCTGGCGGCAAAGATATTCTCGCCGCCGCACAGCCTCAGCACCTGATCCTGAATCGAGCCGGGGCCGCTGGTGAACAGCGGGGCGGAACCGAACTGCAGGAAGACGCGTTTCTTCGGCGCGCTGGCATAGCGCGCTTTCAGCGCATCGTATTCCTGCTGCATCGCCTGCGCCGCCTGCTGCGCTTTTTCCGGCTGCGGGCTCCACTGCGCCAGCTGACGCAGGGTGGCGATGATCTCTTCGATGGTCGAAGTCTGCACCCAGAGGACGTGGATACCCAGCGACTGCAGCTGGTTAACCTGACGTTCGGCATTACCGCCGCGCCAGGCCAGCACCAGGTCTGGCTTTAACGCTACGATGCGCTCCAGGTTCATCCCCTGCCAGCTGGCAACCTGCTCAATCGTTTTGGCCTGCGGCGGATAATCGGAATAGCTACTGACGCCGACCGGCGTGATCCCGGCGGCAAAGGCCAGTTCGGTATTGGCGGGGGAGAGGGCGATCACCCGCGGCGCGGCCAGCAGCCACGCCGGGGCGAGGAACAGCAGCGCGGCAAGCGCGAAGGAGAGCGACTTAGCCACGTGCCAGGTTCTGGACCAGATTCTCCACCATCAGGGTGGACTGTCGGGCGGCGACCGCAAGGAACTCCTCAAAGCTGAGGTGAGACTGCTGGTCGGCCACATCGGAGATGGCGCGAACCACCACGAAGGGAACCTTAAAGTTATGGCAAACGTGAGCGATAGCGGTCGCTTCCATTTCCACAGCGATCGCCTGCGGGAAATTATGGCGGATCTTCGCCAGACCGACAGAGCCGTTAATGAAGGCATCACCGCTGACGATCAGGCCGCGAACGGCATTGAGATCTAACGCGTTAATGCAGCTCTCCGCGGCGGCCACCAGTTTTTCGTCCGCTTTAAAGCCCGCCGGGCAGCCAGGCAGCTGGCCGTACTCATAACCGAAGGCGGTGACGTCGGCGTCGTGGTAGCGCGCTTCATCGGAGACGACGATATCGCCGACCTTCAGCGTCGACGCCAGGCCGCCGGCAGAGCCGGTATTAATGATCACGTCAGGCTGGCAACGCTCCAGCAGCAGGGTCGCGCCCATTGCCGCCGCCACTTTCCCGATACCAGACTTCAGCAGCGCGACGTCAACGCCGTGAAGTTGGCCGGTATAGATTTCGCTCCCGCCAATAGTGATAGTCTGGCGGTTTTCGATTTTGTCGCGCAGAAGGGTAACTTCCTCTTCCATAGCGCCAATAATGCCAATTTTCATAGATTTACTCGCGATGTGTCAGGTTTAGTTGCATAGTCTATCATGCGCTTAAGGGGAAGCGTATTGCTCGCGCGGGAGAGGCTATGGCAAAGATTGATTTTCGCAACAAGATAAACTGGCGTCGACGCTTCCGTTCGCCGCCGCGTGTCGAGACGGAGCGCGACATCCTGCGGATCTTCGAAAGCGATCGGGGACGGATCGTCAACTCGCCGGCCATCCGTCGCTTACAGCAAAAAACTCAGGTCTTCCCGCTGGAGCGCAACGCGGCGGTGCGTACCCGTCTGACCCACTCGCTGGAGGTGCAGCAGGTGGGGCGTTATATCGCCAAAGAGGTACTGAGCCGGCTGAAAGAGCAGAGGCTGCTGGAAGAGTATGGCCTGGAAGAGCTGACCGGGCCATTCGAGAGCGTCGTGGAGATGGCCTGCCTGATGCACGATATCGGCAACCCGCCGTTTGGCCATTTTGGCGAGGCGGCGATTAACGACTGGTTCCGCCAGCGTCTGGCGCCCGGCGATGCGCTCGGGCAGCCGCTGACCGACGATCGCTGTGAAGTGCAGGCATTACGCCTGCAGGAGGGGGAAACGTCGCTTAACGCGCTGCGCCGCAAAGTGCGCCAGGATCTCTGCTGCTTTGAGGGCAACGCCCAGGGCATTCGTCTGGTCCATACGCTGATGCGCATGAATCTGACCTGGGCGCAGGTCGGCTGTATTCTGAAATATACTCGTCCGGCGTGGTGGTCCGAGGCGACGCCAGCCAGCCACAGTTATTTAATGAAGAAGCCTGGCTACTATTTAGCCGAAGAGGAGTATGTGGCGCGCCTGCGTAAAGAACTGGATCTGGCGCCTTACAATCGGTTCCCATTAACCTGGATTATGGAAGCCGCGGATGACATCTCATATTGCGTCGCGGATCTCGAGGACGCGGTGGAAAAACGTATTTTCAGCGCTGAGCAGCTTTATCAGCATCTTTACGACGCCTGGGGCAGCCATGAAAAAGGATCGTTATTCTCGCAGGTGGTGGAAAATGCCTGGGAGAAATCACGAGCCAATTCCCTGAAGCAGAGCGCGGAAGATCAGTTTTTTATGTATTTGCGGGTGAACACGCTGAATAAGCTGGTGCCCTACGCGGCGCGCCGATTTATTGACAACCTGCCGGCCATCTTTACGGGCGACTTTAATCATGCGCTGCTCGAGGACGACAGCGATTGCAGTCAGCTGCTGGAGCTTTATAAAAATGTAGCTATTAAACAGGTGTTTAGCCATCCGGATGTCGAGCAGCTGGAATTGCAGGGCTACCGGGTGATCAGCGGCCTGCTGGATATCTATCAGCCGCTGCTGAAATTATCACTGGAGGATTTCAGCGAATTAGTGGCGCAGGAGCGGGTACGGCGTTTACCCATTGCCTCCCGACTGTATCAGAAACTTTCAACCCGCCACCGGCTGGCCTATGTGGAAGCGGTAAATAAGCTCGCGCGCACAGCGCCTGAATTTGCGCTGATGGAATACTATTATCGCTGCCGTCTGATTCAGGATTATATCAGCGGGATGACGGATTTATATGCGTGGGATGAATATCGACGACTGATGGCGGTGGAATAGGCTGGAGTTTTGTAAAGATGGACAATAAATTTTTACTTTTTCCAGAAACTTAATTCCGGAACTTAGCGCTATAAAATGACTCTGATAGTCACGTACACAGCAACTTTCGTTTTCTGATATTGAGATTGAAACTGATGAAAAAAACCACGTTAGCAATGAGTGCACTGGCTCTGAGTTTAGGTCTGGCATTGTCCCCGCTCTCTGCGAGCGCGGCGGAAACGGCATCTTCGGCCACTAACGCGCAGCAGATGCCAAGCCTGGCCCCGATGCTGGAGAAAGTGATGCCGTCGGTGGTGAGCATTAACGTTGAAGGTAGCACCACCGTTAATACCCCACGGATGCCGCGTAACTTCCAGCAGTTCTTTGGCGATAACTCGCCGTTCTGCCAGGATGGTTCTCCATTCCAGAGTTCGCCGTTTTGCCAGGGCGGCGGACAGGGCGGTCAGCCTGACGGCGGCCAGCAGCAGAAATTCATGGCGCTGGGTTCCGGCGTGATTATTGATGCGGCCAAAGGGTATGTGGTGACCAACAACCACGTCGTGGACAACGCCACCACGATTAAGGTCCAGCTGAGCGATGGTCGTAAGTTTGATGCCAAAGTCGTGGGTAAAGACCCGCGCTCTGATATCGCGCTGATTCAGATTCAGGATCCGAAAAACCTGACGGCAATTAAGCTTGCCGACTCTGACGCGCTGCGCGTCGGCGACTACACCGTGGCTATCGGTAACCCGTTCGGTCTGGGCGAAACCGTGACCTCCGGGATTGTTTCCGCGCTGGGTCGTAGCGGCCTGAACGTGGAAAACTACGAAAACTTTATCCAGACCGATGCGGCGATTAACCGCGGGAACTCCGGCGGCGCGCTGGTGAATCTCAACGGCGAGCTGATCGGCATCAACACCGCCATTCTGGCGCCGGACGGCGGCAACATCGGTATCGGTTTTGCTATCCCGAGCAACATGGTGAAAAACCTGACCGAACAGATGGTGAAATATGGCCAGGTGAAACGCGGCGAGCTCGGCATCATGGGCACCGAACTGAACTCTGAGCTGGCGAAAGCGATGAAAGTCGACGCCCAGCGCGGCGCCTTCGTCAGCCAGGTGATGCCGGGGTCGGCGGCCGCGAAAGCGGGCATTAAAGCCGGCGACGTGATCACCTCTCTCAACGGGAAGGCGATCAGCAGCTTCGCCGCGCTGCGTGCTCAGGTCGGCACCATGCCTATCGGCAGCAAGGTTGAGCTTGGCCTGCTGCGCGATGGCAAACCGGTGACCGTCACCGTCGAACTGCAGCAGAGCAACCAGACCCAGGTTGACTCCAGCACCATCTTCAACGGGATTGAAGGGGCGGAAATGAGCAACAAGGGTCAGGACAAAGGCGTGGTGGTCAATAATGTGAAAGCCGGCACCCCGGCGGCGCAGATTGGCCTCAAGAAAGGCGACATCATTGTCGGGGCCAACCAGCAGCCGGTGAAAAATATCGCCGATCTGCGGAAAATCTTCGACGCCAAACCGTCCGTGCTGGCGCTGAACATTCAGCGTGGCGACGCCTCTATCTACCTGCTGCTGCAGTAATCGTCAGCGCTTGATCCCAGCCCCTTCCCTCGCCGAGGGCAGGGGCTTTTTTTCGTTCTGTGACCGCTTCCACAACTCCACATATCTCATCCGGGCTTCGGGCATATGCACAATGCGGCAGGGCGACGACTCTTTTATGCTGGTGCCCTGCAAAGGGGAGGATTACATGGCTGGCTGGCATCTCGATACCAAAATGGCGCAGGATATTGTGGCGCGGACGATGCGCATCATCGATACCAACATCAACGTGATGGATGCCCGCGGGCGGATTATCGGCAGCGGCGATCGGGAAAGGATTGGTGAATTGCACGAAGGCGCGCTGCTGGTGCTTTCCCAGGGGCGGGTGGTGGATATCGACGACGCGGTGGCTCGCCATCTGCACGGGGTGCGCCAGGGCATTAACCTGCCGCTGCGCCTGGAGGGGGAGATCGTCGGGGTGATCGGCCTGACCGGCGAGCCGGAGTCGCTGCGAAAATATGGCGAGCTGGTGTGCATGACGGCAGAGATGATGCTGGAGCAGTCGCGACTGATGCATCTCCTGGCGCAGGACAGCCGTCTGCGCGAAGAGCTGGTGATGAACCTGATTCAGGCGGAAGAGCATACCCCGGCGCTGAACGAATGGGCTCAGCGATTAGGCATCGACCTGAATCAGCCGCGCGTGGTGGCGATGATTGAGGTGGACAGCGGCCAGCTCGGCGTAGACAGCGCGATGGCGGAACTACAGCAGCTGCAGAACGCGCTGACCACGCCCGATCGCCATAATCTCGTGGCCATTGTCTCGCTCACGGAAATGGTGGTGCTGAAACCGGCGCTGAACAGCTTTGGCCGCTGGGACGCCGACGATCACGTCCGGCGCGTCGAGCAGCTTATCGCCAGGATGAAAGAGAATGGCCAGCTCCGTTTCCGCGTGGCGTTGGGCAACTTCTTCACCGGCCCCGGGAGTATCGCCCGCTCTTACCGTACCGCTCGCACGACGATGATGGTGGGCAAGCAGCGGATGCCGGAGAGCCGCTGCTATTTCTATCAGGATCTGATGCTGCCGGTGCTGCTTGACAGCCTGCGCGGCGGCTGGCAGGCCAATGAGCTGGCTCGTCCGCTGGCGCGTCTCAAGGCGATGGATAACAACGGGCTGCTGCGGCGAACGCTGCAGGCGTGGTTTCGCCATAACGTGCAGCCGCTGGCGACGTCGAAGGCCCTGTTTATTCATCGCAATACGCTGGAGTACCGGTTGAATCGTATCTCGGAGCTGACGGGGCTGGATCTTGGCAGCTTTGACGACCGGCTGCTGCTGTATATCGCGCTGCAGCTGGATGAACAACGCTAAGGCGTGGAGGTAAAAAAATGCCGGGTAGCGACTCGCCATACCCGGCCTGGACGATGCATGCTGTCGGTAGCGGTTTGATACCGCCAGCCCGGTCAGGCGACGCGCCGCCGGGGATGCGCTTACTTACGGGTGAGCTTTTCCAGATCGGCTTCGATTTCGCTGATCTTATTGGTGACCACGCTTTCCAGATGGCGTAAATCGTCGAGGATTTTACGCTTGAGATCGATTTCAGTGCGATCGCGCTGGCAGATCTGATCCAGCTCATCGATGACGTAGCGCAGATTGGGGCTGATCTCCTGGACCTCTTTGTAGCCCTGGCCGACGCCGTCGGCGACGACGGTTTTGCGCTGACGCGGATATTTGAACTTCACGCTCTTGGCGAAGAATTCGCCTTTGTCTTTCTGAAAATAGATTTTCAGAATGTCGTTGTTAGCTTCCTGCCGCAGGCTATAGCGATCGATCTCATCAGGGTTGGTAATGCCAAGACTTTTCAGATTATCGTACATAACGGTACCTTTGATAGCATCATAACCATTGAATAATTAACGAAAAAATCCATTCTCGCCAGCATCAAATATAAAAAAAGCGGGATATCTCCCGCTTTTTATTTGCTTTAGTCGATGGTGCGCAGCAGTTCGTTAATGCCGACCTTGCCGCGAGTTTTAGCATCGACTTTCTTCACGATCACTGCGCAGTACAGACTGTATTTACCATCTTTCGACGGCAGGTTGCCTGACACCACTACCGAGCCAGCCGGCACGCGGCCGTAGAAGACTTCGCCGGTTTCGCGATCGTAGATTTTGGTGCTCTGACCCAGGTAAACGCCCATGGAGATCACGGAGCCTTCTTCGACAATCACCCCTTCAACTACTTCAGAGCGCGCGCCGATGAAGCAGTTATCTTCGATGATGGTCGGGTTCGCCTGCAGCGGCTCCAGTACGCCACCGATGCCGACGCCGCCGGACAGGTGAACGTTTTTACCGATCTGCGCGCAGGAGCCGACGGTGGCCCAGGTGTCAACCATGGTGCCTTCGTCAACGTAGGCGCCGATGTTAACGTAGGACGGCATCAGCACGGTGTTGCGGGCGATGAACGCGCCCTGGCGCACCGCTGCCGGCGGCACCACGCGGAAACCTTCTTTCTGGAAACGCGCTTCGTCATAGTCAGCGAATTTCATCGGTACTTTATCGAAGTAGCGGCTTTCCGCACCATCGATAACCTGGTTATCGTTAATACGGAAAGAGAGCAGTACCGCCTTCTTCAGCCACTGATGCGTCACCCACTGACCGTCGATCTTCTCAGCGACGCGCAGCGCGCCGGAATCCAGAAGGGCAATAACCTGGTTAACCGCTTCGCGGGTCACGGTATCCACATTGGCCGGCGTGATGTCGGCGCGACGCTCAAAGGCGGACTCAATAACGTTCTGTAACTGCTGCATTGTTTCTTTCCATTCACTAAAAAAAATACGTCACCCTTTATCGTTTGGATTGAGGGCCGCTGTCAACCGTTGTTGCACTTCTTGTTGCAGCTCATTATTAAGGGCACGCCGGTCGGCGGTAGCGATTATAAATAAATCTTCTACTCGCTCACCAATTGTCGTAATTCGCGCCCCGTGAAGCGAAATTCCGAGGTCGGCGAACACCTGACCGACGCGGGCGAGCAGCCCGGGCTGGTCAAGGGCAATCAGCTCGAGAAACGATTTGCGATCGGTATGGGTCGGCAGGAAATTCACCTCGGTGTCCACCGAAAAATGACGCAGCTTTGCCGCCTGACGACGGGGCGCCGGGGGCTCCCAACTGCGCTGGGTGATGGTCTGTTCCAGACCCTGGCGGATCGCCTCGTGGCGGTCGGCGGACAGCGGACTGCCGTCAGGCTCAAGGACGATAAAGGTATCCATCGCCATGCCGTCGCGGGTGGTGAAGATCTGCGCGTCGTGGACGCTGAGGTTGCGACGGTCCAGTTCGCCACACACCGCGGCGAACAGGTAAGGGCGATCCGGGCTCCAGATAAAAATCTCCGTTCCGCCGCGAGTGGCCTGCGAGCTCAGGAGGATCATCGGCTTATTCAGATCGTGGCGCAGCAGGTTGCGGGCGTGCCAGGCGAGCTGCGTCGGCGTATGTCGCACGAAATAGTTGGCGCGGCAGCGGTTCCAGATTTGATGCAGCGCCTCTTCATTAATATTGTCCATCCGCAGCAGGGCCAGCGCCTGCAGCTGATGGTGACGCACCCGTTCGCGCATGTCCGGGGTGCTTTGCATGCCGCGACGCAGCTGTTTTTCAGTGGCGAAATAGAGTTCGCGCAGCAGGCTCTGCTTCCAGCTGTTCCACAGGGTTTCGTTGGTGGCGCAGATATCGGCGACGGTCAGGCACACCAGATAGCGCAGGCGATTTTCCGTTTGCACCTCCTCGGCGAACTGCTTAATCACTTCCGGATCCTGAATATCGCGCCGCTGGGCGGTGACCGACATCAGCAGGTGGTGACGCACCAGCCAGGCGACCAGCTGCGTTTCACGGGAGTTCAGCCCGTGCAGTTCGGCAAATTTCAGCACATCCTGTGCGCCGAGGATCGAGTGGTCGCCGCCGCGCCCTTTGGCGATGTCGTGGAACAGGGCGGCGATTAAAATCAGCTCCGGGTGCGTTAAGCGCGGCCACAGTTCCACGCACAGCGGGTGGCGGCTACGGGTCTCTTCTTTAGCAAAGCTCTCCAGCTTGAGCATCACGCGGATGGTGTGTTCATCGACGGTGTAGGCGTGAAACAGGTCGAACTGCATCTGGCCGACGATATGAGACCACTGCGGCATATAGGCCCACAGCACGCTGTGACGATGCATCGGCAGCAGTCCGCGACTCACTGCCCCCTGATGGCGCAGCATGCTGAGAAAGAGCGTGCGCGCCTCCGGGATATAGCACAGCGGCTGGGTCAGATGGCGGCGGGCGTGGCGCAGATGGCGCAACGTCGTGGAGTAGATGCCGGTGATGGTGCTGTTGCGCACCATGATATAAAACATGCGCAGAATGGCCTGCGGCTCGCGAATAAACAGCGTATCGTCACGCAGATCGATCAGCGTGCCGCGCAGCTGGAAATCATCATCGATCGGGCGCGGTTTTTCATCCTCGGTCAGGGCGAGGATGGCCTCTTCAAACAGCTGCAGCAGCATCTGGTTCAGCTCACTCACCCGGCGGGTGACGCGGAAGAAGTCCTTCATCATATGCTCAATCGGCTGGTTGCCGTCGCCTTCATAGCCGAGCCGGCGGGCGACGCTGAGCTGGCGGTCGAAAAGCAGGCGGTTGTCATAGCGAGTGAGTTCGAGATGCAGCGCGAAGCGGATACGCCACAGCTGGTGCAGACACTCGTTGAGCTCATTGCGCTCGGCTTCGGTCAGAAAGCCGAAGCCGACCATCTCATCCATCGAGGTGGCGCCGAAATGGCGGCGAGCCACCCACTGTAGCGTATGGATATCGCGCAGGCCGCCGGGGCTGCTTTTCACGTCCGGCTCGAGGTTATAGCTGGTGCCGTGATAGCGCTGATGACGGACGTTCTGCTCTTCGACTTTCGCGGCGAAGAACTTTTCTGATGGCCAGAAGCCGTCGCTAAAAATATGTTTTTGCAGTTCAAGGAACAGCGCGACGTCGCCGATCAGCAGGCGCGATTCGATTAAGTTGGTGGCGACGGTGAGATCCGAAAGCCCTTCCAGCAGACACTCTTCGAGAGTGCGCACGCTGTGGCCTACCTCCAGTTTGACGTCCCACAGCAGCGTCAGCAGTTCGCCGACCTTTTGCGCCTGGTCGTCCGGCAGCTTTTTGCGGCTGAGGATCAGCAGATCGACGTCAGAGAGCGGATGCAGCTCGCCGCGGCCATAGCCGCCGACGGCCACCAGCGCCAGGTCGCAGACGGATTCAAAGCCGCAGGCGATCCACAACCGCTGCAGCAACTGGTCGATAAATTCGGTGCGCGCCGCAATGAGCTGCTCCGCGGCGATACCGGCGTCAAACGCCTCGCCCAGCCAGTGCTGAAAGGTATCGATGTGCGCCTTAATTGCAGCACAGTTCAGATCGCCCTGCGGCCAGCTCACCGGATGTTCCGGCGGGATGGGCAGAAGGGGGGAGGCTGTGTCAGGTAATGAGTTGCTCATCGCGTCACCATAAGAAAAAACTATCTAATAAAAAAGCCGGCGGGCGCCGGCTTTTCATCATTCATCGTGCGAGATTATCGCCGGGATGGTGTCATCCTTACGTAGCGTCAGAATTTCGCAGCCGTTGTCTGTCACCACAATAGTATGCTCGTACTGCGCAGACAAGCTCCGGTCTTTGGTTTTCACCGTCCAGCCGTCTTTCATGCTGCGGATCTCTTTTTTACCGGCGTTGACCATCGGCTCGATGGTGAAGGTCATGCCTGGTTTGAGCACGACGTTGGTTTCCGGCGAGTCGTAGTGCAGCACCTGCGGCTCTTCATGGAAGCCGCGGCCGATGCCGTGACCACAGTATTCGCGAACCACGGAGAACCCTTCCGCTTCCACATATTTCTGGATCGCCGCGCCGATGGTGCGCAGGTTGATGCCCGGCTTCACCATCTTCAGCGCCAAGTACAGGCTTTCCTGAGTGATGCGGCACAGGCGCTCGCCGAGAATCGTCGGTTTGCCGACGATAAACATTTTGGAGGTATCGCCATGGAAATCATCTTTAATGACGGTCACGTCGATATTCACGATATCGCCATCTTTCAGCAGCTTGCCGTCGTCAGGGATACCGTGACAGACCACTTCGTTGACCGAAATGCAGACGGATTTCGGATAGCCGTGATAGCCGAGACAGGCGGAAATGGCCTTCTGCTCGTTAACGATATAGTCGTTACAGATACGGTCCAGTTCGCCAGTGCTGACGCCCGGCTTAACCCAGGGTTCGATCATTTCCAGCACTTCAGCGGCCAGACGACCGGCAACGCGCATTTTTTCAATATCTTCAGATGTCTTAATAGAGATAGCCATGGAGTATGTCCAGCAGTGTCGATATTTTCGACAATAATAGAGTAAGTCCTGTCAATGGTAACAGTCCGGGCAGGCTGGTGCCAAACTGAGAATCATTAACAGCACGTGACGTCAACAAGAGTTGGTGTCTGGATGGATTTTGTGATATAAAGCGCGCCGGACTTCCGTTCCATCTCAGATACACAAGGATGGGACGTAAGCGACATCGCTCACTTTGTGTAATAACACACACGTATCGGCACATATTCCGGGGTGCCCTTCGGGGTCGGTAATATGGGATACGTGGAGGCATAACCCCAATTTAATCTATAGAGGTTTTAAACATGGCAACTGTTTCCATGCGCGACATGCTCAAGGCTGGTGTTCACTTCGGTCACCAGACCCGTTACTGGAACCCGAAAATGAAGCCGTTCATCTTCGGTGCGCGTAACAAAGTTCACATCATCAACCTTGAGAAAACCGTACCGATGTTCAACGACGCTCTGGCTGAACTGAACAAGATCGCTGCTCGTAAAGGTAAAATCCTTTTCGTTGGTACTAAGCGCGCTGCAAGCGAAGCGGTAAAAGACGCTGCTCTGAGCTGCGACCAGTTCTTCGTGAACCATCGCTGGCTGGGCGGTATGCTGACTAACTGGAAAACCGTTCGTCAGTCCATCAAACGTCTGAAAGACCTGGAAACTCAGTCCCAGGACGGTACTTTCGACAAGCTGACCAAAAAAGAAGCGCTGATGCGTACTCGTGAGCTGGACAAGCTGGAAAACAGCCTGGGCGGTATCAAAGACATGGGCGGCCTGCCGGACGCACTGTTCGTTATCGACGCTGACCACGAGCACATCGCTATCAAAGAAGCAAACAACCTGGGCATCCCGGTATTTGCTATCGTTGATACCAACTCTGATCCGGACGGCGTAGACTTCGTTATCCCGGGTAACGACGATGCAATCCGCGCAGTAAGCCTGTACCTGGGCGCTGTTGCTGCTACCGTTCGTGAAGGTCGCTCTCAGGACCTGGCTTCTCAGGCGGAAGAAAGCTTCGTAGAAGCTGAATAATAAGGTTTAAGCCCTTATTAGTACCGTGTATGAATAGGGGCCCATTATCGGCCCCTTTTTTCAATTTACGCTGTTTGGCCGTTGGCCGGGCAGTATCCACATCTCCCGAGGATTTTAGAATGGCTGAAATTACCGCTTCCCTGGTAAAAGAGCTGCGCGAACGTACTGGCGCAGGCATGATGGATTGCAAAAAAGCGCTGACTGAAGCGAATGGCGACATCGAGCTGGCAATCGAAAACATGCGTAAATCCGGCGCGATCAAAGCGGCGAAGAAAGCAGGCAACGTGGCTGCTGACGGCGTGATCAAAACCAAAATCGAAGGCAACTACGGTTACATCCTGGAAGTTAACTGCCAGACTGACTTCGTTGCTAAAGATGGTGGTTTCCAGGCATTTGCTGACAAAGTACTGGACGCCGCTGTTGCGGGTAAAATCTCCGACGTTGAAGTTCTGAAAGCGCAGTTCGAAGAAGAACGTGTTGCCCTGGTTGCTAAAATCGGTGAGAACATCAACATCCGTCGTATCGCTGTTCTGGAAGGCGACGTTCTGGGCAGCTACCAGCACGGTGCGCGCATCGGCGTTCTGGTTGCCGCTAAAGGCGCTGACGAAGAGCTGGTTAAGCAGCTGGCAATGCACGTTGCCGCAAGCAAGCCGGAATTCGTTAAGCCGGAAGACGTGTCTGCTGAAGTGGTAGAGAAAGAGTACCAGGTTCAGCTGGACATCGCGATGCAGTCCGGTAAGCCGAAAGAAATCGCAGAGAAAATGGTTGAAGGCCGCATGAAGAAATTCACCGGCGAAGTTTCTCTGACTGGTCAGCCTTTCGTCATGGAGCCGAGCAAATCTGTTGGTCAGCTGCTGAAAGAGCACAACGCTGACGTGACTGGCTTCATCCGCTTTGAAGTGGGCGAAGGCATCGAGAAAGTTGAGACTGACTTTGCAGCAGAAGTTGCTGCGATGTCCAAGCAGTCTTAATTTTTACAAGGAGCCGCCTGAGGGCGGCTTCTTTTTGCGCCCATTTTGTAAATTCAGCCAACTGCTTATAGTGACCGCGCTGAAATGCGACATACAATGTCGCCGGAATTCTCACATCTCATTCGTTGACAGTCTCAGGAAAGAAACATGGCTACCAATGCAAAACCCGTCTACAAACGTATTCTGCTGAAATTAAGTGGCGAAGCGCTGCAGGGCTCAGAAGGCTTCGGTATTGATGCAAGCATACTTGACCGCATGGCTCAAGAGATCAAAGAGCTGGTTGAGCTGGGTATTCAGGTTGGCGTAGTAATTGGTGGCGGTAACCTGTTCCGTGGTGCTGGTCTGGCGAAAGCGGGTATGAACCGCGTTGTGGGCGACCACATGGGCATGCTGGCTACGGTTATGAATGGCCTCGCGATGCGCGATGCGCTCCACCGCGCCTATGTGAACGCTCGTTTGATGTCCGCCATTCCGCTGAACGGCGTGTGCGACAACTACAGCTGGGCAGAGGCGATCAGCCTGCTGCGCAACAACCGCGTGGTGATCCTTTCCGCGGGTACCGGCAACCCGTTCTTTACCACCGATTCCGCAGCCTGCCTGCGCGGGATTGAAATTGAAGCCGATGTGGTGCTGAAAGCCACCAAGGTTGACGGCGTATTCACCGCCGATCCGGCCAAAGATCCTTCCGCCACGATGTACGATCAGCTGACCTACAGCGAAGTGCTGGAAAAAGAGCTGAAAGTGATGGATCTGGCGGCCTTCACCCTGGCGCGTGACCATAAATTGCCGATTCGCGTCTTCAACATGAACAAACCTGGCGCGCTGCGTCGCGTGGTGATGGGCGAAAAAGAAGGCACATTGATCACGGAATAATTCCCGTCAGCGCCAAATCCGGGTAAGATTCCGCTTTACTTTCGCGGGGATATTACCCGGTGATTTTCATTAAATCTGACTATACTTAGCTCATTTTCCGACGGGTGCCCCGTCTGGTCTGACTGAGACAAGCTTTCAAGGATTCGTAACGTGATTAGCGATATCAGAAAAGATGCTGAAATCCGCATGGAAAAATGCGTCGAAGCATTCAAAAACCAAATCAGCAAAATTCGCACGGGTCGTGCTTCTCCGAGCCTGCTGGACGGGATTGTTGTTGAATACTACGGTACGCCGACCCCGCTGCGCCAGCTGGCCAGCGTCACCGTCGAAGACTCCCGTACCCTGAAAATCAACGTCTTTGACCGTTCTATGTCCGCGGCTGTTGAAAAAGCGATCATGGCGTCCGACCTCGGTCTGAACCCAAGCTCTGCCGGTAGCGATATTCGTGTTCCGCTGCCGCCGCTGACCGAAGAGCGTCGTAAAGATCTGACCAAGATCGTGCGTGGTGAAGCTGAACAGGCGCGCGTTGCCGTACGTAACGTTCGCCGCGACGCCAACGACAAAGTCAAAGCGCTGCTGAAAGAGAAAGAGATCAGCGAGGATGACGATCGCCGTTCTCAGGACGACGTGCAGAAAATGACTGACGCCGCCATCAAGAAAGTTGACGCGGCGCTGGCAGACAAAGAAGCGGAACTGATGCAGTTCTGATGCTCTGCCCTTACTCGGGCCTGACAGCGTCTGGCCTGAGTAAAATCCGAAACGCCGTACAGAAGACTGTACGCTCAATTCTCGGGATTGCGTTGCGACCGCTGGCCTTGTAGCCTTTAGCGCTAAGTTGAAGGCCTGATGCCGCCGTCTTATCCCTGATAATTGCTGCGTAGGGGCTTGCTGGCGGCGTTTTGCTTTTTATTCTGTTTCCACTCTTCTGGACGTCTCATGAAGCAATTAACCGTTCTCGGTTCGACCGGCTCCATTGGCTGTAGCACGCTGGACGTGGTACGCCATAATCCCGGTCGCTTTTCCGTCGCCGCGCTGGTCGCGGGGAAAAACGTTGACCGTATGGTTGAACAATGCCTTGAATTTACCCCCCGTTACGCCGTGATGGACGATGCGCAAAGCGCTGAGCGGTTGCGCACCCGTCTGCAGGAACATGGCTGCCGTACCGAGGTGCTGAGCGGCCAGCAGGCGGCGGCAGAGGTCGCGGCGCTGGAGGAGGTCGATCAGGTGATGGCGGCTATCGTCGGCGCGGCGGGTCTGGTGCCGACGCTGGCGGCGATCCGCGCCGGAAAAACGGTGTTGTTAGCGAATAAAGAGTCGCTGGTGACCTGCGGTCGCTTGTTCATGGAGGCGGTTCAACGGTCGGGGGCGCGATTGCTGCCGGTCGATAGCGAACATAACGCGATTTTTCAGAGTATGCCGGAGACAATTCAGCAGCATCTGGGATACGCTGACCTGGCGCAGAATGGCGTTTCGTCCATTCTGCTGACCGGCTCGGGCGGGCCTTTCCGCGAGACAGCGGTAGCTGAACTGGCGGCGATGACGCCGGATCAGGCCTGCCGTCATCCCAACTGGTCGATGGGACGCAAGATCTCCGTCGACTCCGCCACGATGATGAACAAAGGTCTGGAATATATTGAAGCGCGCTGGCTGTTTAACGCCTCGGCCCGGCAGATGGAGGTCCTTATCCATCCGCAGTCGGTGATCCACTCGATGGTTCGCTATCAGGACGGCAGCGTGCTGGCGCAGCTTGGGGAACCGGATATGCGCACCCCGATCGCCCATACCATGGGCTGGCCGCAGCGGCTGAACTCCGGGGCTAAGCCGCTGGACTTCTGTCAGCTGAGCAATCTGAGCTTCTCCGCGCCAGACTATACGCGGTATCCGTGCCTGAAGCTGGCGATGGAGGCGTTTGACGTCGGCCAGGCGGCGACCACCACGCTGAATGCGGCCAATGAAGAGTCGGTTGCCGCGTTTCTGCAGGGCGATATCCGCTTTACCGATATTGCGGCGGTTAACCTGGCGGTGCTGGATAAGATGAACCTGCTGGAGCCGCAAAGCATTGATGACGTTCTGGTTATCGACGCTGAGGCCCGCGCGGTTGCTCATCAACAGCTGAAGCGGTTGGTCACCCAGGCGTAACGCGGTGATATTTGTGGGCGCAAAGCTTCAGTGATATAGTCTGCGCCACCCGATCGTTGCATTTTGTTGTTGAAGATTACGGTGGCCGTGGCAAAACACGGCTTTTTTGCGTAAAGCTTTTGGTTGTTCTCTGCGATTGGCTGCAGCCCCGGCACCGGATAAAAATGCGTATCCAGCGCGGCCCGGTGGCCTCTGTTTGGTGGCTAGTTAATCCTTATTATGGACTTAAAACGCGTGATGTTGTCTGCTAATCAAACTGTCAGCGAAATATCGCCTACACATGGCTGCCGTCATGTCGCCATTATTATGGATGGCAACGGCCGTTGGGCGAAACGGCAAGGTAAAATTCGCGCTTTCGGGCACAAGGCCGGTGCGAAATCCGTGCGTCGCGCGGTCTCTTTCGCGGCGAATAATGGAATTGAGGCGTTAACGTTATACGCGTTCAGCAGCGAAAACTGGAACCGTCCGGCTCAGGAAGTCAGTGCGCTGATGGAGCTGTTCGTCTGGGCGCTGGATAGCGAAGTCAAAAGCCTGCACCGACACAATGTGCGTTTGCGGATTATTGGCGACACCACGCGCTTCAATGCGCGCCTGCAGGAGCGTATCCGCAAAGCGGAAGCGCTGACCGCGAACAATACCGGCTTAACGCTGAATATTGCGGCCAATTACGGCGGTCGCTGGGATATTACCCAGGGCGTTCGTTTTCTGGCGAAACAGGTACAGGACGGGACGCTGCTGCCTGAGCAGATCACGGAAGACATGCTGAGTCAGCAGGTCTGCATGCATGAACTGGCTCCCGTAGATTTAGTTATTAGGACCGGGGGAGAGCACCGAATAAGTAATTTTCTGATTTGGCAAATTGCCTATGCCGAACTTTACTTTACGGATGTTCTTTGGCCCGATTTTGCTGAACAGGACTTTGAAGGTGCACTCCATGCCTTTGTTAATCGAGAGCGTCGTTTCGGCGGCACTGAGCCGGGTGGCAGTCATGCCTGATGGGGGTCACTTTTGCTGAAGTATCGCCTGATATCTGCTTTCGTCTTAATCCCCGTCGTCATTGCGGCGCTGTTTTTATTGCCGCCGATGGGGTTTGCTATCGTGACCCTGGTGGTCTGTATGCTCGCCGCGTGGGAGTGGGGGCAACTGAGCGGTTTCACCTCGACGTCGCAGCGGGTCTGGCTGGCGGTGTTGTGCGGCCTTCTGCTGGCGGCGATGCTGTTTTTGCTGCCGGAATACCATTATGACGTTCATCAACCGATGGTTGAAGGCTCGCTGTGGGCCTCTTTCGCCTGGTGGATCGTCGCGCTGCTGCTGGTGCTCTCTTATCCGGCGTCGGCGGCATTCTGGCGGCACTCGAAAGTGCTGCGCCTTATCTTCGGTATCCTGACCATCGTCCCGTTTTTCTGGGGCATGCTGGCGCTGCGCGCCTGGCATTATACCGATAACCATTACAGCGGCGCGCTGTGGCTCCTGTATGTGATGATTCTGGTCTGGGGCGCGGACTCCGGCGCCTATATGTTTGGCAAAATGTTTGGCAAGCACAAGCTGGCGCCGAAGGTCTCGCCGGGGAAAACCTGGCAGGGCTTTTTTGGCGGTTTGCTGACCGCGGCGGTGATCTCCTGGGCCTACGGGGTGTGGGCCCATCTTGACGTTACGCCAACGGTGCTGCTGGTCTGTTCGGTGGTGGCAGCCCTGGCTTCGGTGCTGGGCGATCTGACGGAAAGTATGTTTAAGCGCGAGGCCGGCATTAAGGATAGCGGGCACTTGATTCCCGGACATGGCGGTATTCTCGATCGTATCGACAGCCTGACGGCGGCGGTGCCGGTCTTCGCCTGTCTGCTACTGTTGGTCTTCAGGACGATTTGACGGAAGGTTATATGCTGAGCGTGCTCTGGAATCTGGCAGCTTTTATCATTGCGCTTGGCGTACTGATTACGGTGCATGAGTTTGGCCATTTTTGGGTAGCGCGCCGCTGCGGTATCCGGGTTGAGCGTTTTTCTATCGGCTTCGGCAAAGCGCTGTGGCGGCGGATGGATAAGCAGGGTACGGAGTTCGTCATTGCCCTGATCCCGCTGGGCGGCTACGTCAAGATGCTGGATGAGCGTGTTGAAGCGGTGGCGCCGGAGATGCGCCACTACGCTTTCAATAATAAAACCGTCGGCCAGCGTGCGGCGGTGATTGCCGCCGGTCCCATCGCTAACTTCCTTTTCGCTATCTTTGCCTACTGGCTGGTCTTCATCATCGGCGTTCCTGGCGTTCGCCCGGTAGTGGGTGAAATAACCCCCAATTCGGTTGCCGCGCAAGCACAAATTGCAAAAGGCACGGAACTTAAAGCGATAGATGGTATCGAAACGCCTGATTGGGATGCGGTGCGTCTGCAGCTGGTGGCCAAAATCGGCAACCCGCAAACAATACTTACCGTCGCCCCTTTCGGGACCAATCAGCGCCAGGATAAAATCGTCGATCTGCGGCACTGGGCGTTTGAGCCAGACAAGCAAGATCCCGTGACGTCGCTAGGGATCCAGCCGCGCAGCGCGCAGATTGATACGGTGCTGGCGGAAGTCCAGGCGGGCTCGGCAGCTCAGAAAGCAGGTTTGCAAGCGGGCGACCGGATCGTTAAAGTCGATGGACAACCGTTAACGCAGTGGATGACGTTTGTTAATCTGGTGCGCGATAATCCGGGCAAAGCGCTGGCGCTGGAGATTGAACGGCAGGGGAGTGCGCTGCCGTTAACCCTGACGCCGGATGCAAAAACGGTGAAAGGTAAGGCAGAAGGGTTCGCAGGGGTGGTGCCAAAGGTCATCCCGCTGCCTGAAGAATACAAGACAGTACGTCAGTACGGACCGTTTGCCGCCATCGCTGAAGCCACGGATAAAACCTGGCAGCTGATGTCGCTGACGGTCAGGATGCTGGGTAAATTGATAACCGGTGATGTCAAACTGAACAACCTCAGTGGGCCGATCTCTATCGCTCAGGGGGCTGGAATGTCAGCGGAGTTTGGGTTGATTTATTATCTGATGTTCCTTGCGCTGATTAGCGTGAACCTCGGAATCATCAACCTGTTCCCACTACCCGTACTGGATGGGGGACATCTGCTGTTTTTGGCGATTGAAAAGCTGAAGGGCGGGCCGGTATCCGAGCGAGTTCAAGACTTTAGTTATCGCATTGGCTCAATACTGCTGGTGCTGTTAATGGGGCTTGCACTTTTCAATGATTTCTCTCGGTTATAAGAGAGTTTGTTAGGAAGAACGCATAATAACGATGGCGATGAAAAAGTTGCTCATAGCGTCGCTGCTGTTTAGCAGCGCGACTGTATACGGTGCTGAAGGGTTCGTGGTGAAGGACATTCATTTCGAAGGCTTGCAGCGTGTCGCTGTTGGTGCGGCCCTCCTCAGTATGCCAGTGCGTCCTGGCGATACGGTGACCGACGATGATATCAGTAACACTATTCGCGCGCTGTTTGCCACTGGCAACTTCGAGGACGTCCGCGTCCTGCGCGATGGTGATACCCTGCTGGTGCAGGTGAAAGAGCGTCCGACGATCGCCAGCATCACTTTCTCCGGCAACAAGTCGGTGAAAGATGACATGCTCAAGCAGAACCTTGAGGCCTCTGGCGTTCGGGTGGGCGAGTCGCTTGACCGCACGACCATCGCGGACATCGAGAAGGGTCTCGAGGATTTCTACTACAGCGTCGGTAAATACAGCGCCAGCGTCAAAGCGGTGGTTACTCCGCTGCCGCGAAACCGTGTCGACCTGAAACTGGTCTTCCAGGAAGGCGTCTCCGCTAAAATTCAGCAGATCAACATCGTCGGCAACCATGCGTTTTCGACTGATGAGCTGATCTCCCACTTCCAGCTGCGCGATGAAGTGCCGTGGTGGAACGTGGTCGGCGACCGTAAATACCAGAAGCAGAAGCTGGCGGGCGACCTTGAAACCCTGCGCAGCTACTACCTGGATCGCGGCTATGCCCGTTTCAACATCGATTCTACCCAGGTCAGCCTGACGCCGGATAAGAAAGGGATCTACATCACCGTCAACATCACCGAAGGCGATCAGTACAAGTTTTCCGGGGTGCAGGTGACGGGCAACCTCGCCGGCCATTCCGCGGAAATCGAAGCGCTGACCAAAGTCGAGCCGGGTGAACTGTATAACGGCGCGAAAGTGACCAAGATGGAAAACGACATCAAGAAACTGTTGGGTCGTTATGGTTACGCCTACCCGCGCGTGCAGTCGCAGCCGGAGATTAACGACAGCGATAAAACCGTTAAGCTGCACGTCAACGTCGATGCGGGCAACCGCTATTACGTGCGTAAAATTCGCTTCGAAGGCAACGACACCTCCAAAGATGCCGTTCTGCGCCGCGAAATGCGCCAGATGGAAGGCGCGTGGCTGGGCAGCGACCTCGTCGATCAGGGTAAAGACCGTCTCAACCGTTTAGGCTTCTTCGAAACGGTCGATACCGATACCCAGCGCGTCCCGGGCAGCCCGGACCAGGTCGACGTAGTCTACAAGGTGAAAGAGCGTAACACCGGTAGCTTCAACTTCGGTATCGGTTACGGTACCGAGAGCGGCGTCAGCTTCCAGGCGGGCGTTCAGCAGGATAACTGGTTAGGTACTGGCTATGCTGTCGGGATCAACGGCACCAAAAACGACTACCAAACCTATACCGAGCTGTCGGTGACCAATCCGTACTTCACCGTAGACGGTGTGAGCCTCGGCGGCCGTGTCTTCTATAATGACTTTGATGCGAACGATGCGGATCTGTCTGACTATACCAACAAAAGCTATGGTACAGACATCACGCTGGGCTTCCCGGTCAACGAATACAACACGCTGCGCGCCGGCGTCGGGTATGTGCATAACTCCCTGTCCAATATGCAGCCGCAGGTGGCGATGTGGCGTTACCTGAACTCGATGGGCCAGTATCCGGACAACACCAACGACCGGAACTCGTTCAGTGCGAATGACTTCACCTTCAACTACGGTTGGACCTATAACAAGCTTGACCGCGGCTTCTTCCCAACGGAAGGTTCGCGCGTCAACCTGAACGGTAAAGTGACCATTCCGGGTTCGGACAACGAATACTACAAAGCGACGTTGGATACCGCCACCTATGTGCCGATCGACAACGATCATGAATGGGTGGTGCTGGGTCGTACCCGCTTTGGCTATGGCGATGGTATTGGCGGCAAAGAGATGCCGTTCTATGAGAACTTCTATGCCGGTGGCTCCAGCACCGTGCGTGGCTTCCAGTCGAACACCATTGGTCCGAAGGCAGTGTATTTCCCGGCAAGCAGCCGTCATGACGATGATGACAGCTACGATAATGAATGTAAGAGCACCGAATCCGCACCGTGTAAATCCGATGATGCGGTGGGCGGTAACGCGATGGCGGTGGCCAGCCTGGAGCTGATTACCCCGACGCCGTTCATTAGTGACAAATATGCGAACTCGGTCCGGACTTCCTTCTTCTGGGATATGGGTACCGTATGGGATACTCACTGGGATTCGAGCGCGTATGGCGGTTATCCGGATTACAGCGATCCGAGCAACATCCGTATGTCTGCGGGTATTGCCGTGCAGTGGATGTCGCCGTTGGGGCCGTTGGTCTTCTCCTACGCCCAACCGTTCAAAAAGTACGATGGAGACAAAGCCGAACAGTTCCAGTTTAACATTGGTAAAACCTGGTAATTGTTGGCGGCAATGGAATGCAAGTGCAGTATAGCGCTGACCGTAGGCGATAACGCGTTTATCGCCTCGCCACGCAAATAACGGTACCCCTGGGTACTCATGGGATGGTAAGGAGTTTATTGTGAAAAAGTGGTTATTAGCTGCAGGTCTGGGTTTGGCAATGGTAACTTCCGCTCAGGCGGCAGATAAAATTGCCCTGGTGAACATGAACAGCCTGTTCCAACAGGTTGCCCAGAAAACTGGCGTTTCCAACACGCTGGAAAACGAGTTCAAAGGCCGCGCTAGCGAACTGCAGCGTATGGAAGGCGACCTGCAGTCTAAAATGCAGCGTCTGCAGTCCATGAAGCCGGGCGCCGATCGTACCAAACTGGAAAAAGACGTGATGGCTCAGCGCCAGACCTTCTCCCAGAAAGCGCAGGCGTTTGAACAGGATCGCGCTCGTCGTTCCAACGAAGAGCGTGGCAAACTGGTGACCCGTATCCAGACTGCCGTACAGAGCGTAGCGAAAGATCAGAGCATCGATCTGGTGGTTGACGCGAATGCCGTTGCATACAACAGCAGCGATGTAAAAGACATCACCGCTGATGTGCTGAAACAGGTTAAATAAGTAATGCCTTCAATTCGACTGGCTGATCTTGCGCAGCAGTTGGATGCAGAATTACACGGTGATGGCGATATCGTCATCACCGGCGTTGCGTCCATGCAGAGCGCGAAAACGGGCCAAATCACTTTCATGGTCAACCCTAAGTACCGTGAACACCTGGCCGCTTGCCAGGCTTCTGCCGTTGTGATGACGCAGGATGATTTGCCTTTTGCCCATAGCGCCGCGCTGGTAGTGCGTAATCCCTACCTGACCTACGCGCGCATGGCTCAAATTCTGGATACCACGCCGCAGCCGGCACAGGATATCGCGCCGAGCGCGGTTATCGATCCGACGGCGAAGCTGGGTAGCAACGTTGCCATCGGCGCCAACGCCGTTATCGAATCCGGGGTAGAGCTGGGCGATAACGTGGTCATCGGCGCAGGCTGCTTCGTTGGGAAAAATACGAAAATAGGCGCCGGCTCGCGTTTGTGGGCCAATGTGACCATTTACCATGAGATTGAGATCGGCGAGAATTGCCTGATCCAGTCCAGCACGGTGATCGGCGCGGATGGCTTCGGCTACGCCAACGATCGCGGCAACTGGGTGAAGATCCCGCAGCTGGGTCGCGTCATTATTGGCGATCGCGTGGAGATCGGCGCCTGCACCACAATTGACCGCGGCGCGCTGGACGATACCGTGATTGGCAACGGGGTTATCATTGATAACCAGTGCCAGATTGCGCATAACGTGGTGATTGGCGACAATACCGCGGTTGCCGGCGGTGTCATCATGGCAGGCAGCCTGAAAATCGGCCGCTACTGCATGATTGGCGGCGCCAGCGTGATTAACGGCCATATGGAAATCTGCGATAAGGTCACCGTCACGGGGATGGGGATGGTGATGCGTCCTATCAGCGAACCTGGCGTATACTCCTCCGGTATTCCGCTGCAGCCGAACAAGGCGTGGCGTAAAACCGCTGCGCTGGTGATGAATATTGACGAGATGAGCAAGCGCCTGAAAGCGATTGAGCGCAAGGTTAATCAACAAGACTAATTCATCATTTGGTCACATGACATTTCCGGCCTGTTGCATTCGCTAAAAGATTGCCGCAGGCCGTGTTATTATTGCCTTTTAGTACATTTAGACAGGAAGAGTATTTTGACTACTGACACTCATACTCTGCACATTGAAGAGATTCTGGAACTTCTGCCTCACCGTTACCCGTTCCTGCTGGTAGACCGCGTGCTGGATTTTGAAGAAGGTCGTTTTCTGCGCGCAGTAAAAAATGTTTCTGTAAACGAGCCGTTTTTCCAGGGGCATTTCCCTGGTAAGCCGATTTTGCCGGGCGTCCTGATTCTGGAAGCAATGGCGCAGGCCACCGGGATTCTGGCATTCAAAAGCGTTGGAAAACTGGAACCAGGCGAGCTGTATTACTTCGCGGGTATCGATGAAGCACGTTTCAAACGCCCGGTAGTACCAGGCGATCAGATGATTATGGAAGTCACTTTCGAGAAAACCCGCCGCGGCCTGACCCGTTTCAAAGGCGTTGCGCTGGTTGACGGTAAAGTGGTTTGCGAAGCGACGATGATGTGTGCGCGTAGCCGGGAGGCCTGATACGTGATTGATAAAACCGCTTTTGTTCATCCTACCGCCATTGTTGAAGAAGGCGCCGTGATTGGC
The DNA here is from genome assembly GCF_021739525.1 of Klebsiella sp. 2019SCSN059. Classification (NCBI taxonomy): domain Bacteria; kingdom Pseudomonadati; phylum Pseudomonadota; class Gammaproteobacteria; order Enterobacterales; family Enterobacteriaceae; genus Klebsiella; species Klebsiella sp. 2019SCSN059. The sequence goes on along the minus strand of NZ_JAKKOM010000033.1, from coordinate 20,332 downwards.
GCTAACGTCCACATTGGTCCGTTTTGTATTGTTGGCGCCAACGTCGAAATCGGCGAAGGCACCGTACTGAAGTCTCACGTTGTCGTTAACGGCCACACCAAAATCGGCCGTGACAACGAGATCTATCAGTTCGCTTCCATCGGCGAAGTTAACCAGGATCTGAAATATGCTGGCGAACCAACCCGGGTGGAAATTGGCGATCGCAACCGCATTCGCGAAAGCGTCACCATTCATCGCGGCACAGTACAGGGCGGTGGATTAACAAAGGTGGGCAACGATAACCTGCTGATGATCAACGCCCACGTGGCGCACGATTGTACGCTTGGCGATCGCTGCATCCTGGCCAATAACGCGACGCTCGCGGGCCATGTTTCGCTGGATGATTATGTCATTATCGGCGGCATGACTGCGGTGCACCAGTTCTGCGTCATTGGCTCACACGTTATGGTTGGCGGCTGCTCCGGCGTAGCGCAGGACGTTCCGCCGTTCGTGATTGCCCAGGGCAACCACGCGACGCCGTTCGGCGTCAACATCGAAGGCCTGAAACGCCGCGGCTTCAGCCGGGAAGCGATTACCGCGATCCGCAACGCGTATAAACTGCTGTACCGCAGCGGCAAGACGCTGGAAGAAGCCAAGCCGGAGATCGCCGAACTGGCGACTCAGCATCCTGAAGTTCAGCCGTTTGTCGATTTCTTCGCCCGCTCTACCCGCGGCTTGATTCGTTAATGGCTGAACAGCGTCCCCTGACGATTGCCCTGGTCGCCGGAGAAACCTCCGGCGATATTCTTGGCGCTGGCCTCATCCGCGCCCTCAAAGCACGCATCCCGAATGCGCGCTTTGTCGGCGTGGCGGGACCGCTGATGCAGGCGGAAGGGTGTGAAGCCTGGTACGAAATGGAAGAGCTGGCGGTGATGGGTATTGTTGAAGTGCTCGGTCGCCTGCGTCGCTTACTCCATATTCGCGCCGATTTGACCCGCCGCTTCGGCGAGCTGCGTCCCGATGTTTTCGTCGGTATCGACGCCCCTGACTTCAATATTACCCTCGAAGGGAATCTGAAAAAGCAGGGCATCAAAACCATTCACTACGTCAGCCCATCGGTCTGGGCCTGGCGACAAAAACGCGTTTTCAAAATCGGCAGATCCACCGATCTGGTGCTGGCCTTTCTGCCTTTCGAAAAAGCGTTTTATGACAAATTTAACGTTCCCTGCCGCTTTATCGGCCATACCATGGCGGATGCGATGCCGCTGGATCCTGACAAAGGCGCCGCGCGCGACCGGTTAGGGATCCCGCACGACGTGCGTTGCCTGGCGCTGTTGCCCGGTAGCCGCGGCGCGGAAGTCGAAATGCTCAGTGCGGACTTTCTGAAAACCGCGCAACTTCTGCGGGCTACCTATCCCGATCTGCAGGTGGTGGTGCCGCTGGTTAATGCTAAACGGCGGGAGCAGTTTGAGCGAATTAAAGCTGAGACGGCGCCGGATATGATCGTGCATATGCTGGACGGCCAGGCGCGAGATGCGATGATCGCCAGCGACGCCGCGCTGCTGGCCTCCGGGACGGCGGCGCTGGAGTGTATGCTGGCGAAATGCCCGATGGTGGTTGGCTATCGCATGAAGCCGTTCACCTTCTGGCTGGCGAAGCGGTTGGTTAAAACCGACTATGTCTCGTTGCCGAACCTGCTGGCCGGGCGCGAGCTGGTTAAAGAGCTGCTGCAGGATGAGTGCGAGCCGCAGGCGCTGGCTGCCGCCCTGCAGCCGCTGCTGGCCGATGGCAAAACCAGCCATGAGATGCATGAGACATTCCGCGCGCTGCATCAGCAGATCCGCTGCAACGCCGATGAGCAGGCGGCGGATGCCGTACTGGAGTTAGCAAAACAATGATGGAGTTCGTCTATCCGCATACCCATCTGGTTGCCGGCGTCGATGAGGTCGGGCGTGGCCCCCTGGTTGGCGCGGTGGTGACCGCGGCGGTGATCCTCGATCCGGCGAAGCCGATTGTGGGTCTGAATGATTCCAAAAAACTCAGCGAGAAGCGTCGACTGGCGCTCTTCGATGAGATTAAAGAGAAAGCGCTGTGCTGGAGCCTTGGGCGCGCCGAGCCGCATGAGATCGATGAGCTGAATATCCTGCATGCCACTATGCTGGCGATGCAGCGCGCCGTCGCCGGCCTGAGCATTGTGCCCGAGTTTGTCCTGATCGATGGCAACCGCTGTCCGTCGCTACCGATGCCCTCCCTGGCGGTGGTGAAAGGCGACAGCCGGGTGGCAGAAATCAGCGCAGCGTCTATTCTGGCAAAAGTCACTCGTGACGCCGAAATGGCCACGCTGGACCTCGCATTTCCCCACTACGGATTTGCCCAGCATAAAGGCTATCCCACCGCTGTTCACCTGCAGAAGCTGCAGGAACACGGCGCAACAGAGCATCACCGGCGCAGTTTCGGCCCGGTGAAGCGTGCCCTGGGCCTGGCGTCCAACTAAGTCACCGGGATCTAAAGATGGCTGAACCACGTTTCGTACACCTGCGGGTGCACAGCGACTATTCCATGATCGATGGGCTGGCAAAGACCGGGCCGCTGGTCAAGAAGGCGGCCTCGCTTGGCATGCCAGCGCTAGCAATCACCGATTTCACCAACCTCTGCGGGCTGGTGAAGTTCTACGGGACGGGACACGGCGCGGGGATTAAGCCGATCGTCGGCGCCGATTTCCACGTGCAGTGCGACCTGCTCGGCGACGAATTTACCGAGCTGACCGTGCTGGCGGCGAACAACACCGGCTACCAGAACCTGACTCTGCTGATTTCCCGCGCCTATCAGCGCGGCTACGGCGCCCTGGGGCCGTGGATCGATCGCGACTGGCTGGTGGAACATCAGGAAGGGCTGATTCTGCTCTCCGGCGGCCGTAAAGGCGACGTCGGCGTCAGCCTGATCCGCGGCAACATGCCGCTGGTTGAGCAGTGCGTCTCCTTCTATGAAGAGCATTTCCCGGATCGCTATTTTCTGGAGCTGATCCGCACCGGTCGTCAGGATGAAGAGAGTTATCTCCATGCCGCCGTAGCGCTGGCGGAAGCTCGTGGTCTGCCGGTGGTGGCGACCAACGATGTCCGCTTCCTCGACACTGGCGACTTTGACGCCCATGAAATCCGCGTCGCTATTCACGACGGCTTCACCCTCGACGACCCGAAACGGCCGCGCAACTACTCGCCACAGCAATATATGCGCAGCGAGGAGGAGATGTGCGAGCTGTTCGCCGATATTCCGGAAGCGCTGGCAAACAGCGTCGAGATCGCCAAACGCTGCAACGTCACCGTGCGGCTTGGCGAATATTTCCTGCCGCAGTTCCCGACCGGCGATATGACCACGGAAGATTTCCTGGTAATGAAATCGAAAGAGGGTCTGGAAGAGCGGCTGGAATTCCTCTTCCCGGATCCGGAAGTGCGCGCGAAGCGCCGGCCGGAATACGACGAGCGTCTGGATATCGAGCTGCAGGTGATCAACCAGATGGGCTTCCCCGGCTACTTCCTGATCGTGATGGAGTTTATCCAGTGGTCGAAGGATAACGGCGTGCCGGTCGGCCCGGGCCGCGGTTCCGGCGCCGGCTCGCTGGTGGCCTACGCGCTGAAGATCACCGATCTTGACCCGCTGGAATTCGACCTGCTGTTCGAACGTTTCCTCAACCCGGAACGTGTTTCGATGCCCGACTTCGACGTCGACTTCTGCATGGAGAAACGCGACCAGGTTATCGAGCACGTGGCGGATATGTATGGCCGCGACGCGGTATCGCAGATCATCACCTTCGGTACCATGGCGGCGAAGGCGGTCATCCGCGACGTGGGCCGCGTGCTGGGTCACCCGTACGGCTTTGTCGACCGCATCTCCAAGCTGGTGCCGCCCGATCCGGGCATGACGCTGGCGAAAGCCTTTGAGGCCGAGCCGCAGCTGCCGGAGATCTACGAGGCGGACGAAGAAGTGAAAGCGCTGATCGACATGGCGCGTAAGCTGGAAGGGGTGACGCGAAACGCCGGTAAGCATGCGGGCGGCGTGGTTATCGCGCCGACCAAAATCACCGACTTCGCCCCGCTGTATTGCGATGAGCAGGGGCTGCATCCGGTTACCCAGTTTGACAAGAACGACGTGGAATACGCCGGGCTGGTGAAATTCGACTTCCTCGGTCTGCGTACGCTCACTATCATTAACTGGGCGCTGGAGATGATTAACAAGCGCCGTGAGAAGAACGGCGAAGGGCCGCTGGATATCGCCGCCATCCCGCTGGATGACAAGAAAAGCTTCGACATGCTGCAGCGCTCGGAAACCACCGCGGTCTTCCAGCTTGAATCGCGCGGCATGAAAGATCTGATTAAACGCCTGCAGCCGGACTGCTTCGAAGATATGATCGCGCTGGTGGCCCTGTTCCGCCCGGGCCCGCTGCAGTCGGGGATGGTAGATAACTTTATCGACCGTAAGCACGGCCGCGAAGAGATCTCGTATCCGGACGTACAGTGGCAGCATGAAAGCCTGAAACCGGTGCTGGAGCCGACCTACGGCATCATCCTGTACCAGGAACAGGTCATGCAGATTGCCCAGGTGCTGTCCGGCTATACCCTCGGCGGCGCGGATATGCTGCGTCGTGCGATGGGTAAGAAAAAGCCGGAGGAGATGGCCAAGCAGCGTTCTATCTTTGAGGATGGGGCGAAGAAAAACGGCGTTGATGGCGAGCTGGCGATGAAAATCTTCGACCTGGTGGAGAAATTCGCCGGTTACGGGTTTAACAAATCGCACTCCGCCGCATACGCGCTGGTTTCTTACCAGACGCTGTGGCTTAAGGCGCACTATCCGGCTGAGTTTATGGCGGCGGTAATGACCGCCGATATGGACAACACCGAGAAGGTCGTTGGCCTGGTGGACGAGTGCTGGCGTATGGGGCTGAAAATTTTGCCCCCGGATATTAACTCCGGCCTGTACCATTTCCACGTCAACGACGACGGCGAGATCGTCTACGGTATCGGCGCCATCAAGGGCGTCGGCGAAGGGCCGATCGAAGCGATCATTGAGGCGCGTAACAACGGCGGTTATTTCCGCGAGCTGTTCGACCTTTGTGCGCGGACCGATATTAAAAAGCTCAACCGTCGGGTGCTGGAAAAACTGATTATGTCCGGGGCGTTCGATCGTCTCGGTCCGCATCGCGCGGCGCTGATGAATTCACTGGGCGATGCGCTGAAAGCCGCCGATCAGCACGCCAAAGCCGAGGCCATCGGCCAGGCCGATATGTTCGGCGTGCTGGCGGAAGAGCCTGAGCAGATTGAACAGTCCTACGCCAGCTGCCAGCCGTGGCCTGAGCAGGTGGTGCTGGATGGTGAAAGGGAGACCCTGGGGCTGTACCTGACCGGGCACCCGATTAACCAGTATTTGAAAGAGATTGAGCGCTACGTCGGCGGCGTGAGGCTCAAAGACATGCATCCGACCGATCGTGGAAAAGTGACCACGGCGGCGGGGCTGGTGATTGCGGCGCGGGTAATGGTCACCAAGCGCGGCAATCGTATCGGCATCTGTACCCTGGATGACCGTTCCGGGCGGCTGGAGGTGATGTTATTCACCGACGCGCTGGATAAATATCAGCAGTTGCTGGAAAAAGACCGCATACTTATCGTCAGCGGACAGGTCAGCTTTGATGACTTTAGCGGGGGGCTTAAAATGACCGCCCGTGAAGTCATGGACATTGACGAAGCCCGGGAAAAATATGCTCGCGGGCTTGCTATCTCGCTGACGGACAGGCAAATTGATGACCAGCTTTTAAACCGACTCCGTCAGTCTCTGGAACCCCACCGTTCGGGAACCATTCCAGTGCACCTCTACTATCAGAGGGCGGATGCACGCGCGCGGTTGCGTTTCGGCGCAACATGGCGCGTCTCTCCGAGCGATCGTTTACTCAACGATCTGCGTGGCCTTATCGGCTCGGAGCAGGTGGAACTGGAGTTTGACTAATACAGGAATACTATGAGTCTGAATTTCCTAGATTTTGAACAGCCGATTGCAGAGCTGGAAGCGAAAATCGATTCCCTGACTGCGGTAAGCCGTCAGGATGAGAAACTGGATATTAACATCGACGAAGAGGTGCATCGTCTGCGCGAGAAAAGCGTAGAGCTGACGCGCAAAATCTTCGCCGATCTCGGTGCATGGCAGGTTGCGCAACTGGCGCGCCACCCGCGCCGTCCTTACACCCTGGATTATGTCCGCCTGGCGTTCGACGAATTTGACGAACTGGCCGGTGACCGCGCCTTCGCTGACGATAAAGCGATTGTCGGCGGTATCGCGCGTCTTGACGGTCGTCCGGTGATGATCATCGGCCACCAGAAAGGTCGCGAAACCAAAGAAAAAATTCGTCGCAACTTTGGTATGCCGGCCCCGGAAGGCTACCGCAAAGCGCTGCGCCTGATGGAGATGGCTGAGCGGTTTAAAATGCCGATCATCACCTTTATCGACACCCCGGGCGCCTACCCGGGCGTCGGCGCGGAAGAGCGCGGCCAGTCGGAAGCGATTGCCCGCAACCTGCGTGAGATGTCGCGTCTGAGCGTGCCGGTTATCTGCACCGTGATCGGCGAAGGCGGCTCCGGCGGCGCGCTGGCGATTGGCGTGGGTGACAAGGTCAATATGCTGCAGTACAGCACCTATTCGGTGATTTCGCCGGAAGGCTGCGCCTCCATTCTGTGGAAGAGCGCGGATAAAGCGCCGCTGGCTGCGGAAGCGATGGGCATTATCGCCCCGCGTCTGAAAGAGCTGAAGCTGATCGATTCTATCGTTCCGGAACCGCTGGGCGGCGCCCACCGCAACCCGGAAGCGATGGCGGCAAGCCTGAAAGCGCAGCTGCTGGCGGACCTGGCCGATCTCGATCTTCTCAGCGAAGAAGAGCTGCTGAACCGCCGCTATCAACGTCTGATGAGCTACGGTTACGCCTAAGTTTTCCGCTAGCGCAAAACACTAAGGGCCGGATTTTCCGGCCCTTTTTTTATGTGCGATGCGCCCAGGGGATTGCTATGATGCTGGGCTTAGGTGAATACCAGGAGGAAAGCGTGAATATCATCGCCATCATGGGGCCTCACGGCGTCTACCACAAAGACGAGCCGATCAAAGAACTGGAAGCGGCGCTGCAGCGCCAGGGCTTTCAGACCATCTGGCCGCAAAATAGCGCCGACCTGCTGCAGTTTATCGAGCACAACCCGCGCATCTGCGGCGTGATCTTCGACTGGGATGAGTACAGCGTCGATCTGTGCAGCGATATTAACCAGCTCAATGAATATCTGCCTCTGTACGCCTTTATTAACGCCCACTCGACGATGGACGTCAGCAGTCAGGATCTGCGCATGACGCTGTGGTTCTTCGAATATGCGCTGGGACTCTCCGAAGAGATCGCCACCCGCATCGGGCAGTATACCCGCGAGTACCTGGACAATATCACCCCGCCATTTACCCGCGCGCTGTTTAACTATGTGCAGGAGGGGAAATATACCTTCTGTACGCCGGGTCATATGGGCGGTAGCGCCTATCAGAAAAGCCCGGTGGGCTGCCTGTTCTATGATTTCTTTGGCGGGAATACGCTGAAGGCGGATGTCTCGATTTCGGTCACCGAGCTGGGCTCCCTGCTGGATCATACCGGCCCGCATCTGGAGGCGGAGGAGTATATCGCTCGCGCCTTTGGCGCCGAGCAAAGCTATATGGTGACCAACGGTACCTCGACGTCCAATAAAATTGTCGGTATGTACTCGGCGCCCGCCGGCAGTACCCTGCTGATTGACCGTAACTGTCACAAATCGCTGGCCCACCTGCTGATGATGAGCGATGTGGTTCCCCTGTGGCTGAAGCCGACCCGCAATGCGTTAGGGATCCTCGGCGGTATCCCCCGGCGCGAGTTTACCCGCGACAGTATTCAGCAGAAAGTGCGCGACACGGGCGGGGCGCAGTGGCCAGTGCATGCGGTGATCACCAACTCCACCTACGATGGGCTGCTCTACAACACCACCTGGCTTAAAGAGACGCTCGACGTCCCGTCGATCCATTTCGATTCCGCCTGGGTGCCGTATACCCATTTCCATCCGATATATCAGGGGAAAAGCGGCATGAGCGGTGAGCGGATCCCCGGAAAAGTCATTTTCGAGACGCAGTCGACGCACAAGATGCTGGCCGCGCTGTCGCAGGCCTCGCTGATCCACATTAAGGGCAACTATGATGAAGAGACCTTTAATGAAGCCTTTATGATGCATACCTCTACGTCGCCGAGCTATCCCATCGTCGCGTCGATTGAGACCGCGGCGGCGATGCTGCGCGGTAACTCCGGTAAGCGCCTGATCCAGCGCTCCATTGAGCGGGCGCTGGATTTCCGCAAAGAGGTGCAGCGACTGCGCGAGGAGTCGGACGGCTGGTTCTTTGATATCTGGCAGCCGGAAGCGGTGGATAAAGCCGAGTGCTGGCCGGTGGCGCCGGGCGATGACTGGCACGGTTTCAAAGATGCCGATGCGGATCATATGTACCTCGATCCGGTGAAAGTCACCATTCTGACGCCGGGTATGGACGAGCAGGGGAATATGGATGAAGAGGGGATCCCGGCGGCGCTGGTGGCGAAGTTCCTCGACGAGCGGGGCGTGGTGGTGGAGAAAACGGGCCCCTACAACCTGCTGTTCCTCTTTAGCATCGGTATCGATAAAACCCGGGCGATGGGTCTGCTGCGCGGCCTGACCGAATTTAAGCGCGCCTACGATCTCAATCTGCGGGTGAAAAATATGTTGCCGGATCTGTACGCGGAAGATCCCGACTTCTACCGCAACATGCGGATCCAGGATCTGGCACAGGGGATCCACCGCTTGATCCGCCAGCACCAGCTGCCGCAGCTGATGCTCAGCGCCTTTGACGTCCTGCCGGAAATGAAAATGACGCCGCATCATGCCTGGCAGCGCCAGATCAAGGGTGAGGTGGAAACCATTGAACTGGAGAACCTGGTGGGCCGAATTTCGGCCAACATGATCCTCCCTTATCCGCCGGGCGTACCGCTGCTGATGCCGGGAGAGATGATCACGGAGGAGAGCCGGGCGGTGCTCGACTTCCTACTGATGCTCTGCTCAATAGGACGTCATTACCCTGGGTTTGAGACCGATATTCACGGCGCGAAGCGCGATGAGGACGGCGTGTATCGGGTACGAGTCTTAAAAAATGACGAAAGGCTTGCGCGTTAACGGCGCGCACGAGTAACGTGGCTGGCTTAACAGAAGGAGTTTGACCATGCTGGGTTTGAAACGGGTTCACCATATTGCCATCATTGCGACTGACTACGCCCGCAGTAAAGCGTTCTATTGCGATATTCTGGGGTTTATGCTGCAAAGCGAGTTTTATCGCGCCGAACGTGACTCCTGGAAGGGCGATCTGGCGCTCAACGGCGAGTATGTGATTGAGCTGTTCTCGTTCCCGTTTCCGCCGGCCCGACCCAGTCGTCCGGAAGCGTGCGGGCTGCGTCATCTGGCCTTTAGCGTGGATGATATCGACGCTGCGGTGGCGCACCTGACGGCGCATGGCGTGGAGTGCGAAGCGATTCGCGTCGATCCCTTTACCGGTAAACGCTTTACCTTCTTTAGCGATCCGGACGACCTGCCGCTGGAAATATATCAGCAGTAAACCTTGCCAGCGCGACCCTGGCCCGGTAACGTGCCGGGCCATCACTTCTCGGTATGTTTGTGGTTATGACGGCTAACATTGCGCATACGCTTCATCCCCATCGCCAGCTGCTGGTGGCCTTCAGCGGCGGTCTGGACTCGACGGTTCTCCTGCATCAGCTGGTGCTGCTGCGGGAACAGGATCCCTCTCTGACGCTGCGGGCGGTGCATGTTCATCACGGCCTTAGCGCCCACGCAGACGACTGGGTGGCGCATTGTCGGCAAATTTGCCAGCAGTGGCAGGTGCCGTTGGCGGTGCATCGCGTGACGTTAGCCCGGGGCGGCCTGGGCGTCGAGGCCCATGCCCGCGCGGCGCGCTATCAGGCCTTTCAGGAGACGCTCCGCGCCGGCGAAGTGTTAGTGACCGCTCAGCACCAGGACGATCAGTGTGAAACGCTGCTGCTGGCGTTAAAACGCGGCAGCGGTCCGACCGGCCTGTCGGCGATGGCGCCATCGTCTCCCTTTGCCGGCAGTCGACTGCTGCGTCCTCTCCTCAATGAAACCCGGGAATCGCTGCGCCAGTGGGCGCTCGCCCACCAGCTGTCGTGGATTGAAGATGAGAGTAATCAGGACGATACCTATGACCGCAACTTCCTGCGCCTGCGGGTGATCCCGGTGCTGCGTGAGCGCTGGCTGCACTTTAGCGAGGCCGTCGCCCGCAGCGCCAGCCTATGCGCCGAGCAGGAGCAGCTGCTGGACGAGATGCTGGCGGCGGAGCTGGCGTCGCTGGTGGCCGAAGACGGGTCACTGGCTATCGCGCCGCTGACGTCGATGAGTTCTCCCCGCCGCGCGGCGTTGCTGCGTCGCTGGCTCGCCGGGCAGCAGGCGCCGATGCCGGCCCGCGAGGTGCCTGAGCGCCTCTGGCACGAGGTGGCGCTGGCGCGGGAAGATGCCAGCCCCTGCCTGCGGTTGGGGGAATTTACCGTCCGCCGTTTTCAGCAGCGCTTGTACTGGGTGAGATATGTACCCGGGCAGACGGACAGCGTCCAGCGCTGGAAAGACTGGCGCCAACCGCTGCGGCTGGCGGACGGTCTTGGTGAGCTGGTGCTGCAGCCGGGCGGCAGGCTGCGCCCGCCCCCGGCGGATGAGCCAGTCACCGTCCGCTTTCGCGCCAGCGGCCATCTGCATATCGTCGGGCGTCATGGCGGCCGTAAGCTGAAGAAGATCTGGCAGGAGCTGGGCGTTGCTCCGTGGCGACGAGACACCACGCCGCTGCTGTTTTACGGCGAAACGCCGATTGCCGCAGCGGACGATCTGTTTGTGACTAACGAAGGTGAAGTCAAAGACGGGGAAGGGATCAGTCTGGCGTGGAGGAAAACGGGCGGTTAAGCCCGTTTTGATTCAGGATTCGCTCACCACCACGGTGCCGATTTCCGGGTGACTGAAGCTGGCGATTTTATCCAGGCGCAGCTCGCGGACGTTGCCGGCGAGTTCGACCACAAGATACTCGATATTTTTACGCGAGATTAGATCGCTGGCCTTCGCCTGCAGCTGTTCGCCATCCTTCAGCGCCAGCGTCAGCACCAGGTGATGCTGGCAGGCCAGCTCCAGGTTGTCGTAATCATCGCAGTTAATGGGTTGATAAGTATCATTCATTGACATAATCGCTCACCAGTAAGTTTGCTGCCGCATAAGCGGCCTTTTCCCTGACTGACTCCGAAAGGGCCTCATCCGCCGCAATCTCATTCAATACTTTCAACACGCAACCCAGCGCATCCGGGATATACCCTAAGTCTCCGCTGGCTATTTCCGCATACCGCTTGCGTATTAACTCACAATAGTGGTCCACATGCCCTCCTGTCAGCGTTCTGACTCAACCGTGGGATGCAAGTTTAAGCCTACGAAGATAAACTCTGTTTAGCAAGGGAACTATATCATAGTCATTTAAGCAATTTCAGCAGGATGAAACAGGTTGCTGCGATTGCTGACAGCCTTTTGTCGCCAGTTTCGCTACAATGTACGCCATTTTTTTCAGGAGTTTGTTCATGGCGCTGAAAGCGACGATATATAAAGCCGCGGTGAATGTAGCCGATCTGGATCGCAACCAGTTTCTGGATGCTAACCTGACGCTGGCGCAGCACCCATCGGAAACCCAGGAGCGCATGATGCTGCGCCTGCTGGCGTGGATCAAATATGCCGATGAGCGGCTGCAGTTTACGCGCGGCCTCTCGTCAGACGACGAGCCGGAGCTGTGGCTGCTTAACGATCATCTCGGGGTTGATCTGTGGATCGAGCTGGGGCTGCCGGACGAGAAACGTCTCAAGAAAGCCTGCTCGCGGGCGCAGGCGGTGGCGTTGTTTGCCTATAACAGCCGGGCGGCTGAAATCTGGTGGCAGCAGAATCAGAACAAGCTTGCGGCGTACCCGAAGCTGACTATCTGGTATCTTGATGATGCACAGCTGGCGCAGCTTAGCGCTTTTGCCGACCGCACGATGACGCTGCAGGCCACTTTGCAGGAGGGGAGCATCTGGTTGTCCGATGCTCAGAATAATCTGGAAATTCAGCTTACCGCCTGGCAAGGGCCGGCATGATTACTATCAGCCGCAGCGTGGCCATTGCCGATAACGAGATCACGCTGGAAGGTATTCGCGCCTAGGGGGCCGGGGGCCAGCACGTGAACAAAGCGTCGACCGCGATCCATCTGCGCTTCGATATTAAAGCCTCGAGCCTGCCGGCGTTTTACAAAGAGCGCCTGCTCGCCGCCAGCCACCACTTAATTTCTGCTGACGGTGTGGTTATCATTAAGGCTCAGGAATATCGCAGTCAGGAGATGAACCGCGAAGCGGCGATCGCCCGGCTGGTGGCCCTTATCAAAGAATTGACCGCAGTGCAAAAAAGTCGCCGGGAGACGCGACCGACTCGGGCATCCAAAGAGCGACGCCTTGCTTCCAAGGCGCAAAAGTCCTCAGTCAAGGCGCTGCGTGGGAAAGTTCGCCAGTGAAGGCGCTGCGTGGGAAAGTTCGCCAGTGAAGGCGTCGGCGAACGGGTGGAATGGATCATAAGGAAAGTAGAGTGAAGAAAATCATATTCTCCGTGATAGCGGCCTGTTCGCTGTTCGCGCTGTTTGGTTGTAACCATCGCGCCGAAACTGACACGGTCCAGCCGGCGGCGATGGAAGAGCTCAAGCCGATGCAGCAAAGCTGGCGCGGGGTGCTGCCTTGCGCGGATTGCGAAGGCATCGACACCTCGCTGTTCCTGGAAAAAGACGGCACCTGGGTGATGAATGAGCACTACCAGGGCGCGCGTCGTGAACCATCCTCCTTTGCCTCTTACGGCACCTGGGCGCGTACGGCGGATAAGCTGGTACTGACCAACAGCAAGGGCGAAAAATCGTACTTTCGCGCGAAGGGCGACAAGCTGGAGATGCTCGACCGCAACGGGAGCCCCATTCAGTCTCCCCTCAACTATACCCTGGAGCCGGTGAAGGCCAGCCTGCCGACCACCCCGATGGCGATGCGTGGTATGTACTTCTATATGGCCGATGCGGCAACCTTTACTGATTGCGCGACCGGTAAACGCGTCGCGGTGGCGAATAATGCCCAGCTTGAGCGGGATTATGCCGCTGCCCGCGGCAATGATTCACGTCCGGTGCTGCTGGTGGTGGAGGGGCACTTTACCCTCGAGGCGAACCCGGATACCGGCGAAATGATGAAAACGCTGATGACGGATCAGGCTGGCAAATTTATTCCTGGGAAGGACTGCGGACACTGATTGTCCGGCTCCTGCGCGGGAAAAGCAGGTCGCCGGAATGAAGGTCGTTTTCGGCGATTTCGCGCAGTCCGCTGCCGGCAATCGAGCTTTGACGCTGGAGGGTGACAGCCCATGGCGGTGAGCGGCCATCGATAGCGGATGCGGAAGGGGCGCTGCGGCCGACGTCTACAGTGCAGGCGGTAAGCAGGAGCAGGGCGGAGGTAAGCAGCCCGCTGCTGAGGAGAGGTGCAGTCATGGGTACAGTCCTTGTAAAAAAAAGGCCCTGACATCCGTTCAGGGCCCTGAGTTGGGTGATTAGCCTTTTATCGCTTTAACCAGATATTCCACAATATCCCCGGTCTTGATCAGCTGCTTCTCACCGTTGCGACGATACTTGTATTCGATATCGTCGTTGTCGAGGTTACGATCGCCCAGCACGATGGTGTGCGGGATACCGATCAGCTCCATATCGGCGAACATCACGCCCGGACGCTCTTTACGATCGTCCATCAGCACTTCAATACCCTGGGCGCTCAGCTCGGCGTACAGTTTCTCCGCCAGCTCCTGCACACGGTAAGATTTATGCATGTTCATCGGCAGGATCGCCACCTGGAACGGCGCAATCGCATCCGGCCAGACAATACCGCGATCGTCAAAGTTCTGCTCAATCGCCGCCGCCACCACGCGAGTGACCCCGATACCATAGCAACCCATGGTCAGGATCTGGTTGCGGCCATCTTCGCCCTGGACCGCGGCTTTCATCGCCTCGGAGTACTTCGTCCCCAGCTGGAAGATATGACCCACTTCGATACCGCGCTTGATAAGCAGGGTACCTTTGCCGTCCGGGCTCGGATCGCCGGCAACGACGTTACGGATGTCAGCGACTTCCGGCGTGGCGACATCGCGGTCCCAGTTGATGCCGAAATAGTGTTTGCCGTCGATGTTGGCGCCGGCGGCGAAATCGCTCATCACCGCCACAGTACGGTCGATAATCACCGGCACCGGCAGGTTCACCGGACCCAGGGAGCCCGGACCGGCTTTCACCAGGGCGCGGATCTCTTCTTCGGTGGCGAAGGTCAGCGGGCTGGCGACCTGCGGCAGTTTTTCCGCTTTCACTTCGTTCAGCTCGTGATCGCCGCGCACCAGCAGGGCAACCAGCGGGGAAGCGCTATCTTCAACCGCTTTCACCAGCAGGGTTTTCACGGTTTTTTCGATCGGCAGGTTGAACTGCTCAACCAGCTCGGCGATGGTTTTGGCGTTCGGCGTGTCGACCAGGGTCAACTCCTGGGTGGCGTCCGCGCGCGGCGTTTTCGGCGCAACGGCTTCCGCAAATTCGATGTTTGCCGCGTAGTCGGAGCTGTCGGAGAAGATCACATCGTCTTCGCCGCTCTGCGCCAGCACCTGGAATTCATGAGAGGCGCTGCCGCCGATGGAGCCGGTATCAGCCTGTACCGCGCGGAAATCCAGCCCCATACGGCTGAAGATTTTGCTGTAAGCGGCGTACATCGCATCGTAGGTTTCCTGCAGCGATTCCTGCGAAGTATGGAAAGAGTACGCATCTTTCATCAGGAATTCGCGGGAGCGCATCACGCCGAAACGCGGGCGCACTTCGTCGCGGAATTTGGTCTGGATCTGATAGAAGTTCAGCGGCAGCTGCTTATAGGAGTTCAGCTCGTTGCGGATCAGATCGGTGATGACCTCTTCGTGGGTTGGACCGAGGACGAACGGACGATCGCCACGATCGGCTATGCGCAGCAGTTCCGGGCCGTACTGCTCCCAGCGACCGCTCTCCTGCCACAGTTCAGATGGCTGAACGACCGGCATTAACACCTCGATCGCACCGGCGTTGTTCATCTCTTCACGCACGATGTTTTCGACTTTTTTCAGGACGCGCACGCCGGTCGGCAGCCAGGTGTATAACCCGGAGGCCAGCTTGCGGATCATCCCGGCGCGCAGCATCAGCTGGTGGCTGATTACCTCGGCGTCGGCAGGTGTCTCCTTCAGAGTGGAGAGCAGATATTGGCTAGTACGCATGTTGTAACGGTTCCAGTTAAACGAGCGGAACAGGCTGGTTGCCCAGCCTGAAACAAAAAAAGTGGTTTAGTTTACCAGTGTGGCAAAGATGCCAAAAGAGAGGAAAATAAAATTAGCGCGCTTCGAGGGCAAAGACTTCAAAACCGGAGGCAGTCACCCGCCAGCGGACGTTGAAATCCAGCAGCCAGACGGCGTAATTTTTGCCTGCCTCTTCCTCCTTACGGTAGGCCGGACGCGGATCCTGCGCCAGCACCTCTCGGATAAACGCCTTCAGGTGCGGATAACGCTTCTCCAGATGCAAAAGCTGCGTTTCGACGTCGGCGGTAAAACTGACGACCTGATCCGCCTGCGGCGCCTGTTGCGCGTAGCTGGCGTGCGCGTTGGGCAGCGCTTCGGCAAACGGCAGATAGGGTTTGATGTCGACCACCGGCGTACCGTCGACGAGATCGAGGCTGCCGAGTTCCAGTATCACCTGCTCTTTCTGACAGCGAACGCCCTTCAGCTCAACCAGAGACATGCCAATGGGATTGGGGCGAAAGGTGGAGCGGGTGGCGAAGACGCCCATACGCGCGTTGCCCCCGAGACGGGGAGGGCGCACCGTCGGACGCCAGCCGCCTTCCATGGTCTGATGAAACACAAACAGGATCCACAGATGGCTGAAGCTTTCCAGACCACGCACGGCGTCGGCCTGGTTGTAGGGCGCGATCAGATGGAGTTCTCCGCCGCCGTGCTTGACCAGACCCGGCTGGCGAGGTACGGCAAACTTCTCTTTATACGGCGAGCGGATCACGCCTATCTGCGCGAACTGAAATGCACTCATTGCGCCGAGACGTTAAGCGCCGAGCCCAGACAAACCGCCTGACGGTAGCAGCCTGGGGTGCCGCTGGTCACTTCGCAGCGGTGCAGCAGGACAGCATTGGCTTTCATACGTGCGGCATTAATCTGCAGGCGCTTGCGGGCGGTAGGGATATTCGGCGGAGAATCCTGATTCGAGGCCTGGCAGGACTCGCCAGACACTTCCCCCAGATCGCGGAATGGTTTACCTACCAGCTCTGACGCATCGGTATAAATACGTACCGGCGCCGGACGGGTTGCGCGTGGTTTGCTCGGCTCCGATTTAACCGGGGGAGTTGCAGTGCTTTGAACAGGTTCAACGGGAGATCTGCTTAGCATGGAACAACCGCTTAACATGAGTGCTAACAAACAGACCGGTAAAGCACGCATAGTATTTCCTCAATGAATAAAAAACAGGGCGTTATTGAATCAGGTGCTTGCATAAATGACAAGACGGGCGTGAAGCCCGTCCTGAATGATATTACGGTGAGAAAAGATTACCAGCCTTTCACTGCGCCGCCGTTAAAGATCTTGTTTGCTGCTTCGTAAACTTCATCGCTCTGGTAAGCCTGAACGAATTTTTTCACATTCTCAGCATCTTTATTGTCTTCACGCGCCACGATCAGGTTCACGTACGGCGACTCTTTCCCTTCAACAAAGATGCCGTCTTTCGCCGGGGTCAGGCCAATCTGGCTGGCGTAAGTGGTGTTGATAACGGCCAGCGCAATCTGCGCGTCGTCAAGAGAACGCGGCAGCTGCGGCGCTTCCAGTTCAACAATCTTCAGGTTTTTCGGGTTCTCGACGATATCCAGCGAGGTCGGCAGCAGGCCTACGCCGTCCTTCAGTTTGATCAGGCCCACCTGCTGCAGCAGCAGCAGAGAACGACCGAGGTTGGTCGGATCGTTAGGGACGGCGATCTGCGAGCCCGGCTGCAGTTCGTCCAGCGATTTGATTTTCTTCGAGTAACCCGCGATCGGGTAGACGAAGGTGTTGCCGACAGCCACCAGCTTGTAGCCGCGGTCTTTAATCTGCTGGTCGAGATACGGTTTATGCTGGAAGGCGTTGACGTCGATATCGCCTTTGCTCAGCGCTTCGTTCGGCAGAACGTAATCGTTGAAGGTCACCAGCTCAACGTCAAGGCCATACTTCTCTTTTGCCACTTTCTGCGCGACTTCAGCGACCTGCTGCTCCGCCCCGACGATAACGCCGACTTTAATATGATTCGGATCTTTTTCATCCTGACCGCAACCCACCAGCGCCAGAGAACCGATTAACGCACCAACTGCCGCAAAGGTTTTGAAATTAAAGGCCATGTTATTTCCTTCCTGTAAGAATGAGTGTTGTCTGCCAATAACGTTATTTATGAGTCACAGCCCGGACGATGCGATCGCCAGAGAATTGAATTAAATAAACCAGAATAACCAGCAATACCAGTACGGTATTCATTACGGTGGCGTTGTAGCCGATATAGCCATACTGATAACCAATCTGCCCCAGACCGCCGGCGCCCACCGCGCCGCCCATGGCGGAATAGCCCACCAGGGTGATCAGGGTGATGGTGGCGGCGTTGACCAGACCCGGCAGCGCTTCAGGCAGCAGAACCTTACGCACGATCTGCAGCGGCGTGGCGCCCATCGCCCGGGAGGCTTCGATAAGGCCGGTCGGGATCTCCAGCAGGGCGTTCTCCACCATGCGAGCGATAAACGGCGCGGCGCCCACCGTCAACGGCACGATCGCCGCCTGCAGGCCGATTGAGGTGCCGACGATCACGCGGGTAAACGGGATCATCCAGACCAGCAGGATAATGAACGGGATGGAGCGGAAAATGTTCACCAGCGCCGACAGGGTCCGGTACAGTTTAGCATTGGCGACGATTTGCCCCGGACGGGTCACGTACAGCAGCACGCCCACCGGCAGACCAAGGACAAAACCGAAGAAGCCGGAGACAAAGGTCATTGCCAGCGTTTCCCATACGCCGCGCAAGAGCAGCCACATCATTGCCTCAGACATAACCCAATACCTCTACTTTTACATGATGTTCCTGCAGCCAGGCGATAGCCGCCTGAGTGTCTTCCTGTGTACCGTGCATTTCGGTCAGCATGATGCCGAACTTCACCCCGCCGGCATAATCCATCTGCGCGCTAATAATGTTGTTATTCACGTTGAAGCGACGCGCGGTTTCAGAAAGCAGCGGCGCATCGACGGAGTGGCCGGTAAATTCCATGCGCAGCATCGGTACGCTATCCGCTGTGGCGGTAGGTTTCAGGCGCGCCTGGTAGTCATCAGGAATATCCAGGTGCAGCGTCGACTGAATAAACTGCTGGGCCAGCGGCGTCTTCGGATGGGAGAAGACTTCGCTCACCGTGTCCTGTTCAATCAACTGGCCGTTGCTAATCACCGCCACGCAGTCGCAGATGCGTTTCACCACATCCATTTCGTGGGTGATCAGCAGGATGGTCAGCCCCAGACGACGGTTAATGTCTTTCAGCAGTTCGAGAATGGAACGGGTGGTGGCCGGATCCAGGGCGCTGGTGGCTTCATCGCACAGCAGCACCTTGGGGTTACTGGCCAGCGCGCGGGCAATGGCGACACGCTGTTTCTGGCCGCCGGAGAGATTAGCCGGATAGCTGTCGTGCTTATCGCCCAGGCCGACAAGATCCAGCAGCTCCGTCACACGGCGTTTGATTTCTGCCTGCGGCGTGTTATCCAGCTCCAGGGGTAACGCTACGTTGCCGAAAACGGTGCGGGATGCCAGCAGGTTAAAATGCTGGAAAATCATGCCAATCTGACGGCGAGCGCGGGTTAGCTCTTTTTCCGACAGCGCAGTCAGTTCCTGACCGTCAACCTGTACGCTGCCCTCGGTCGGGCGCTCCAGCAGGTTAACGCAGCGAATCAGCGTACTTTTACCGGCGCCTGAGGCACCGATGACGCCGTAAATTTGTCCGGCAGGGACATGCAGGCTGACATTGTTCAGCGCCTGAATGCTGCGATTCCCCTGCTGGAACACTTTGGTGATATTGGAAAGTTTAATCATCAGTTATTTATTATCGTTTAGCCGTTTGCCGTGGCATTTTCTTCTGCCGTATCCAGGCGATGCCTGGCAATGAAATGGATGTTAAGGCATCCAGACGTCTAAATCAATCTGACTCTTTATAATGAGCACTTTCTTGCATGCGGAAACATGCGATACTAACGGCACTAGCCTTTTTCAGGAGCAAACCGGTGGCAAAGTCAGTACCCGCAATTTTTCTCGACCGTGACGGCACCATTAATGTCGATCATGGCTACGTCCACGAAATCGACAATTTTGAATTTATCGATGGCGTCATTGACGCAATGCGCGAGCTCAAAGAGATGGGCTACGCGCTGGTGCTGGTCACTAACCAGTCCGGTATTGCTCGCGGTAAATTTACCGAAGCCCAGTTTGAAACGCTGACTGAATGGATGGACTGGTCTCTGGCAGACCGTGGCGTCGATCTGGACGGTATCTATTATTGCCCGCATCACCCGCAGGGTGCGGTTGAGGAGTACCGTCAGACCTGTGATTGCCGTAAACCGCATCCGGGGATGCTGATCTCCGCCCGCGATTATCTGCATATCGATATGGCCGCTTCCTATATGGTAGGGGACAAACTGGAAGATATGCAGGCTGCAGCGGCCGCTGATGTCGGTACTAAAGTGCTGGTGCGTACCGGTAAGCCTGTTACTGAAGAAGCGGAAAAAGCCGCGGATTGGGTGCTAAATAGCCTGACCGAGCTGCCGGCGGCGATTAAAAAGCAGCAAAAATAAGCGTTGCGTATAAAAGATGAGCGGTTGAAATAAGATTGTATTTTTCCGCTTGTCATTCCCGGCGGGCTCCCTATAATGCGCCTCCATCGACACGGCGGATGTGAATCACTTCACACAAACAGCCGGTTCGGTTGAAGAGAAAAATCCTGAAAAACGGGTTGACTCTGAAAGAGGAAAGCGTAATATACGCCACCTCGCGACAGAGCGCTAAAGCGCGTCGCAACTGCTCTTTAACAATTTATCAGACAATCTGTGTGGGCACTCAAAGTGACATGGATTCTTAACGTCCTCGGACGAAA